>JBGSSB010000093.1:0-11247 GCA_041737255.1 Chlamydiales bacterium | reverse complement strand
ACTGGCGCAAAAGTCAGAAAATACCTACTCTGTTTCCGCGGATGGTTTTAATTTTATAGTTTATATATTTATATAATGAGGAAAATATGAGTTGGTATGATTCAGCAAGGAATTTGTTTTCAGGTGGTTCCAACCCGTTGTGGGAGCAGGCAAAAAATTATGCACCATCACTTGCTCAAGTTGAACCCTATTGGCCAAAAGATCTTGAGCAAAATCTTTTGCCTGCAACTAGTGCTTTACTTGCCTTAGATAGCCTAAAATCAGCGAGTACTCAGTACCAAAGAGGGGATAATTGGAAAGCTCTAAAACTATTGGGTACCGCTGTTGCCCTTGGTACGTTTAGTGTTTGGTCTAGGCCTGCAAAAGAAGTTGCCTTGGTTGCTTTTACAATGCACGTGTTCGGTAAGGTAGGTTCAAAAGCGTATAATGCAATAAGTTTGTGTGCAAAACGTACGTTTGAAAAGAAGTATCAGTTTACATGCTTTGAGTGCAATCAGCAAACAAATAAAAACCCCAGACAAAGACTGATACAATGTTTAACATGTAACCACTCTGAATATGCTGCACCTAATGAACATGGTCAGTACAACATCGGAAGAAAGGATTCGTACTAGTAGCGAACAAATAAATACCCAATAAACTTTTTAGTTTGTTGGGTATAATTTATTATTTGTTAATGTATTTTCAAACTTATGATTCGCTAGAAAGCTTTAGCCGCCGAGCTGGTGGAGGGTTGTCGTCTTCTTGATCAGGAAAAAGTTTTCGTTTGGTCATCGGTACCGCATCGGCAGGTAGCATATCATCGCTGCAGCCTGGGTAGGTAATATCAATAGAGCTAACGGGATTATCTTTTGAAGCGAAGTCTTCTATCTCGTTTAAAAATTGAAGAATACGCCCGCTTATATGCTTATCGTGAGCAAGTACACCAATTTGTTTTACTCGTTTTTCTAAGGGAAGTCGTTTTTTGGATAAAATCCCTCGTCCTATATCTATTTCGGCAGTAACTCGAGCCTTGTGCCCTGTTAAGTAAAGTAGCTCGCTGTTTATCATCATGCCTCTATCAACACAAACAGCGCAAATGCGACTCGCTAACACACTTGCATTGCCGCTAGATTGCATAAATGAAGAAGCAGTTTTTGTTTCTTTGTATCGGATGATGCCTAAATGTACAAGATCACAAAAAACTCCAACCTTCTTTTCTGGGGGAATTTGGTTTTGCTGATTAACAAGAGTGTATGCTTTGGTGATTATCAGATCAAAAGCTTCGATAAGAGTTTCTTTGTCTTTCGGCTGAAAGTAATAGTTTGACTTTACGTTAAGGTTTTCCAGGGTATAGCTTTGGTCTGCAAGTAATACAGCACGCATTTTTTGCATAATGCTTTCATCAAAGGTGTTGCAGCCAGCTAATGGATCAGCAGACAGCGTGATAGCATCAAATGAAAAAGGATAAAGAGCATTTAACTTCATAAGAGCATTTGTTTGAAGGCCTTCGTGGCCACCAAACCGATTTTGCAGGTTTGTGTAGGTAAAGTACGTGTAGGGGTAGGCCATTTCTGTGGTAGGATTCATGCGCCTATTTTGTAAGGCTTGTAAAAGCGCATGAAATTCGGGAAGTACCGTTGCTCCTTGTGCCGGAGATGGGCTTACTATAACTCGTAGTGTTGTAGTTGCCCCTTGCTTGTTGCTAAACGTTTCTTCATATAGGGCACCGGGAAGGTTGTCGTAGATTCCGCGATAATCCTTGGAAGTGGCACAAAAGTACGCTTGTGCGTACTCAGCAATAGCTTGTATTGTTTGAAATGGGGATATGCCTGCTCTTAAGAATGTAATACCAATAGAGGCTATGTCCGTAATCTTAGAAATAGTTATAGCTACAGCTTCTGGTAGGAGTCGTTCGGCAGCTTGCGAGACTGCATAGTCATTTACAAGCGGGTCATTTTCAACAAATCCAGCATTTGCCGCAGCGTCTCGGGTTGCTGTAAGAATATCGCCTAAACTATCAACGCGCTTTATGGTAGCTTTGTCTGCAATTGCTTTGCCAAGTTTTAGATATGAAGGGACTGTTTCAGAGTGGGCAAATGAACCAATGACAACAGCGTGAAGAAGGCTAATGCATGGGTTTTCTTCTTCACAGCGCATAAGTAAATATGCTGGCATCTGAAGAGCTTGTCTTAGTGTTTGTAAAATGGCCTTAGTACGGCTTTTTGGGTCAGATTCCAAATAGTAAGCGGAGCCAATAATAAGTTCTGCCAGATGGGTTACTTTTGCTTTTAGTGCCGCATACTCTTTTGTAAAACTAGTAGAGGTAGAAAAGCAATGAGTGAGTTCGTTATACAGTTCATTTGCGTGATAAGAGAGCAACGCATGATACTTTTCGAGTCCCGAATCTTTAAAGTGTGGCTCTAGTACTGCTTGTAGAGATGCTTGAGTGAGAGTACAGGTGTTGCTTGTCAGTATGGTAGAGAGTTCTTCTACAATGGTTTTGGTTTTAAGAAGGTTGATTGGTTCATTAGCCTGAGGCCCTTGTGCATGAAGAGCTTCAAGAATATAGTGTAACCTGAGTTTTAGGTAGTATTCTGGTGGTTTCGTGGGTTTTTCAAGTAATGCATATAACTCGTTTGGCGTTGTGGCTTGTGTATTAAAAGCATTAATAATAGCTTCTAAAGAGCGCTTAAACTCATCAAATTTTGCCTCATCTCTAATTTTATGCAATTCAGGGATATAGACAATTGTACGATTGGAGGTTTTTCGACGAACAGGTGAGTGCTCGTGCTCGGGAGAAACAAGCGCCACATTTGTAGCGCTTGATATTTTATTGTTCGAATCCGAAGGCTGTGAAGCACTGTCTGCACTTTTTTGAAATATAGGTGCTCGAGTAGTTCCGGGCAAAATCCAATCGACTAGTCTTGATGTCATACAGCCTCCTTAATTACCTCTCTATCTGCCACCGCGTTTGCGGTCGTTCTCCGACAAGTATCTCTTTCTCATGCGAATTTGAGCTGGAGTAACTTCTACAAGTTCATCATCTTGTATGTAATCCATAGCCTGTTCTAGAGTGTAGCGACGTGGCGGAATTACTGTAATAGCTTCGTCAGTACCAGAAGCACGAACGTTTGTTAGCTGCTTTTCGCGGGTGATGTTAATGATAAGGTCATTATCGCGTGAATGTTCACCAACAATCATACCTTCGTATACTTCTTCACCTGCGTTTACAAACAGCGTACCACGCTCTTGTAGCTGGAATGCAGCGTATCCTGTTGATCTACCAGGGCAGCTTGAAATCATCACGCCAAGTTTTCTGCCAGGAATTGCTCCAGCAAGAGGTGCGTAATTTTCAAATATTGATGTAAGAATGCCAAGACCTCGGGTTTGAGTAAGGAAGGCACTTCTGTAGCCCATTAAGCCGCGTGTTGGAATGATAAATTCCATACGTGTGATGCCTTCGGGGCTTGTATTTAGCGCTTGCATCTCGCCTCTTCTACGAGAAAGCTCTTCAATTACACCACCGGCATATTCTTCAGGTACTTCTACAGTTGCTTTTTCGTATGGCTCAAGTTTTTGACCATCTTGTTCTTTAATAATTACACGTGGCTTGGAAAGGCTCATCTCATAGCCTTCGCGGCGCATAGCTTCAACAAGAACAGCAAGGTGAAGCTCGCCTCTACCTGCTACTGTAACGACTTCTTGATCGCCAGATGTAAAATCAATTTTCAATGATATGTTTGCGCGTTTTTCTTTTTCAAATCTTTCGCGCAGCTTATTCATGGTAACATGCTTACCACTTTTGCCAACAAATGGACTTGTGTTTACTGTTATATCAATCGAAACAGTTGGTTCGTCAAGTAGGATAGGAGGTAGGATAACTATTTTAGATGGATCGCAGAGTGTGTCGCCAATTGTTACTTCAGGCATTCCGGAGATAATAACGATATCGCCTGTATGGCCAATTTCTAATTCTTTTTGTTCTAGGCCGATGTGACCTTCGATTCGTGATACTTGGCATCGCTTTGGGGTGCCACTGCGGTCTACGTGCATTACCGTTTGTCCTTTTACTACTTGGCCACAACGGATTCTGCCGCAAGCTTGTCTGCCAACGTAATCGTCGTAAAAAATAGTTGATACTTGCATCAAAAACGGCTCGTTATCGTCACCAACTGGAGCTGCAACATGCTCAACAATCATCTCAAACATAGGGCGCATATCTTTTCTTTCATCATTAATGCCTTTGATAGCAAAGCCTGTAAGGCCTGATGCATAGCAGTACTGAAAATCAAGCTGTTCGTTTGTTGCGCCAAGCTCTGAGAACAAGTCAAAGGTAAGGTCTAATGCTTGGTCTGGTGTTGCGAATGGTCGGTCAATTTTGTTTACAACAACAATCGGCTTTAGCCCCATTTTAAGAGCTTTAGATAGTACAAATCGTGTCTGAGGCATTGGGCCATCTTGAGCATCAACAAGCAATAGTACTGAGCTTACCATGCCTAATACGCGTTCTACTTCAGCAGAAAAGTCGGCGTGACCAGGAGTGTCGATAATGTTAATTTTATAATCTTCAAAAAATACTGATGTATGTTTTGCAAAAATTGTAATGCCGCGCTCTTTTTCTTGGTCGTAGCTATCCATTAAACGCTCGCCTACAGGCTGGTTTTGACGGAAGATATTTGACTGCTTAAGAAGGCTGTCGAGAAGTGTAGTTTTGCCGTGGTCAATGTGTGCGACTATGGCTATATTGCGTATATGATCTTTAGATGTCATGTGAACTCTTGTTAAAATAAAAAAATCTAGAGCAGTTTACCTTATCCCAGTAGTTCCAGGCAATCTATATCCTCAATTTTTGTAGAACAAACCTCTAGATTGCCCAGACAATACTCTTATTTTTTGTTTTTGCAACTTGCTCAAGCAAGAATTGATTGCTTTTGGACATGTCCGTAAGTTCTTGCATAGAGTCCGGAGATAGCATACAATATTTACACGAAAGGGGACAAATGGCATGAGTGATCTAAATACCCGTAATAATGATATCGAACATGACCAAACTTATGATGTGGACGAGGCTCACCATCAGGCGCACTCTTCTAGTTTTGACTCGCAGACAAATCAGATTAGCGATTTACTCGACGAAAAGTTAGAAGCAGTTTTCCATAAGCAGACCTCTCAGGTTATCTTGCATGACCTTGCAAAGATTGCCATAGAGCATGACCCTATTGACTTAGCCTACGCTGTAACGCGTTTGCCCGTTAGCGTGCGTCATGTTGTCTTTCAAAACTTACCGGATCTCGAAGCTAAAGTAACGTTTATCGTTAATGTAAGCACCAATTCACGTATCGCTATTTTTCGACAAACAACAGACGTAGATATTGTTCGTCTTGTGGATAAAATGGCCGCAGATGATGCTGTAGAAGTTCTTGAGGACTTGTCAGACCGGCGCTGCCGAAGAGTATTAGACCTCGTGGAGCCAGCAAAAGCCGAGCGTATTCGCCAGCTATTAGGACATGGGCTTGATACAGCAGGTCGCTTAATGACAAATGAATTTTTTGCATTTCCCATGCAAACCACGGTACGGCAGGTTGCAGCCCAGATTCGTGACAATCCCGGCATCGAACTTACCCATAGCATTTTTGTAGTAAATGATGATCAAGAGCTTGTGGGAGTGGTGCCTTCTAGAAACCTTATTGTAAATCCAAAAGATCTACCTATTCGTCAGATAATGCGACCAGTGCCTCATAAAATAGGGCCAGAAGAGCCTCGAGATGATGTTGTGGATTTGATTGAGCGGTATAGGTTGCATATATTACCTGTTGTGGACAACTCAAACAAGCTTCTTGGTATCATTACAAACGAAGATATTGTTGAGGTTATGGAAGACATTGCCGATGAAACTATTGCAAGCATCGGGGGTACCGCTGAGGGGTTAGAAAGTGACGACCCTATTTGGACGCGCTTTATTCTTCGTGCACCTTGGCTCTTAGTTACCCTATGCGCTGGGCTTTTGACAGCAACAGGCCTTGCACACTTCCAGGATGCTCCATGGTTTATTGTAGTGCCATTTTTTGTTCCGCTTATTACAGGTATGTCAGGAAATGTAGGCATTCAGTGCAGTACGCTTTTTGTGAGGGGACTTGCTACAGGTCAGATTTCATCAGGACGTAAGCATGAAATGGTAAGGCGTGAAATAGGTATTGGTACCTTAATAGGTCTGTTATTTGGGCTGCTATGTGGTTTTGTGGTGTATAGCCTTAACAAGCTTGGAGCTCACCACGTGGGAGATGATCCTATGGTTGTTGGTATTATCGTATGCTGTGGTGTATTTGGAGCCTGTATGACGGCGACACTCCTTGGTAGTATTTCGCCGCTTTTCTTTGCTCGTGTTGGCGTTGATCCTGCTGTTGCCTCTGGCCCAATTGTAACGGCCTGCAACGACGTTCTTTCAACGTTTATGTACTTTCTTGTAGCAAAACTTGTCTACATGCTCGTTTATTAACTGCAAACGAGCATACGTACCAGTTTAAGCTAGACCTGTTTGTTTTAATGTAGCATATAGGGCAAACACAACAGAAAGTCGCACTGCCCAAATTTCGGTAGCTTTGGAATTTATCTGTACGCTTTTGGATGTTATTTTTAAAAGACTAGGGAAGTTGGGGTCTATGCCACTTGCTTTTTTGAGTAAGTTAAGGGCAATTGGGATTGTATTTGTTGGGCTAAACATAGCGTTATTTTTTTTCGCGCCAGCACGAGTGACTACGCCAGTTTTGTAGGCTGGAAAATTACTAGTTTTAGTAAAGCTTATGTTATAATTAAATATCTTCATAATAACCTGTTTTTAATTTATTTGGATATTTATATATAAAATGTTGTTTTATTACAAGAGTTTGTGATTGTGTGGTTTTTAATTAGTTTTTATATTGACTGGCGGTGACTAGTGTATTTACGTAGTTATGAATTGACGAGCAAGTTTTTATATTTCATAGCTTCGACTTCATAAGAGGAATCTTCTCCAGGGTATCTTAAGTCATCCTCGTAGTTACCCGATTCTTTTGCCATTGCCCAAATTAGGCTTTCTCCTGCAGGGAGTGTATTAGGCGTTAGCATAAAAATGGCGTCTGAAAAGGCTTCGGTGGCATCGACTATATCCCAGCCTTTATCTTTAAACATCTTGAGTAAATCACCAAGAAACAAAGCATTCAATAGATTGTGGTGAACAAGCAGCGTGTGATTTGGGCTTCTCCCAACAACCTTACTAGCAAGGCTGTCGTAATAGTTGGCTCGATCGCAGGCGTGATCGAGGTAGTATTCTTTATAGGGCGTAAGGTTTGTGTGGGGGTCTTGTATCAAAGCTTGTTCGAGGCAATCACTTATATACCAGTCGGACATATCTATTGTTACACTCCCGAGGGAATATTCATTGTCCTTAAGATATTTTCTGATGGTGTCTCGTTTATACGTGGTATCACCCTCCTTCAAATACGGAAAACGGAATATTTTTTTATAGTTTGAATAGTTTTTTAGCAGGGTATGGTTTTTGCATATGTCATCCTTGTAGAAATTTTCATCAACTTCTTCGAGACTACAATGCGTATAGGTGTGATTGCCAATAGTGTGGCCGGCATTATTCCATCGGTTTACTAGTTCTCTGCCACATTGATTATCTACCTGTGAGCCTTGGACAAAGAGTATTGCTTTTGTGTTATGTTCACGTAAATGATAGAGAATTTGTTCATCGCGTTTTGTAGCTGTATATAATGGGGTTGGATTTGAGTGCGGATCATCCATTGTAATGGCTATGTTTTGACTATTTAATACTATCTGTACAAGCAATAGGCACAATACAGTAATTAACAATCTATATTTTTTCAATTGGCAGCGCTCCTAATGGGACTCTATTTGATCAGGTAAAGGGTAACAAACGCAGTCGCTTAGGGCAATCCAAGAGTTTCTTTGGAGGTGCTAATTTATCTTGTGATGTTTTGCTAAATCTGCATACTTCCTTGGTCGTTAATTGCGTAAAACTCATAGCAATGGAGCTTGTCATGCTGTCTGTAGTGGTGCCTTGGTATAATCGAAACGAGCTAAAAAAAGCACTTCCAAGTTTAGTCGAAAATGTCCGAGAGGTGGATGGTGACATAACAATTGTAAACTTCATGGGCGACTCTAGATGGGTTGAAGAGCAAATAGCAGACTTTGCAAACGAAGTTAGAGTTGTCACCGTTACCGATCATGGTAGATTTAACAAAGCCAGAGCTCAAAATATCGGTGCTGCAGCTACTTCAAAACCTGTTCTCTTTTTTTGTGATTGCGATATTATCTTTCCTAAAGGAACGCTTCGAAGCTTGCTTAATGAAATTATGGATACCCCTGATTCATTTGGGACTCTCAAGGGTGTTGTGGAAACTGATGAAAATTCCAGACAGGCAAATAACCTCGTTATGTTCGGCTATGAACTTAAATTAAAAATCAAAGACGGCACATCCGTGCAGATTATTGACAACGAAGAGGATGTCACTGATGGTACGCGACAGGCGCCAGGTTTGCTGATGGTTCGAAGAGATGATTTTTTAAAGGTTAATGGGTACAACGCAGGATTAAATGGTTGGGGTTGGGAAGATCAGGATATGATTTGCCGCCTTTCTTTGTATGCTAAATGCAAACGAATAACTACTGGGATTGCCAAGCATATTTCACATGACGACGTAGCTCGCATGCAGTCATATTTAGGCTTTTTAGATCGTTGGCAAAGTCGAGATGCAATGTTTCGATTAGCTTTAGCTAACTACGATGCTGATAAATTTTTAGGGACATATTTAGAAGACACTAAGGTTGCTCAATGCTATGCGACATCCTCATAATTGGGACAGGCTCTCTTGCTAGAGCAACAGTATATGCGCTTTCGGCAGTAAGTGCTACGCCTTTGCGCATCTGCATTGTGGGAAGAGATATGCAAGAGGCGGCCTCTATTGCTGCAATAGCTAATGCTCGCACGCGTTGTTTTGAATCCATGTGTGTGTTTTATGCTGATCAGGTTATTTGGCAAGATGAATATGTTGAGCAGCTCTTAGATACACATATGCCAAAAGTGGTATTTCATACATCCTCTCTACAATCAGCCTGGGAGTTACAGGGCGGTGCCTCTGATTGGTGTAGGTTAGTAAATAAAGCAGGGTATGCATGTACTATAGCCTTGCAGGCATCTTTAGCTTCAATGGTACTTGGGATTATCAAAAAAAGAGCAATGCCCATTGCATTTATCAATGCTTGTTACCCCGATGCAGTAAATGCGCTTTTATCGGCGTTAGAGCTGCCGGTTTTAGCGGGCATAGGTAATATTGCTATTTTACATAAGAGTTTAGCAAAAGCTCATAATATAAAGATGCTTGCTCATCATTTTCATCTGACAAAATCTATAGAGGCTCTAATTAGTGATTCGCAATGTTTTAGGGCTTGGGATGATGAATGCGAGCTTCAGCCAAACCCAAACTTTCTCACACCTGTGCTTGCTGCAAAAGGCTCTGAGCTCAATCAGATAACTGGTGCAATAGCCGCTGAGTTGCTACGCGATTTATTTAGCGACACTCCCTCATTACATCATCTGCCAGGGCCCTTGGGGCTGCAGGGGGGGTATCCTGTTCGCGTGTGCAAGGGCAGTGTTGAGTTAGCGCTTCCTCTGGCTATATCTAGCAGTCAGGCTATTGCACAAAATTTGCAGTGGGCAGCATTGGATGGTGTGACAATAGAAAAGAGCGGGTTTGTAAAATTTAGTCCCCAAGTAGCAACTATTCTTTCACAAAGTGGGAATTTGTATGCCGATGGGTTTTATGCGGATAAGCTAGACGAAGTGTGTGAATATTTTAAAGGTGTTAAACATAGGTTAAAGTAGTGGCTATTTTTTCAAAATCGTATGTTGTGCTTGTGGGAGCATTTTCTACAGGTCGGTTTTTACCCTACCTTTTTAAAGGGTTAGGCTATGATTGTATTCATGTAAATGCTCATACACATATGTCTGAAAGATATACTGTTGGCTACACAGAAAATAGTATTTTGTATGTAGAAGATATAAAATACGAGGGCAATATAGACGATGTCGTTGACAGGTTAAAAAAATATTCCATTGCATGTGTTATCCCTGGCACAGAATCAGGCGTCTGGCTTGCCGACGAATTACTAGAAAGATTGCAGATTACGCAAAGAAATGAGATTGCGCTGAGTCTAGCCCGTCGCGACAAATACCTTATGCAAAAAGCTTTAAAAGATAACGAACTTGCCCACATCCCGACACATCTTGTCTCAGAGGAAAATGAACTGTTACAAAAAGCTCATGAAGTAGGGTTCCCTGTGGTTTTAAAACCGCGAGCGAGTTCCGATGCTGAAGGAGTCTATTTTTGTAGCACGCCAAAGGAGCTCCGAGAAGCGTTTGGACACACAATCGGCAAGGTTGATCTTTACAATCAAACCATGAATCAGCTTCTTTTACAAAAAAAAATGGAAGGTCGCGAATACGTAGTTAATACAGTCAGCTGGCAAGGTCGCCATTTTATCACAGATATTTGGACCAACGATAAATTAAAAAATGGATCTATGTATGATTTCCAAGATTTAATTGACCCTTATAATGGTGTTGGTGCTGAAATATCTTCGTATATAAAATCTGTATCGGATGCTGTTGGTATTCAATACGGAGCCGGCCATAGTGAACTTATTCTTACAGATAAAGGGCCCGTATTAATTGAAATTGGAGCAAGGCTACATGGAGATTTTGCCCCGTCAAGCATGATGCATACTCTAGGGTATAATCAATTATCAGTTTTAGCTCAGTGTTACCTACACCCTTCAACGGCTCTTGAGTATTTTGATGAATTAGAGGCGCGACACGTAAAAAGAAAGTGTAAAATAGTTTCTATGATTTCGAATTGCGCTGGTACTATACAGGACATCAGTCCTCTTGATTTCTTTTATAAGCTAAAAAGTTTTTTTGCAATTCAGCACTCTATGAAGCCTGATAAAAAACTCTATAAAACAGATGATTTACGGACGTCACCGGGTAATATATTTCTCGTATCAGAAGATCAAAGCCAACTAGATAGCGATTATGAAGCGATACGCGAGTATGAGAAAATATTTGAGATATTGTCAAATGTTGTGTTTCCAAAAAAGATTGCACCCTAATTTCTAGTTAATAATTAAGCTGTTTTTTCTTGAATTTCGACCTCCTCACCATTCTTAAATTGCACCCCTTGGATGATCTTCACCATATGTTTG
>JBGSSB010000038.1:0-35394 GCA_041737255.1 Chlamydiales bacterium | reverse complement strand
AGAAATGGGCTTGTTTTACCCCGTAAGCTCAGAAAAAGGTATCCCTCCAAGACAGACCCCTTATCTCATTGCAATAAACCCAATGATGTATGGTGTGCTGATTTCAAAGGCTGGTTCTTAACAAAGGACAATAAAAAATGCAACAAAAGTGTAAAGTATGTGAGTTACCGAAGTGTAAATAAGGTGACTTTCCTTTTGTAAATAAGGTGCATTTCAGACCCATTCCGGGCAAGGGCAAGGGCAGGGGCAAGGGATTGTGGTTATGCAAGATGTCTATTAAGCAGGTTTGGAGGGGAGTTCTTTCCAATTAATATCTGAGTAGGTGAGTAGGCGAACAAAGGTGGCTTTGCCTTGCTCTACTTTTCCAGGGAACTCCAAGAAAAGCGCTGAGCTTGTTGGCGGTTGCGAGGTGAGCGTTTTCTGTCCTAGCCAGTAGGTTGCAAGGCGCATAATTTGTGGAGCGTGCGTTACGATGATAATGGTGCTCTCATCTGCAATTTCCATGAATTTGTTGTTAATTTCTAAATCATCAAACATCTCAAGTTCGCCAAGGGAGATGTCTTCCTTGGGGGTAAGGTTAAACTCTTTGCCGATCATTTCGGCAGTTTCTTTGGCTCGAAGGATTGGAGATGTCCAAATTTCAGTAGGTTCTATCTGGAATTCGCTTTTAAGGTAAGTGTTTACCTTTTTTTGCATATCTTTGCCGCTTTCACTCAATTTCTGAGTAGTATCGAGAGCTAGGGGTTTTGCGTGGCGGACAAGTATTACGAGTATGGCCATGAGGGATCTCCGATGGTAAGCCGAGTGGGGCGATTTTTGAGCCTGTAACCATATTCATAACCGTAAAGGCGCTGTACTGGATCTGAGCTGTTACGGCTTTAATTTTTGGTTCATGCTCTGAAAGGGTAGTGATTTGCTTGCGTAGGGCTTTCGTTAAATCGGTTACATTTATTGGAAAGCCGCAGTTGTTTAAAAAAGAATCCACTTTTAAGGCGTTGGCTTCGATGCTTTTTAGGAGCTGTTCGGGTGGATTTTTTTTAAGACGCTCGTAAACTTTTATGAGGTTTGAAAAAACAGAGGAGACGATAAAGTTTTTACTTATTGGATTTATAAAGAGGCATCCCCCAATCCTAAATACTGTCCCCGTTAACTTTAGGCTTTTCCATAAAATACGCTTTGCAGATTTTGCCACGCGCTCTGTTTGAAGATAATTTTTGGCCATCGGTAATGGGCAGTCGCAGATTATTTTAACGCGTACGCTCTTTTGAGATTCTGGGGCATGTGAATCTTTTTGTCGTAGCCATGATAGAGCTAGTGGGTATTTGCCTTCAAAGTAATGAGCTATCTTGATGGATTCTGTTTTTATTTGGTCTGCATAACGGGTAAGGGCAAGTGTGGCCTCTACAACTAAAATGGCTTGAGCTGCAATCACAACGGCGGATCTATTGCCTACTGTAAGGTTTACTATGCTGCCAAACATCGATGCCTTAGGATAGGTGATGGCATCATCGATTTTCGTTATGGTGTATGTAAAAATTTGTGTGATTTCAATGGCAATTTGTGCCGGGTTTGGAAGCGCTATAGCATTTTGGATGGTTCCTGCAAGCGAAGAGATATCTGAGCCAAGGGTATTTGCTATGCTCGAAATGTTTCCTAAAAAACCGCTCATAACATTTTACTCCTATTTCTCCTTGCGTCATTTCTTGCTAGATGGTTACTATCTTGATACTTACTCTATAAACAATTTACATCGCAACTGGAAATATAGTTATGGTACACCACATTGAAAACTCTACAGTAGAAAAGCCTCTTGATGATGCTACTAAGCAAGTACTCATGAAGGTAGCAAACACTATTCGCGGCCTTTCTATGGACGCCGTACAAAAAGCAGACTCTGGACATCCGGGTCTTCCCATGGGCTGTGCAGAAATGGGCGCCTACCTCTATGGCTTTGGCATGCGCTATAATGCCAAAAATTCACATTGGCAAAATCGCGATATCTTTGTTTTATCTGCAGGGCATGGTTCTATGCTGCTTTATTCCTGTTTGCATTTAGCTGGATTTAAGCTGACATTAGAGGATATCAAAAATTTCCGCCAACTTCACTCGGTAACTCCTGGACACCCTGAGTCGCCAGAAACTGACGGCGTAGAAACGACAACAGGCCCACTAGGTCAGGGATTTGGTAACAGTGTTGGTATGGCACTTGGATATAAAATATGTGCAGAAAAATTTAACACGCCGGAATATAAAATCTTCAATAACAAGATATTTGCGCTTGTTTCTGATGGCTGTATTATGGAAGGCTGTACATCAGAGGTTTCATCACTTGCTGGCCACCTAAAACTAGATAACCTCATTGTTCTGTATGACTCAAACCAAATTTCACTCGATGGTCCGCTCTCTGATGCGTGCAGCGAAGATACAAAGATGCGCTACATTTCTTACGGATGGGATGTAAAAGAGGTTAATGGCCATGATTTTGATCAGCTCCACAGAACACTTCAATCTGTTCGCGAAAATCAGACCAAGCCTACGCTTGTCATCTGCCATACAGTTATTGGCAAGGGCTCTCCTCATAAGGCAGGAAGTGCAAAAGCTCACGGATCACCACTCGGCGAAGAAGAGGTAAAAGAGACAAAGCTTGCGCTAGGGTTGCCACTTGAGGATTTTTATATTCCTCAAGCAGTTACCGACTTTTTCAGCAGCAAGATTGCCGAGGGAATAGCGCAAGAAGAGCAGTGGAAAAAAGATTTTGAAAGCTGGTCGCGCACCTACCCTGAAAAGCGAAAAGAATTTGATATGATGAAAGAGGATACTCTTCCATCTGACCTCGAAGAAAAACTAAAGGGTTTTGCTATAAAAGGGCCAACGTCTGGTCGAAAAGCTTCTCAAGAGGTTACAAATTTCTTGGCTGACTTTATGCCTCAGCTTTATAGCGGATCTGCGGATCTCTCATCATCAGATTATACGATGCTTAAAAAGTTTCCAAATATTGCTCCTGGTGACTTTAAAGGACGCAATATTAAATTTGGCGTACGAGAATTTGGTATGGCTACAATGGCCACAGGTCTTCGCGAGAGCCATATGATTGTTCCCTACATAGGTACATTCCTTACGTTTTCTGATTATATGAGAAATGCGATACGCTTGGCTGCTCTTATGAAGCGCAAAGTTGTCTATCAGTTTACTCATGATTCTATTTTCTTGGGTGAAGATGGCCCAACACACCAACCAATTGAGCAGCTGTCGTCTCTTCGAGCAATTCCTCATCTTCATGTGCTTCGCCCATCTGGCATACACGAGGTGAAAATGGCATGGGTGGCGGCATTAAAGTATCATGGTCCGTCATGTCTTATACTCTCGAGACAAAATGTTGCTGAACTTCCAGAAACTTTAGTTTCGTATGAAGATGGCGTAGGCCGTGGAGGCTATATCGTTAAGCGTGAAAGTGCAAAACCTGCTTTTACCCTTATTGCCACAGGATCTGAGCTTCCTTTAGCTATGGAAGTAGCTCAAGAGCTTGAAAAGCTAGGCAAGCCTGCGCGCGTGGTTTCTATGCCATGTACTGAGCTTTTTGATTTGCAGCCAAAAGAGTATAAAAACTCAGTTCTAGGTGGTGACATCGGCAAGCGCGTAAGCGTTGAAGCTGCAGGTGATATGTGCTGGTATAAATATATTGGTCTAGATGGCATTCCTATTTGCATGGAAGGCTTTGGTGCTTCAGCTCCAGCTAGCGTGCTTGCTAAAGAGTTTGGCTTTACAGTAGACGCCATCCTCGAGCGGTTGTTATAGCATGCTATTTACCAATGCGTTACTAGGTAAAAATCAGGAAGGGCGCCCTCCTGTCTGGCTTATGCGCCAGGCTGGGCGCTATATGCATGAGTATCAGGCTCTGAGGCGTCGATATGACTTTTTGTCACTATGCCACAACCCTGAGCTTATCTGCGAGGTAACGCACCTACCCATAGACGCATTTGGCTTTGATGCGGCCATTATGTTTTCAGACATTTTGCTGATACTAGAAGCGCTTGGATATGATTTGCGTTTTTATGACTCTGTTGGGCCTGTCATCGAAAATCCACTCACCAGGGGCTCTGAGCTTGTTTATAAAGATGTAGTGTCCAAGCTTGACTTTGTCTTTAAGGGAATAAAACTGCTTAAAAGCAGCCTGAAAGTTCCACTTATAGGCTTTGCAGGTGCGCCTTTTACCGTGGCAAGCTACCTTATAGAGGGTAAGTCAAGCCGCGATCTTCGTAAGACAAAAACGTGGCTACTTGAAGATCCCGATTCATTTGATAAGGTGCTCGATGTGCTAGCTGATACTACTATAGAGTATCTTAATGCGCAGATTGATGCAGGCTGTGACGCAATACAAATTTTTGATAGCTGGGCAATGCACCTTGCCTCAAGTCAGTTTGATCGCTTTGTTCAAAAACCACTGGAAAAGATTGTCAATGGGTTAAAAAAATGTCCCGTTATTCTCTTTTGCCGTGGAACATCAGCTTTTACAAAGCGGCTAGCTGCGCTTAACCCACAAGCTCTTTCATTTGACTGGACCTGTGACATGCGCGATATGCGCCAATCACTTGGTTCCATCAGCCTTCAGGGAAACCTTGATCCTGATATTTTGCTTACAAACCCTAAAACTGTTGCTAAAGAAGCAAAGGCGCTCTTAGATAGAATGAAAGGAGACCCTGCATTTATTTTTAATCTTGGTCACGGTGTAAACAAAGACACTCCCCGAGAAAATGTGCAGGCCCTGGTAGATTGCGTTAAAGCTTATGGATAACATAGATCTTTTACTGTCATTAGATAAGCCAATACCTCGTTATACAAGCTATCCAACAGCGCCTGAGTGGGGCGATGTCTCTACAAATGACTATATCGAAGCTCTTGAGGCTACTGGTAAAGCTGACTTGCCGATAGCTTTGTATTTTCATGTTCCTTTTTGCCGCACAATGTGCCTTTTTTGTGGATGTTCTGTGGTGCTTAACCGAAAGGTTGAAAATGAAGTACAGTATGTGGACTACCTTATTAAAGAGATGGAGCTTGCTTACTCATATCTAGGTAAGAAAATGGCTGTTAGGCAGCTTCATTTTGGCGGGGGCACCCCTACGAAGTTATCGTGCGAGCTCTTAGGAAAGCTTATGGAAGCGATTAACAGATATTTTGTTTTTGAGTCTGATGCTGAAATCGCTATGGAAATTGATCCCAGAACAGTCCATGAGGATCGAGGGGAAAAACTTCATTTTTTAAAAGGGTTAGGATTTAACCGCGTAAGCTTTGGCGTGCAGGATACCAATGAAAAAGTGCAAGAGGCTGTCCGCAGGCGGCAAAGCTATGAGGTAACCAAATATACCTATGATCTTGCACGGTCGCTTGGATTTAAGGGTATAAGCCTCGATCTTATTTACGGACTGCCTTTTCAAAGTGTTGAAACATTTACCGAAACGATCGAAAAAATAATCAACATGCGGCCTGATAGGCTGTCACTTTTTTCATATGCAAAAATTCCTTGGATGAAAGCGCACCAAAAGGCCATTAAAGAAGAAACTCTGCCCTCTACTGAAGAAAAGTTTAATATATACATCATGGCTAGAAATGCCCTTGTGAAAAGTGGATATAAAGCCATCGGCATGGACCATTTTTCTTTGCCCTCCGATGATATGGTCTTAGCCTATGAGCAGAAGCGCCTTCAAAGAAATTTTCAAGGGTATACGGTTCTTGATGTTGATAACTTGTTAAGCTTTGGAACAACGGCTATAGGATATTGCCAAAATGGCTATTTCCAAAACGTAAAAGAGCTAGATACCTACTACCAAATGCTGGACCAAAAGAAGTTACCTGTTTTCCGAGGTAAAATATTACATGCTGATGATCTTGTAAGGCGTTGGGTAATCCAGAGGCTTATGTGTGATTTTCATTTGAATAAAGAGCAGTTTTTTGCAAAGTTTGGCCACTCTTTTGATGGGTACTTTGCCCAAGAGCGCAAGCAGCTAGTCCCTTTGAGTGCACTTGGGTTAGTTATTGAGGATGAAAAGAGTATTGCAGCTACAAAGCTAGGGGAGTTGTTTATACGCAATATCTCAGCCTGCTTTGATTGGTACCTTACGCAAAAAGAAGGACATAAAAGTTTCTCTAAAGCGATTTAAATTGACATTTAGTAAGTTATTTTGTATAATAATTTCTCTAAAAGACGAAAAAGGAGAGAATGATGAGTTTAGGGTTTTCGCTTGGTACCAGACCAGTTCAGGCAGCAAATGCCTTACCTGCTATGGCAAATGAGACGGTAGCTGCATCTGCCAATCTACTTCTTGCGAAAACAGCTGCTGTGGCTGTTCAGCTTGGTAACATCTCTTCATTTTTTACTATAATCAACACAAATCGCCACTTTGTTGCCAGACACGCTATTCTTACCTCGGCTTCCCGAGATGATGAGACACTCGATGAAAAACGCACCAAAAACATTGTACGCAAACTACAGACAGAAAAAACAGAACCTTCTAACGATCAGCGTCCAGATAAATAAATTGTCTAATTAAAAATGATTTGACAATATTCTTAGAATAATAGATCTTATTTGCGCGTATTTTGAAAAACTCAAAATACTTACTTCTTAAACGAAAAAGGAATATATGGCAGCTTCAGTATCTAGGATGTACAATTCACTATTCGCTCCAAAAGAGGCAAAGGGCCCAGGGCTTGGCACATTTGTTGGGGTATTTCTACCCAGCTTACTGATGCTGTTTGGGGTAATTATGTTTTTGCGTCTTGGCTGGATAGTTGGCCAAATCGGTCTTGCGACATCGCTTACTGTGCTCTCTATTGCAACGCTTATTGCCATGTTGACAACGCTTTCAATGTCGGCAATTGCAACGAATATTGAGGTAGGAAAGGGGGGTGTTTACTACATCTTATCCCGCTCTCTTGGACTCGAGGTTGGATCGGCAGTTGGCTTGCCATTATATGTTAAGCAGACGCTCTCTATTTCATTTAGCGTAGCTGGATTTTCCGAGTCATTACATGACCTTATTCCCTCCTTGTCCATCACTACTATTGGTATAGCAACACTTATTGTTCTTTCAGTTTTTGCGGTTACCTCACTCAAAGGGGCTTTAAAGCTTCAGGTGATTATTTTTATATCCCTGATAGCTTCACTAATTTCATTTTTTTCTGGGGGCACGCTTACAGCCGCCAATCCCGAGGCCTTTACCCCAGCTGTTCCTACAACCTTTAGCTTTTGGGTAATATTTGCCATATTTTTCCCGGCGATGACGGGTATTGAATCGAGTGTTTCTCTTTCTGGGGATTTAAGAAATCCAAGTAAGTCTCTTCCTCTTGGCACGATTACTGCGTTACTTACTGCGTATGGAATATATGTTTGCATGTCTATCTTTTTGACAACCCATGTTCCCCTTGAGCGCTTAGCAACTGATCCTTTAATTATGCAAGACATCGCAAGAATACCTGCTTTAATTATTGTGGGCATTTGGGGAGCGACTTTATCAAGTGCTTTGGGAGGCCTGCTTAGCGCTCCTAGAACGCTTGTAGCACTTTCTGAGGATGGTGTTGTTCCAGGGGTCTTTTCAAAGACGTATGGTAAGACAAATGAGCCTCGAGTAGCTACGATAATGACATTTATTATTGCCTTTACAGGAATTTATTTTGGTAGCGTCAACATTATCGCGCCACTTTTAACGATGATTTGCCTTATCTGCTACGCGGTGCTTAATTTTTCAGCAGCACTTGAAACCTACATGGCAAATCCAAGCTGGAGACCTCGTTTTAGAGTTCACTGGGTGATTTCGTTTATAGGTGCAATTTTATGCATAATAACGATGCTCATGATCGATTCTGGCGCGGCTATGATGGCTGTTTGTTTGTTGCTGACTATATACCTCATTGCCAAGTATCGCAACGTAAGCTCCTCGTGGGATGATATTAGGCAGGGCATTTTGATGTTTCTGTCACGATTTGCTATATACCGGTTGGCTCATGCCGAGGCTGGAAATGCCCGTTCATGGCGTCCACACTTTTTAGTGTTTACAGACAAACCGGAAAAGCATTCAAATAACCTCATTCAGTTTTCTCAGGCAATAAGTCAGAATAAGGGCTTTCTTACGATGGCCGCATTTTTGTCTGAACCACAGCAAAGTGAAAAAGAAAAACGCACGCTTGAAAAATCTATTGGCAATCAGCTGAAGCAGCACAATATTCAAGCTCTAGTACAGATTAACTATGCTCAAAAAGTTGTTTCTGGGATGCACCAGATGATAGAAAACTATGGGATCGGCCCATTGATGCCAAATACAATAGTTTTTGGTGGAATTTTGCAGGGTGATAGCACGGCTGATTTTGCAAAGGTTATTGATTCGGCTCACCAAAAGCACTGTAATGTGGTGATTATAAGCGATAAGAATATCTTTAATATTAAAGATATTCAGCATGCAAAATCTTCGCTGCAGGGTGCTATTCACATATGGTGGGATGAGACGAGCGAACAAAATACAGAGTTTATGCTTGTTTTAGCCTACATGCTGCAAAGAAATCCTGTGTGGAAAAAGGCTAAAATATGCCTTAAAGCAATAGTATCAAATGAAATTGCTCGTGAAGAAAAACTTCTTCAAATGAAAGAGTTTGGTCAGCGCAAGAGATTTCACATTGAGCCTGAGGTCTACATTTCACTGCAAGATGCAGAAGAGCACTTTGATTTGATCAAAAAGTTCTCTCATAATGCAGGCATTGTCTTTTTAAGCTTGAGGGGACTTGGAGCTGATGAGTCGATGGAAGAGTATGCAGAGTACCTACAGTTTATGTCGCATCACTCTAGTGCCTTGCCTCCATCTGCTCTTGTGTTGAGCTCAGAGCACACGCCAGTACAAAGCATACTAAGATAAAAAGTCATTGATAGGGGCCCTAATAGGCCCCTATCAAGCACATGTTGCTTTAAATATGTAGATGTTGTACGCCAAAGGCTATGAACGTTAGCGTTATTTGCCCTACCTATAATCGTCCATCTTGCCATAAAAACCTTTATAGGGTTTTTGATCATCAGACATATCAAGATAAAGAACTTGTGGTTCTCGATGACTCACACGAACCCTCACCTTTTTTTTCTGAATTAAGGGACGAGCGAGTAAAGTATTATCATTTGCCAAAGCGCATGATACTTGGGCTAAAGCGCAACCTGCTTATCGAAAAGTCGGCAGGTGAGGTGATTGCTCATTTTGATGATGATGACTATTACGCCCCTGAGTATCTAGCCACTATGGTGCCACACCTTAAAACAGCTGCTTTTGTCAAACTGTCTAAGTGGCTTTCGTGGCGTGAAATAGATAAGACGCTGTGGCTATGGGACACTTCTTATACCCTTCCTAGTCACTATCGAGTAGTAGGGGCGCATCCTGCTGTAGACATGGAAAACTTATCTAGACTCAATGACACGACGAAACAAGCTTTTATCGACCAGTCACTTTGGGGCTTTGGGTTTTCATATGTATATCTAAAGCAGGCTGCTCTTCTGTGCTTGTTTGAATCCATGAACCACGGTGAGGATTATAATTTTTTCTTGCGGTTTAGAGGGCAAGGAAACGTATGCAGTACCATTTCTAATGCAGAACAATTGGCTCTACATTTTCTTTACAAGAGCAGTGAGTCATTAATATATCCACAGTTCAGTTTACCGTCGCCTGCTGTAAAAGCAATATT
Source organism: Chlamydiales bacterium (assembly GCA_041737255.1). Classification (GTDB taxonomy): domain Bacteria; phylum Chlamydiota; class Chlamydiia; order Chlamydiales; family FEN-1388; genus SZAS-7. Next base: position 25,683 of record JBGSSB010000038.1, on the reverse strand, counting down.
TGGTGACGGCATAAAAGATTGGATAGTTTCTAGTTAAGGCTTATCAGCTGTGTTAAGGACTACTATTTGTTTAGGGAAGGCAAATATGATGCCTTGCTCTTGGAAGTACTTCATGATGTCAAAATTTATTTGCTGCTGTACATCCATGTAAACGGTGTACTCCGGAGCGAGCACATAAAAGACCACTTCATATTCGAAGGCATATTCTGTGAACTGTTTTAGGTGAGCTCTATCAAAGCGGGCACGCTCTTGAGAGGTGATTATTGTTTTAATGGCGGCAGGTACAGCCTGTACCTTATCGTAAGGAGTGTCGTAGGGGATTCTGAAGGTAAATAGAATCCGTCGCTCGGTCATTTTTTTATAGTTGCGCACGCGGCTGTTTAAAAGGTCGTTGTTAGAAAAAATAATCTGCTCGCCTGTAAGGCTGAGCATGCGTGTTGTTTTAATGCCAATGCGCTCTACAGTACCTAAGAAATCGCCTATAATGATGAAGTCGCCAACCATAAATGGCTTATCAAAGAGGATAGACAAGGAAGCGGCCATGTCTTGTAGGGTTTGTTGAACACCTAAGGCAATGGCAATACCACCAATACCTAAGCCGGCTAATAGAGGTTCAATTTTGAAGCCTAGATTACCTAATATAAGAAGACCAATCAGCGACCATAAAATTACACGTAGTATGGTGTTTACGGTGCTCATAGCGCCCTTTGCAAGGACGCTATCTACATGGTCTTTAACTTCGCTTTGATCAAGTGTATATGTAAGCAGACGGTGTGCCCAAATGCCAAGTTGGAAGATAGCGGTTACTATTAAGGCTTTATTAAGCACAAAAATAATTTCCGGGCTTACATCGAGGACAGTAAAGCCAGCATAGATGGCCAATACAAAAATAAAAATAGCACGAGTTTTGATGAGTATATCGCGCATGAACGTGCAAATAGGGCTTCTTTCGGCAGGCAGAGTCAGTCTTGCAACTAAAAATTTACGTAGATATTGGAGGGCGAACCAGACGCTAATTCCAACAAGTATCGCAATAGCCCAACGATCTAGGCTATTTTCTAGTAAAGAGTGTAACTCATCCATTTTAGTGTGCCTTTAGCAATCCTTTTTCTATCAAAATATTTCTAGCTATACTCTTCGCCTTCAGTCCTTCATAATCAACTTGCATATTGATTGCTCTCATTTCTTCATCTGTAAGTAGATTTTCGAGTTTAGCAAGCGCTGTTTTTACCTCGGGGTAGTCATTTAAAACATCTTTACGTATGAGTATTCCCGCATCGTAACATCCGCAGAATTGATTATCATCTTTAAGGATAACTAATTTATTTATAAAAAACTGACTATCCGTGGTGTATCCAACTACAACATCAAGTTTATTGCCTATGATAGCTCTATAGGCTATACCACGGTCCATGGCCTTAACCTTCTTAAATTTAAGGGAGTATGCCGCCATAAGTGCTTTATACCCATCTGGACGGTCGATAAATTCAAAATCACTTCCACATCCCAATTTAGGAGCGTGTTCAATGAGGTCACTGATTGATTCTATATTGTATTTGTCTGCCGTTGCTTGGCTGATGCCAAGTGAGTAGCCATTGTTAACGCCAAATTTTGTTATAAAGTCAATGTTGTCTTGCTGGAGAAGATCCCGAGCCTGTTCTAGCGACTGATGATAGCTTTTTGGTTGTTCATTGTAGAAGTTAAGCACAACAGTACTTACATACTCGGGATACATGTCGATATTGCCGGTCTGAAGAGCTTTCCAGGCCAGGCTTGAGCCCCCTAGGTTGACTTTGCGGATTACTTTGAGGTCGGTTTGATCCTCAATGATATCTGCCATCATATGTGCAAGCACAATGCTTTCGGTAAAGTTCTTTGAGCCGATGATAATTGTTTTACCCTCAGGCTCGTTTATAGCTTTATCTGATTTGCGCTTCATAACAAGTGCCACTGCGCAAACGATGACAAGACTGAGTATTAATAATTTAATGAGTTTATTCATCAGTGTCACACCGCCTTATATTTTTAAGCCCTTAGGCGTGGTTAGTTTTTCTGCAAACCCAAGGGACATATCAAGTGCCACAGCAAGCAGGGCCGCAGGGATAGCTCCTAATAGAATTAAGGCATCAATATTTCTCGAAATACCTATAAAAATGAACTCACCTAGTCCTCCTGCTCCAATAAAGGCAGCAAGTGTTGCAGTACCTACGTTAATTACGCATGCGGTACGAATACCGGCCATTATCATAGAGAGAGATAATGGAAGTTTTATGTTAAACAAAATTTGCAGTTTCGTCATGCCCATTCCTCTTGCAGCTTCGATTGTGGATTTGTCCACATCTAAAATGCCCGTAGAGGTATTACGGATAATTGGTAGCAACGAATAAAGAAAAAGTGCCGCGATTGCCGTTTCGGTGCCAATTCCAAAAAGAGGAATCATAAAGCCAAGAAGTGCAAGACTAGGGATAGTCTGCAGAATGCTTGCACCACCAAGAATTAACTTTTTTAGGCTTGCAAAACGTGTAACAAGAATACCAAGTGGAACTCCAACGCTAACGGCTATTAACATAGACCAAAATACAAGTTCTATGTGCTGCAAAAGTGCAACGAGCAGATCGTCGGCTCTGAGTATACTTTGATTAATAAGCTGATTCAATATGTGAAAATCCATTATGACTCCTTGTTGCCGGCCCAATGATCGGCAAATGTTGTAAGTAGTGTAGAGCGAGTAACGATACCCACGACTTTATTTTTACTGTTGCAAACAGGAACTACGCCAAATCTAGCATCAAGAATTGATTGTAGTGCATCTTTAGCAGTAGCTGTGTCTGCGAGAATTGATTTTGGAACCTGGCTAATTTCTTGGACAGTACGAATAGTGTCCATTTTAGACTGAAGGTCATACGCAGAAATAATACCACTTAGGCCACCCTTTTCGTCGCAGAGAATGAGTGTATCTGTTCTTCTTTGACGCATCATATTAAGAGCTCTTGCTGGAGTAAGTGTTGATGCTCCAGTAGCTGGGTGTTCCAGCATAATCTCAGTAACAGAGATAAATTCAGGATTTTGGTAAATCCTGTTTTTGCCAATAAATTTCTCTACAAAATTGTTTGCAGGTTCTTTTAAGATCTTTTCTGGTGTGTCAAGCTGTACTAAAGAGCCATCCATAATTACAGCAATTCTATCGCCAAGCTTAAGAGCCTCATCCATATCGTGCGTAACAAAAACAATAGTTTTTTTCATTGTCTTTTGCAGGTGAATAAGTTCGTCCTGAATTTGCTCTCTTGTAATAGGATCAAGAGCCCCAAAGGGTTCATCCATCAATATAATTTGTGGATCAGCTGCAAGTGCTCGTGCAACACCTACGCGTTGCTGTTGACCGCCAGATAGTTGTTTTGGGTAGAGCTTTGCGTATCTGCTAGGATCCAGTCCGACCAGATCAAGCATTTCTAAAACTCTAGCTTTCTTACGGGCAGCATCCCAACGTTTTAGGTTTGGAATTAACGCAATATTTTCTTCGATAGTATAGTGTGGAAATAACCCAGCGTGCTGGATTACGTAGCCTATATTTCGTCGAAGTTCTACAGGGTCTTCTTTAGTAATGTCCTGGCCATTAATTTCGATTGAGCCTTCGGTATGTGGCGATAGGCGGTTAATCATTTTCATGGTGGTTGTTTTACCGCAGCCACTTGGACCTATGAAGGTGATGAGTTCACCGGCTTCAATGTCAAAGGTCATTCCTTTTACTGCCTGATAGCCATTCGGATAGGTTTTTTTAACATTTTTAAAAGTAATCATGGGCAGGTTTTCTCCTTCTGTTCGCCAATGAAATCAGCTGCATTGTAGGTGTACAAAAACCTTTCATTGCACTGACTCTTGTCTATAACTCGTAGGGACAAGCCACTAACTTGTTTCGGGTTTTTACGCAGGTTCTAATAAAGCCGACTATTAAGAAGGTCTACGCCTTGCGTGTAAAAAATAATTGTAGTGTTAGTTTACCACATGCGCACAATAATTTCAAGGAAAAAGGCCGACACGGTTAATAATTAAAATTTAATTAAACTGGTGTGCTGTATGCATTAATAGGCGCTGCCTAGGTATCTAATAAAATATTGATATATTTATAGTAATTGTTTACAAGGAAGGGAGGGAGGGTCTTATGGACTTATCACTCGGCACATCAAGCGTTCCTTCTGTTCCGACAGTGGCGGCGCCTCAAGAGGCATCTTTGGCCCCAGCAGCAGCGGCCCCGGCAGTTTCACGCTCGACTCTGGTTGCTGCGCAAGTGGCCAATCAGGTGCTTATGCCTTCATCCCTTTCTCATATTCAGGTTGTAAGTATTTTTGTTGCAAGAAGGCTGGTGCCTCCAGCAAGAAGTTTGGGTCCTGATCGTGAGATAAAAAAGGCAGTGGATCTTTTGCGAAAAATTAGAGTCGCAAAAAGTGAAGCTGCTGGTCAGCAAAAACAAAGTCGTTCATAATCCAAAATAGTGCAAATGAAAATGGTCAGAACTCTGATCTTTTGGCTTTGATGACCTTTTTTGAGCTGCTGGATTTAGGATAATTGAAACGATGAATAAGAAAATTGGCATATTAGGTGGAGGGGTGTGCGGCCTTGCTCTTGCCTATTTTTTGCAAAAGCGTTTTGGCCAAGGTATCGACTGCACGATTTTTGAGGCAAAACCCCGTATTGGTGGCTGGCTATATAGTTACACCCATAATGGGGCAATATTTGAGTCTGGACCAAGAAGCCTGCGGCAGACATCGGATGAACTTGCTCATCTCATTACTGAGCTAGGGCTTGATGAAGAGGTCGTTTTTGCGTCAAAAGACTCACAAAAGCGATTCATAGTCTCAGAGGGGCAACTCGCAGCGCTTCCTAGAGGATTGAAGGAGCTGTTTTGCACAAAAGTAGGACGGCAGGTTCTTTTTGCTCTATTTAAAGAGCCTTTTGGTTCTAAAGGCCAAAGTGATGACGAAACTGTGGCAAGTTTTTTTACTCGACGAATAGGCAAAAGCGCCACTGATACTTTTGTCTCAGCATTGTGTGCGGGAATTTATGCTTCTTGTCCTGAAGAGCTTTCAATGCGTTCTTGTTTTGGCAGCTTGTGGGAGCAAGAGCAAAAAAGTGGATCGCTTCTAAAGACCGCTATTTTTTCTAAAAAGAAGCCTGCTATTCACTCTTTTTCGTTTCGTGAAGGAATTGATGTGTTGCCAAAAGCTTTAGCAAAGAAGCTTGAGGCAAAGATACTTCTTAATGAGAGGGTCCATTCTGTTCGAGAAGAGGTAGATAAAGTAGTTGTTGAGGCTCAAAAGAGCTATGAATTTGATCATCTCTTTTCAACGATAACTCCCAATGTATTTGCAAAGATGCTGCCTCGCGACGATTTTTTAGTTTCGCTTCTTACAATACCAACGACATCACTTGTTACGGTAGCTGTTGCTTTTGAGGATGAAGTGTCTATTCCTTCTGGGTTTGGATTTTTGTGTCCACGTGATGAGGATGCCATTTTACTTGGGGTGGTATTTGACTCTAAACTTTTCCCTGGGCACAATGGAGGCTATAAAACACGTCTTTCAGTTATGATGGGAGGCACAAGGTGTCCGGATATGGCCTCGTATAGTGATGAGGTGATTTTAGCCTATCTTAAGGAAGCGCTACAAAAATATTTAGGCATATCTCGTCTGCCAGATTATCAAAATATTATGCGGGCACCCTCTGCTATTAGTCGCTACCCTGTTGGGCATCACAGAACGGTGACTACTTTGGGCCAAGAAAAAAGGCGTCTTACACCTCTTGGAAGTGGGCTTTATGGGGTGAGTGTGGGCGATAGTGTAACTTCTGCTTATAAGGTAGCGCAAGAGTATGAGAGTGATTGATATGAGACTACTGGATATGAAATTACTTGACGTGGGCGATTTTTGGCGGTTTTGCCAATCTTTGCAAAAGGCCCTATTTACAAAAAAATAAGCGAACACATAATGTCAGCAATAGACAACTACACGGGAAATAAAGACAATGTTTGATAAATTTACCAATCGCGCAAAGCAGGTTATTAAGCTCGCCAAAAAAGAGGCGCAGCGTATGAACCACAATTATCTAGGTACTGAGCATATTCTTTTAGGGCTCTTAAAACTTGGTCAAGGCATAGCTGTAAACGTCTTGCGTAACATGAATATTGATTATGATACAGTGCGCATCGAGGTAGAAAAACTTGTTGGATTTGGGCCTGAAATACAGCTTTATGGTGATCCTGCGCTTACTGGAAAAGTCAAAAAAGTTATTGAATACGCTAATGAAGAAGCAACAAACTTAAGCCATAACTACGTAGGCACTGAGCATTTGCTATTAGGGCTTTTGCGTCAAACTGATGGTGTTGCTGCACAAGTGCTTGAAAATCTTAATGTTAACTTAAAAGAGGTGCGCAAAGAGGTTCTAAAAGAGCTTGAGTCATTTAATCTGCAGCTTCCTCCTACAGCAGGAGCTGGTAGTGGCCCGGGCATGACATCGCCATCCGATCGTCCTCAAGGCAAGCAGCAGTATGAAAAGGGCTATTCTTCATCAGCCTCATCGCAGGCAGCAAGTGATAAGCTTCCGGCTCTTAAAGCATATGGGCTTGACTTAACTGAAATGTGCCGAGAAAATAAACTTGACCCTGTTATCGGCAGAAAAGATGAAGTAGAGCGGCTTATTTTAATTCTTTGCCGTCGTAGAAAAAATAACCCTGTGCTCGTTGGCGAAGCTGGCGTTGGTAAAACGGCGATTGTTGAAGGGTTAGCGCATGCCATTGTAAAAGGTGAAGTGCCTGATATTTTGCTTAAGAAAAAGCTTATTAGCCTAGACCTTGCCTTAATGATTGCAGGCACTAAGTATCGTGGCCAGTTTGAAGAGCGCATAAAAGCTGCGATGGATGAAATTCGTAAAAATGGCAACATCATCTTGTTTATTGATGAGCTCCATACTATTGTTGGAGCCGGTGCTGCCGAAGGTGCTATTGATGCTTCAAACATATTGAAGCCTGCATTATCTCGAGGTGAGGTGCAGTGTATTGGTGCTACAACTATTGATGAGTACCGCAAACACATCGAAAAAGACCCCGCTTTGGAAAGACGTTTCCAAAAGATTTTTATTCCACCTCCTAATGTTCCTGATACAATCCAAATTCTTCAAGGACTTAAGGGCAAATACGAAGAGCACCATAGGTGCCATTATACTGATGAGTCAATCACAGCAGCTGCGGTGATGTCAGATCGCTATGTCTATGGCCGTTTTTTACCAGATAAGGCTATTGACTTGCTGGATGAAGCTGGAGCTATGATGCGCATCTCTATGATGAATCAGCCGCTTGATATTAGTAAGTTTGAGTCTGAAATTGAAGAGTCTCGCCTTGCTAAAGAAGAGGCGATAAGTAAGCAAGAGTATGAAAAAGCTGCAAAGCTGCGTGATAAAGAAAAATCGCTCAGAGAAAAGCTGCAGCAGATTCGTACAGAGTGGGAAACAAATCGAGAAGAGAATGAAGTCTCAGTTGATGATGAGGACGTTGCAGCAGTAGTAGCAAAGCAGACCGGTATTCCTATCTATCGTCTGACTGAAGGCGAGATGCAAAAGGTGTTAAAGCTAGAAGAAGCGCTAAGAAGTACGATTGTAGGTCAAGATGAAGCCGTTGGCATAGTCTCCCGCGCTATACGTCGCAGCCGTGCTGATATTAAAGACCCGAACCGCCCAATTGGTGCCTTTTTATTTTTAGGGCCAACAGGGGTCGGTAAAACCCTTTTAGGACGGCAGCTTGCTATTAACATGTTTGGGGGAGAAGATGCCCTTATTCAGATTGATATGTCTGAGTACATGGAGAAGTTTGCTGTGTCCAGGATTATGGGACCTCCTCCTGGCTATGTGGGCTACGAAGAGGGCGGCCAGCTTACAGAGCGTATTAGACAGCGTCCTTACTCTGTTGTGCTCTTTGACGAAGTTGAGAAGGCCCACCCAGATGTGATGGACATTTTGCTGCAGATCCTTGAAGAGGGGCGCCTTACAGATGCCTATGGCCGAAAAGTAGATTTTCGAAACACAATTATCATTATGACATCAAACCTTGGTGCTGATCTTATCCGTAAAAGTACAGAGATAGGCTTTGGCTCCAAAGAGGGTATGATGGAATATAATGTTATGAAGGAAAAGATTGATGGCGCTGTGAAGAAGCACTTTAAGCCTGAATTTCTTAACAGATTAACCGATGTTGTGATCTTCCATCCGCTTATGAAGGAAGCTCTAAGACATATCCTTGATCTTGAGATGAAGAAAATCCAGAAGCGTCTTGTGACTAAAGATGTAACGATTCATCTTACCGATAGCGCCAAAGAGTTTCTTGTGGAAAAAGGCTTTCAGCCAGAAATGGGTGCGCGACCTCTTCGACGTACGATCGAGCAATATGTTGAAGATCAGCTTGCTGAGCAGCTTTTATCACATCCAGACGAAAGCTGGAATGCGGATCTCGTGGCAGAAGGCGAAAAGATTGTCTTTGTTCAAAGAGAGCCATCGGTGGTTAAAGAGAAGAAGCCTAAAGAGCGTAATCGTAAATTGAAGACAGCAACAGCAGAGAAAGCCGCAGCAGAACAAGCTCCGGCTGCAGAAACCGAAGAGCAGTCATAAGGACAGTCATAAAAGCCCTTACCCAAAAGCCTTATCTAGACACACAGCTTGTCTAGATAAGGCTTTTTTAATCTCTTTTATATCCTGCATATCTTGTCGCTTGCGATCATGCATATCCTGTTCTTCTTTGATTAGCTAAAGAACAGGATATGCTCCGATCCGCTATCGCGGTCAGGGTATACAAGATGCAAAAAAGATATTTGAGTTGCGATGTTTATCTGGACGAGGCGTATTTAACAGGTGCCCTAAGCATCTAATAGCTTTGTTTCCCAGTCTTTGATTATTTCCAGTAGCTCAGCTTTTTGTGGCTTTTGCGCTAGCTGTTTAAGTAGCGCAGGGGTGCTTGCCAGGTGGGCGATTTTTGATAAAAGGGCAAGGTGGCGCTTGTCATCTGAGGCTAGCAAGAAAAAGAGCGTATGCACAGGCTCTCCATCTAGTGCTCCATAGGCAATAGGTGTGTCGAGGAAGACTACGGCTACTGCATCGCGGTGGCCTGTCATTAAAAAGTCACGTGCATGCGGAATAGCAAACCCATGGCCAACAGCTGTCGAAACAAGGTTTTCTCTATCCATAAAGAGCTCACAGAGCACATCCGCATCTAGCTTGAGTGCAGGGGCTAGGCGCTGCATTGTTTGATGAATAAGGGATTGCTTGTTGTCAGCTTCGATATCGGTGAATACATCGCCGTTGTTTAGTGCACGAAAGAGGTTGTAGCGTAATGAGCCGCTTGAGGGTTTTAAGCTTTCGATCTCTTCATTACCTGTATCTTTGGAAACTTTTTCTGTCATCACCCAGGTTTCAATTTCTTGGCGATTGAAGCGGTAGGAACCATTAATATTATATGAGGGAACTTTACCATCTGACACCCATTTAAGGAGGACGTTTTCTGGTACGTTAAGCAGGTCTGCAACTTCTTGTAATTCGAGATCCATAGTAACCCTTATTATAAAATTTCAAAGAGGTTCATCACCTCTTTACCGGAACTGGCTCCGATCAGATTTTTTCGTAGTTCTTCGTCTCTCAGGACTCCAGTTAGACTTGAAAGAATTTTTAGGTACTCAGTTTGCTTATCATCTGGGCCGCCTATTAAAAAGATTAGGCGCACAGGGGCTCCATCTAGTGCGTTCCAGTCGATACCGGATTTGAGCACAGCTATAGCGATAAAGAAATCGTTGTAGGCCGTTAATTTGGCGTGAGGAATGGCAACACCCATTCCTATTCCGGTGGATACAATTTTTTCACGGTCGAAAATAGCTTTGCAAAAGCGGTCGCCTTCAGGCAGGTCTATGCCCTCGATGGTCATTTTTACAATTTGGTTAAGTACTTCGTCTTTAGATTCTGCATCTAGAAAGAAGACGAGCTTGTCATTAAGGTAGTTGTGAAGTTTCATTTTTCCCATTTGGTCTCTGGGGTATACGCCCATTAATAGATGAGACAATGTTTGCTATGGCAGTAATGAATACGGTGTTTGGGATTTTGCATGCAAGCAAAAAAAAGCCCCTAGCGAATTCCTGTGTGCCCAAACCCCCCCGCACCACGTTCTGAGGTAGTAAGCTCTTCTGTGTCGACAAATTGAGCCTGAACACATGATGCTACAACCATTTGCGCAATGCGCATGCCTGGAGTAACGATAAAATCAACGTTTGAGTGGTTCATTAAAATAACCTGGATCTCGCCTCTATAGTCGCTGTCAATGGTTCCAGGGGAATTTAGTACAGTAACTTGGTTTTTTAGGGCAAGGCCGCTTCTTGGACGTATTTGCACTTCAAAGCCTGGTGGTATTTCAAAAAAAAGACCTGTTGGGATGAGCTTTGCTGAGTGGGGCTGAATTATTATATGATCGTTGATGCATGCGCGCAGATCTGCTCCTGCTGCGCCTGATGTTGCATAAGTAGGTAAAAGCTCTTTGTCTTTTGTTTGGCACTTAATTTCTACACTCTTGAGCGCCATATACTGTTCGGGGTTTGTCATGCAGTTTTTCTCCACTCTGGTTTTTTATCGTTATAAACAGTTGGTTTTGGACGGATGTACTCAAGAATGGTTCCAAGTGTATCTTTAAGTTGGTGACGTGGTGTGATAATATCTATTAACCCATGATTCAGCAAAAACTCAGATTGCTGGGCACCTTCAGGAAGGGGTTTTCCTAATATCTGTTCAATGACTCGTGGGCCGGCAAAGCAAATAAGGGCATTTGGCTCTGCAATGATGATATCTCCAAGTGAGGCAAATGAGGCTGTTACACCACCTGTTGTTGGATTTGTAAGTATGGAAATATAGGGGACTTGTCGCTCTTGTAGGCGAGCTAGAGCTGCACTTGTTTTTGCCATTTGCATCAGTGAGTAGGTAGATTCTTGCATCCTCGCACCGCCTGATATCGATACGATAATGAGAGGAAGGCGTTTTGCTGTTGCATGCTCGATTAGGCGAGTAAGTTTTTCTCCAACAACAGAGCCCATAGAGCCACCCATAAAGCCAAAGTCCATCACTCCAAGTGCAACAGGGACTGACTGAATTTCGCAGGTGCCAACGGTGCAGGCATCTTCTCGGCCAGATTTGGCTTTGGCATTTTCAATACGTTCGCTATAGCTTTGGGTGTCTACAAAATTAAGTGAATCTACAGCTTCGAGCCCTTGAAAGAGTTCAACAAAAGTATCGGGGTCAGAAAGCAGGTTGATGCGGTCGTCAGCGCTTAGTCTGTAGTGATAGTTGCACTTGGGACAACAGTTTTCGTTGCCTTCGAGCTCGTTTGAGTGAATTAATTCACTGCAGTGTGTGCATTTAAGCCAGCCGCTGAATCCATCTTTTTTAGTCGCTGTAATTTTAATCTTGGATTTATTGCGAGAAAATAACCCCATATATCTTACATCCTATTAGTTATGAACTTCAAATTATAAAAGCAAATGTGTGATTACCTCAAGGATAATCTTTTTGTTATCTAGGGTGACCTTAATGTAAAAAGTCGTATGTTGCTTATAATCAGCAGTTTAAAATATTGGCTATATAAATCTGCAATTGTTTATAAATTTATTTAAAAAATATATGGAAATGTATTTACTCTTTGAGGGAGAATGAAGTTAGGATTCCAAGGTAGGGCAGCAAGAGGCCCACTTGATGTGAGACTTTATAAAACCGTTTGGAGGTATTCCATATGTCAATTGAAAATGCTAAAGCAAACCTCAAAGAATTCGGGAAGGAACTTGGTCTAGAGGACCTCGAATTCGATGAAAACAACACCTGTATTTTGGGCATAGATGATGAGTATTCGCTGCACATCACCTATGAACCAAATTCTCGAAAAATGTATGTCTATTCACCTTTGATAGATGGATTGCCTAAAGATGATAAAATTCGCCTAAAGCTTTATGAAAAAATGCTAGAGGGCTCTTTGCTTGGTGGCCAGATGGCCGGAGGCGGAGTTGGTGTGGCGGTAGCCGAAGAGCTTATTTTGGTACACTCTACGCTAGAAATGGAGCATGCAGTAAGCTCCGCTCTTAGAGCCTATGCGCCAATTTTTGTTGAGATGGTAGAAAAATGGCGTAAGACATGCCAAGAAGTTGTAGAGGGACGAGACGACAGCTCAAAAGCTCAAGCTCCAACGACTATGTCACCTTCGCATCAAGGTCGCGGTGGCCCTGGCCAAGGGTTTATTAAAATTTAAGTTCGATGGGCCCTGCAAGAGTATGCAGGGCGCTTGATTTTTCTATTTTTGCGCGTTTGTAAAACGCTCTTCCACGTTTTTCCAGTTAATTACATTCCATAGTGCTTTTACATAATCACCACGTACGTTTTTGTACTGAATATAGTAAGCATGTTCCCATACATCAATTCCTAGAAGAGGGATAAGGCCTTTGGTGCTTAGTGGGTCTTGGTTGTCGCATGTGGCAATTTCAAGACGTTTTTTAGTTGGATTGTAGCCAAGCCACGCCCAGCCTGATCCTTGTATAGCCACTGCTTTTGCACTCATTTGCTCTATAAAGGCCTCTTTTGAGCCAAATTCTTGAGTGATAGCATCTAAAAGTGGGCCTTTTGCAAGTTCGCCCCCACCATTTTTTTGTGGAGCAAGGTTTGTCCAAAAAATAGAGTGGTTTACATGTCCGCCACCATTAAATTTAATAGCCGATTGTAGGGCAATCATTTGGGCGACGTTATTTTTTGCTTCAGCATCAGCGTACTGTTCAAGTGCTTTATTTAGGTTATTTACGTAGGCTTGATGGTGCTTTGAGTAGTGAAGCGTCATGATTTCGCTCGCTACAAAAGGCTCGAGATCACCAAATTCGTACGGTAGTGTAGGTAGTTTTTCTTGTAAGACCATATGTTCCTCCATTAGTTAGTAGTGTCGTGACTATAACATAGTGAGTTTTTCTCGCACGAGTTTTTCTAAATTGAGTTTTTCAAGATGTTTTTTTGTGACCTCGCCCTTGAAATGAAGTGTGGCATGCTTTGGAGGAGGACCAAAAAAATGAAAAAATGCTTCAACGCATGAGGGGCTTGTAAAATAGATTTCATCGATAGCTTGAAGATCAATGGGGTCCTCAGGCCGAACAAAGTGGGTATCATAGAGAGCAAATTCTATGCACTCGTAGTGCTTTTCTTTAAAGTAATGGGACAAGACAGGCCGAGAGAGGGACGAATGGGGCCAAAAGAAAATGGGGTTTTTAAGATTCATGGAATCAATAAGCTCTGCAATGCCTTCTTGACATTCGTTTTTAGCGGTTAGTATATGTTGTATGCCGATGGCTTCAAGGTGGCTTGTTGTTGCTTTTCCTACTGAAATAAATGGCGCTGAAATTTGTGTAAGAAACTCTTTTGCTAGAGCTACTGTAGATTTGCTTGTTATAACTATATGTGTGGCATCGTGGATTGTAGCAAAGGCTGATGCTACTTCTTTAGCTTCTTTGGGGATAATTTTAATGAGGGGAGCGTGGATAACTTCAATATCTTGGCGCTTTGGGGCATCAAGTCCTGTATAGAGGGCTTTTTTCATGGGCGTCTTGAATCTATGCAGCAAAAAAGGGAGCGCATCTCCAGATCGTCTGATCTTGCAACTACTGCAAGTTGTCCCTGGTAGCTTGCGTAGGGCTCTGGTAGTTTGATACGAGGTAATGCTGTCAGGCCAAGGCGGATGAGGGCACATTCTGCTACGACTAATCCCTCAATTTCATTTCGCTCTATGTAGCTGAGCCGTTGTTCAATAGTGCCGCGAATGTCTACAATTTGCGCTTCAGGGTATAAATCGAGTACTGTTTTTTCTCGTCGGATGCTGGAAGTGGCGATCTTGCCTTTTCCGGTAAAGTCTTTGTGTATGACAAGTGAATCTGATGGGTCAAGGCCATGCGTTAAAGCAATTATACTAAGGCCTTTTTCTAGCGGGTCGGGAAGGTCTTTTGCTGAATGGATGGTTAAGCGAACTTCACCAGATAGAAGCTTTTCGTCGAGCTCTTTTGTGAAAAAATTACTATTTTCTAAAAGCTTTAGCGAGGTTTTGAGGTCTTTGTCGCCCGCAGTTTTCATCCAAATAGGATCAAAGCTCACGTTAGGATAAAAGGCGGTAAGCTCTTTTAGTAGTTCCCACACCTGTTTTTGAGATAAATTTGAGCCTCGGGCTCCAACTTTAACGCATAAGTTCATCAATAGCCTCATCAATCCAGCTTACACCTACAAGCGTCATATTGCCTTGGAGCTGCTGGGTAAGGTTGCGTTTTGGGAGTATACAGCGGGTAAATCCCATCTGTATACCTTCTTTAATGCGGCCCTCAATGCGGCTTACGCCTCGCACTTCACCTCCAAGACCAACCTCGCCAATTATAAGAGTGTCAGGGTCTAATGATCTGTTAGAAAATGAAGAGGCTATAGCAAGTAGTATTCCAAGGTCGCAGGCAGGTTCATTTACGCGGATGCCTCCAGTAACCGATACAAAAATATCAGAGCTATGAAGCTTAAACCGGGCGCGTTTTTCTAGTACCGCAATAAGTAGGGCAAGGCGGTTGAGGTCAATACCCGTAGAGCGGCGGGAAGGCTGCGGATAAAAAGATTGTGTCACAAGGGCCTGAACTTCAATAAGTATGGGTCTTGATCCTTCAACGGTAGGAATAATGCAGGAACCAGCGGCTCCTTTCATGCGCTCTTCTAGTAGTAGCTGAGATGGGTTTTTTACTTCGCTAAGGCCAGTTTGGGTCATTTGAAAAACGGCTATTTCGTCAGTTGGGCCAAAACGATTTTTAAAAAGACGAAGAAGCCTAAACTGCTGCTCTTTGTCACCTTCAAAATAAAGTACTGTATCTACAAGGTGCTCAAGCACCCGAGGTCCTGCGATGTCACCAGATTTTGTCACGTGGCCTATAAGTAGTATGCTTACCTCTCGGCTTTTTGCAATTTGCATGAAGAGAGCTGCGCACTCTCGTACCTGCGAGACGGTTCCAGGTGCTGAGGTAATTTCTGGCTTGTACATAATCTGGATGGAGTCGATTACAGCAAGGGCTGGTTTTAGCTCGTCGATATAGCGGGCGATAACGCTTGTGTCTGTTTCGTTTAAAAAAAGGACGTTATCGGCGCTAATGCCAAGGCGTTGCGCTCGAAGGGAGGTTTGCTCAAGCGATTCCTCTCCGCATACATAGAGTACAAGTTGTCCTTGCAGGGCAAAGCTTGCAGCAATCTGTAAGCTGAGCGTTGATTTGCCAATGCCTGGATCTCCGCCTATTAAGGTAAGAGAGCCCGCTACTAACCCGCCTCCTACGCAGCGGTCAAATTCTTCGAGCCCAGAGGATGTGCGTGCTGTTTTGCCAAGGACTATATCTTTTAGGGCAACGGGTCCGGCTTTTGGTTTTGCTGGGGCAATGGAGCATCGAGCGGAGTGTGGCGGAGATTCTATTTCTTCTGAAAGGGTGTTCCACTCATGACAGCTTGGGCATTGACCCGCCCAGCGAAGCTGCTTATGGCCACAGCCTGAGCAAAACCAAGCACTTTTTACTTTCATTGTGAGTCTCGTAGTTTTTCTAATGCAGCTTTTGCCGCATTGCGTTCGGCTTCTTTTTTATTTAGGCCAGATCCCTCAGCTATACAGTCGCCATCTATACACACACCTATGGTAAATTGGCGCTCATGGTCGGGGCCTGATTCTTGTAATACATTATACGTGGGTATTTTCTGCCAGGATTTTTGGGTGTATTCTTGCAGAAGAGCCTTCCAGTTTTGCTCCGGCTTTTGGCTGTTTTCGTCTATGCATTTTTGAAAGTGAGACATGAAAAATATGCGGGTTTTATCCATTCCACCATCTAGATATATGGCGCCAAGAAGTGCTTCAAACATATCGGCCATTATAGAGCTTCTGCCACCCTTGCCTGCTTGAATTTCTTCGCCACGGCCAATAAGCATAAACTCATGGATGTTAAGCTGCTCAAAATAGCGAGTGCAGGCCATACTTGATACCGCATTTGCTCGTAATGAGGAGAGCTTGCCTTCGGGCTCGGCAGGGAGTGTTTTGTAGAGATGTTCGGCTGTTAAAAAATTTAATACAGAGTCACCGAGAAATTCTAGCCGCTCATTGTCGTGGCAGGCTGTATCTTTGTGCTCATTGAGAAAAGATCTGTGAACAAATGCCCGTACCAGCAGCTCTGGTTTACTAAAAGTATACCCCAGGCGAGACTCGATAATAGCTATATGTGAAAAAAGCTCTTGGAACTTCATAGTGGTTAAGGGTACAATACTTATTCGTTACCCACAAGAGTTAAAGAACGTGAAATATAGCATAAGTAGAGAACAGCATTTTTTCTTTGAGCAGAGCCAATACATTGAATTTGACGGCCTGATTTCAGCAGTAGAGAGAAAGAAATTATTTGATGTGCTGAAAAAGCACAATGCAGCTGCGCGAGATCTTTCGCACGTGTCGCAACCTGTTAAGGCAGTGACGCATATGACAAGGCTTGCAAAGCTTGCTTCTGAGCTTACCCGTGTTGATCATCTTCGTTTTGGTTTTGATCAGCTCCTTTGTCCTCCCATAACTCTTGCCAACGTGCAAGAGGAAGTTTGTATTTCCGGGCTTATCTGTTTGCTTTTTTTACCTGTTGATAATGAAGAAGGCCATGGTATTTTTGCCTTGCCCTCGGCCCAAATAGCTGAACTTCCGCTAGACCTAGAAAAAAAATACTTTTTGATTGCCTGGGCTGAAGAGCGAGCTCAATATATTTTGCAGCCAAAAGATCCCCATACTCATGAGTTAAAAAAACATGGATATGTCTTTGGGGATCGCTTGAAAACCCAGTGGCATCCTACCTTAATACGATAATATGGTATGTGTAGTTGATAGTGGCCGCAAATCGGCACTTGAGCATATGCAGATTGACACCGAGCTATTGCTGGGGGTTGATTCGCCCCTCTTGCGTTTTTATGACTGGTCACAAGAGTCAATTACCTACGGCTATTTTATTGACCCTGCTAACTGGTTACATGAAGCTGTTATAAATAGAGCAAGGCGCCCAACTGGGGGAGGCCTTATCTTTCATGAGGGTGATTTTTCCTTTACCCTTGCACTACCCCTTTCTTGCGAGCTAACGCAAAAGCCTGTAATAGAGCGTTATAAAATAATCAATAGCCACGTTTTAAAGGCGGTATACTCCCTGCTTCCGGAGCGTACGTTTGTTTTAGAACAAGCGTGCAATCATGAGGGCAGCATCGACCAGCTTTGCATGGCAAACCCCACGGCGTATGATCTATTATTGGCCGGAAAAAAAGTAGGCGGGTCGGCTCAGCGTAAAAATAAACAAGCCTTTATTCATCAATGTTCACTTTTTTTGCTCCCTCCTTCATGGGAAAGAATAGGCAAGCAACTACTTGATCCTCAATACGTTTTGCCTAAACTTCAAGCCTTTACGGGCAGTATATTTTCTGCTAAAGAGCAGATGCTTCCAAATTTTCGCACATCTCTTATGGTGGCACTTGAGCAGTCGTTAGGATTGCTGGTTTAGCTTTTGCTTAGAGCCTGAGTAATCGCCTTAAACCTGTTTTGAATAGGTTTTTTTTCTTACCCTTTTTTGCGCTAATTTTTTCTTAAAAAAAGACAAGTTTTTATTGACACTTTTCCTTGCTGGTTTTACGGTAAAGGATGCAATTAGTATTTTTTATTGGCCCTGAGTTGGGCAAAACCGTAACGTAAATCGGAGGAAAAACATGTTAAGAAAGTTCTGTACAGCAACAATTATAGCTGCATGTATGCAGTTGTGTGTGAGTACAGTAGATGCGGCAGACGCAAACCTACTGAACTTTTCGCTAAACCGAGATGATCTCGTTGAGAAAAAGGCAAAGTGCAGCAGCAGCAGCAGCAGCAGCGATGAGCGTGGCCCTCGTGGTCATCGTGGCCCTCGTGGTAAAATAGGCTGCAACGGTCCACAGGGACTTCAGGGAATTCAAGGTCCGAAGGGTACCACTGGTACTGCTGGACCTGCTGGCGCAACTGGCGCAGTAGGCCCACAAGGCCCACAGGGTCCGCAAGGTGTGCCAGGTGTTGCAGGCGCAACTGGCGCAGTAGGTCCAACAGGCCCACAAGGTCCTCAAGGCATAAAAGGTGCTACAGGCGCAACCGGTGCAAAAGGCGACAAAGGTTGCCGTGGTAAGCGCGGTAAGCGTGGCCACAGTGGTCATGATGGTTGTGATGGAAAACAGGGTGAGCCAGGACCTCAAGGACGCGATGGTATTGCTATAGTAAATCCACTTTCATGCGATGTGTTTGTTGATAGCTGCACACTACTTCCAGAACATGAGCAGACAGGTTCTATCAGCGCTCCATTTGCTACAATTCAGCGCGCCATTGACAAAGCAAAATTTGCTAATTGCACAAGCTGCAAAAATTGCAAAACAGTGAACATTTTAATTGCTGCTGGTTGCTACAACCTTGGCAGTGAACAGTCAATGATCAACATCACGGGTCCTACAAAAGTAAACCTCATTGGTCTTGGTCCTGTAACTCTTGGTGAAACTGGCGGATGTGCTTGTCAGCCAGATGGCGAAAATAGCGGCGTAAGTATCTATTGGCAGCCAATAGTATGTGATGTAAACTCAGGCATCCGTCCAACATTGACAATTACAACTCTGAACACGATTGCAGATTCCATCACTCCATACCAAAGCTATGCGAACAAGTTTCGTATTAGTGGTAATGTAATGGTTGTTTCTAAGGCATGTGGTAATGGTGATTGCTCAGCTTCAACAAGCTCATCACACTCATCATCTACAACAGAAAATGGTGTGCACTACCGTTATCACGAAAGCAATGGCGTACGTGTTCATAGCGATGGTGACATGACAAGATGGCACTCATCAACAAACAGAGCGTCAAATAGCGATTTTTCTTATGTAAGCAGCTCAACTGACGAAACACGTCATGGCAGAAGCAGCACAAACAGAAAACATTCTGGTAACAATATTTTGTTTACAGACTCTGGCAGCACATGGGCAAATAACAGCTCAGTACGTGTACATGTAGGAAGAGATAACGGAAGAATGCACCGTTCAGAAAACAAACTCTATCGTAGTAGCTCAGGCAGCGAGCGATATGACCACAACTCAACTTCAACCCACTTTACACGAGGCGACTATCCAAGTGATGCTTACTCAACAGGCCATCAAGTAGCTGGCAAAGTAAAGAATGGCAAAAAGAAGGCTGTTGTTAAAGGCAAAAAAGCTAACGCTAAAAAAGCGAAAGTAAAATTTGCTAAAGTAAACGGCAAAGTAAAAGGCAAAAAGAAAGTTGAAAAAGGTGTTTTTGACTTCCTAGGCCTAGCTGCAAAGAAAGACGTTGCATTGCAAGCTGAAGATGTTGAAGGCTGCGGCGGCGGATGCTGCGACCTATGCTATGCATCACTTGTTGTGTCAGATTGTGGTACTTGCCTACCAGCTGAGCTTCACTTGAATGCTGAGGTGTTTGGCGATCTTAACGTTACTAACGTTGCGATGCTCTACATCTACAAATCACGCATCCATGGCTATGTGAACGCACAAGAAAGTGACCTTGTTGTTGCTGAGCGTACACGCTTTGAAAATGCAGTGAACATTCACTACTATGGTTTTGTATCCTATAGTGAAATCCTACAAGGTGTGACTGTATCAGGAACACATCTTTGGGATGGTGGTGAGTGTGGCGAAGGCGAGTGCGGCGGTGCAAACTGCAACAGCTTGTTCTTAAAAGGATTCTTTAATACATTCTTCTGTGGTGACTTTAGTGGCCCAGAGGGTTCATGTTTTACATATGATCCTGTGACAGGTTGTTCTTTTGTAAAGAATAATAGTCAGCTTCTTGGCGATGCAGAGCTTTGCCCGCTTGTGAGCTACAATTATCAGACTGAACCATTTAATTCTGTAACTTCTTGCCTGTCGGGTCAACTCCCTGACTAGGTATTACGGAAAGTAAACTTTGTAACCCAGAGGGCAAGCAGCTTTTTTAGCTGCTTGCCCTCTGTTTTTTTCTCGCCAATAAATTTCCTTTGATAAAACCGCAAAAATTGCTACTATTTCACCTCTAAAACGAGGATGAGTATGTTAGAATTTTTTCGTCGATACCAGCGTGGTTTTTTTATTGTCATTACTGTAGTGATTGTAATCTCCTTTTCTTTCTTTGGCACCTTCCAGACTATTCCTGGAAAGGAACAAGATGATAGAGTCGCCTTTACAGCCCTTGATGGCTCTAAAGTGCGCAAATCAGAAATAGCTGACATGGTGGCATTTCTGGCGGCAGACTCACATGAGTACATATTTTCAGGTGGCAGCTCAGGCAACGCCTTAAACGATGGTGTGGTGTCAACAGATATCTTAGAAAGCGGCCTTGCGCCAGTAATTGCAGCTCCATACCTTGCCGAAATTGGCCACGAACAGCAAGCTCGCCTCGAGCGCGAAAGACGCTACAAGCCCTATAAGCATCCGCGGGCTCCATTTTTAACCTCAGAGCAAATTTGGACTTATTATGCTCCTGATGTAAAGTCAAACTTTGATCTGTTGCGCAATAGTGAACATGCAAATAACCCAAATGCCTTTGCAGCACGTGTAAACCTATTTGTGGCAGAACGAAACTTTCCATCTCCTTACTTGCGTCAGTTTTTGCGTTACCAAGAAGCTTCTCATAAGTGGTTGCCGCAAGACCCGTCTCTTGCACAACAGGACTTATCACTTTTTGGCTACCACACTACCCAAGATTGGTTTGGTCGTCAGTTTATTGAGATTTGCGCACAATTTATTATTAACAGTGCCAAAGTAGCCGAGCAAAAAGGCTACGAAATTACAAAAGAAGAAGCTGTAGGCTCACTCTTTAGAAACGCAGAGCAGGCATTTCGTGAAAGCCGTGCACAGGGCTCTGTGACTGCTACTAATGTGGGTGATTTCTTTCAGGATCAACTACGTCGTTTAGGTATGGACCAAAGCCGTGCTGTAAAAGTATGGACACAGGTGTTGCTGTTTAGAACCCTATTCTTTGAAAATGCCGACTCTGTACTTGTTGACACAACAAGCTATAAAGACTTTTTCCACCACCTAAATGAGTATGTGGATATTGACTTGTATCAGCTGCCAGAGGCGTTTCGCTTTACAAAGCTCAGCGACCTTCAAGAGTTTGCGCTCTATCTTACGGCTGTACGGCCGCCGATAGAAGGGTCAAAAAATCAAAATCCTTTGAGACTTCCATTAGCTTTTGCATCTGCCCAGCATGTAAAAAAAGTTTATCCTGAGCTTGTTGAGCGTAAATTTACCGTGCGCATTGCACAGGCTAACAAAGAATCGCTTCAAACAAAAATTGGAGTTAAAGGCACATGGGAGTGGCAAGTTGATGACAAAAACTGGAATGCTCTTAAAGAAAAGTATCCAGAGCTTGCTAAAAAAGATGATGCAACTGTTGAGGCAAGACTTAAAGCTTTAGATAGCCTAGATCCTGCAAAACGGGCAAGTGTTGACAACTACTGTCGCCAGCAAATAGTTGAAGAGCATCCAGAGTGGATAGCTCAAGCATTAAGTGAAGCCCCAACTGAGGAGCAAGAGGTAATCTTAAGAGAACAAGGTGGCGATGTGCCCTTTGAAGGCTTTAAAGATACTATGTCGCTTATCACGCTGTTTGACAAGGCTCCAGTTGGCGAAATAAGCCCAGAGCTTGCCCAGCTTTCACAAGATGGCGTACACTTTGCACAAATTGAAGTTATCGACCGCTCAAGCGCTGAGCGCATCCTTAACTTTGCCGAAGCAAAAGAAGATGGCACTATGGAGGCACTCTTAAACAGAACGCTAGAGTCAAGCTATCCTCGCATCCGCACAAAAGAGCCGGCGATTTTCTTGAAAGAAAATGGCGAGTGGAAGCCATTTAAAGAGGTAAAAGCCGACATCGCCCTTTATTACTTCGAAGATCTTTTGCGTATGATTGACCATGAAATGGAAGTATTTAAGGCAAAGCTGCCTAACTTTACAGACTGGTCATCACGAGAAAAGGCGACCCTTGCTGTAAGCTTACTTCCTTATGTTCAGGAAGAGGCGATTATTGTAAAAGATAAAATAGCAACATCAGAGCACTGGCCTGATACAGCTACAGAATCTACGACTGGTGCCAATGGTGAAGCTACTGGGCCTGCCCAGTTTGCCTTAATAAAAACGCGTGATCGTCTTGTGCGCTCAGCTGCAAATTTTACTGTGAATCCTGATCTTGCCTTTAGTCTTGAGATGGAAAGCATGTCGCCACTTACTGCGTATCAAAATAGCGGGCCTTCATTCTTTATGGTTGTAGGCAAAGGCTTTTTATCATCTGATGAAATTGTGCGAACAAAGGTATTAGATGAGCGTAATATGCTAGGTCGCGAAGCATTGGTTACATTTGCAACTGATATGCTTGTGAACATGCAAAAAAAGGGCGCTTATAACCTGGATGTTACAGCAAGTGCTGCACCAACAGGTAGCGCAGCTTCACAAAGCGTAGTAGATAATGAAGGATGATGATGACCTTTTAGGTATAGCTCCAGTCGACTTCTTTTTTTCAAAAGAGGTCGACTGTCTTGAGGCTACAAGCCAAAAGCAGATTACAAAAAAGCACCTTTTGCCCCCATTGGGCGAGGTGTTTGGTGAAGAGTCTTTTGCACAGGTATCTATGGGCTGGCAGCAAGCCGGCCTTCTTTTTTCTATACAGGTTCAGCAGCCAGAGGCCCTTAGCGTACTCTATCCAGATTTTCGCCAAGGCGATTCTATCGAGCTTTTTATTGACACGCGTGCTATAGCTTCTGCTAAAACCACACATCGATTTTGTCATCATTTTTATTTTTTACCAGAGCGCTTTGAAGGACGACTTGCCGGTGAGTGCACGCGGTTTCGAACTGAGGACACCCATCCACTTTGTTCTGAAGAGCAGCTTGAGTACAGCGTACAAAAAAAGGCTAAAGGCTACATTGCATCCATTATGATACCAAAAGAGTGTCTGGTGGGGTATGACCCTCAAAAAGGCTCTAGACTAGGCTTTACCTATCGCATAAACAGACCGCAAGGCCCAAGCCAGCACTTTGCCATGGCCTACGACCATGCCAGAATAGACACAATGCCTTGTCTTTGGGCACTACTACGATTAACTTAAGGGATACGATGAGAGAATACACAAAAAGTCATGAATGGATAGATCTTGAAGGCTCAGTTGCCACAGTAGGCATTACTAAAGACGCAGTTAAAGAAGTAGGGGAGATTGTCTATGTCGAGCTTCCTAAAGTTGGCAGGCCCGTAGAAAAGGGGCAGGAGGCGTGCGTTATTGAATCTACAAAAGCAGCTGTAGATATTTCATCACCAGTTTCTGGAACTATTTTAGCGGTAAATGAGGCGCTAATGGCCAACGTTAACTTGCTCAACACCTCTGCTGAGACCGAAGGTTGGCTCTTCAAAGTCACCGTATAAGTGCTTAGTTGAAAGGTCAAAAGGGGCAGGACTTTGTGATTATGCGATTTTGCTGATTAAACTATTCAGTTGCACAAGTAAATCGAGCGCACACTGAGGTGTTCAAACTATCTATTGCAACCCCATTCTCGCACTTATTATCAGTATGATCACCTATCGCTTCAAATCTTTTTGAGGCGTGTATTGTAGTGCTTGGCATATTGTGTTGAAAATCGATGTATTCCATTCCCCAAACTACATTCAAAAGGCTCTGAAAAACAAGTAGATGTGATTTGTCATCAAGCAAAATCTACCTTTGTCTCTGTCGTCCTTAAAAACATCTCTTCTATCAATTCCTCGAAGCATTACGTGATAACATCGACCAGATTGCCAGAACCAAATTTTACGTGGCATACATAACATACTTCTGCATAAGCGTTTTTTCCAATCAAGATGATAAGATTGCAAAAAACAGAGGGATTGCAACAGAAATCGCATAATCGCAGAGCCCGGCCTCTTTAACGGCCTCTTTAACATGTAGACAGGCGGCAAAAGCAAGGCTCTAGATCCGAAAAGAGGTCTTTTGTTACGATGCTGTCGGATTAGACTTTGTCGGAATGATAGTAACTTGTGAAATGCGTCTATTCTGTATGGTATCAATGCATATGTCAAATTGGTCAAAATGAACACATTCATTTTGACGAAGGGGTGTAGTCATGGTATGTAGTACGAGTTCTTCGATAGTTTCTATGCTTTCTTCAGTTTCAATGTAAATATCAAGGGCCTGTTCGAGCGCATAGATCGAGCAGCGTCCATTGGCTGTTATTGTTCCGTTTTTATTGATTTTATAATCGACATGGGTTTGGTGAAATTCGTCTTTTATTATTCCAATCAATACCTGTAACACGTTATCAAGTGTAATGAAACCAACCAGTTTCTGATGATCTTGATAAACAAGCGCAAAGTGTGGCATGCCTTCACGAAATCGCCGCAGCAGATTACTAACTGGCAGACGCGTCTGTACTTTGAGAATTGGGCGAATAAATTCAGTTATACTGCTTTCATTTGGGCTTTTGTTAGCTGCCAGCAGGTCTTTTGTGTGTATGATACCAATGATATCGCGCTTGTTTTTGTCATAGACGGGGTATCGACTATAGCGATGTTTTTTTATGCATTGTACTAACTCTTGAATTGTGTCTGTTTTGCTAATGGCTACCATATGTTCCAGTGGCCTCATCACTTCAATAGCGCGCAATTCATGGAGATCCAGTGAGCCTTCGATAAGGTCTGCTTCGTCGGCGTTAAATACTCCTTGTTCTTCACCTATTTCTGTTAATGTCAGAAAGTCTGCTCGCGAAAAGATACTTTTACTGTTGTTGCTGCGAAATGAACTGGTGATTAGTTGGCATAACCATACGAGAGGGTACATAGCTTTTGTCAAAAAGCTCAATGAGTAAATTGTAAATTGCGCAAACTTTTCCCAATGATTCGCGCCAATTGTTTTTGGGATGATTTCGGACAAAATCAAAATTGCAAGAGTCATTATAAGTGGCACAAAAATGACTGTAATTGCAGGGTTGCTCTCTTTCCAGATTAATGATGCCTGCGCACCTACTCCAATTGCACCTATCGTATGCGCGAAGGTATTTAGCGTAAGAATGGCTGCGAGAGGTTTCTCTATATTCTCTTTGAAGTGTTGGAGCCTTTTTCCGAGATAGCCGCCTTCTTGTATTTTAACCTTTGCATATATCGGAGATATGCTTAGCAACACCGCTTCCCACAAAGAGCAAAGAAATGATATGGTAATTGCAACTATAAAAAAAACGATTAGTGTTGTGTACATTGTAGGCTATGTCCTGTCATGGTAGTAGATCTGCGTAGGCTCTAAAATACTGTTCAATTTTCTGTTTTTATATATAAATACGTTAAAATTTAGCTAGTGGAAAAAATGGTGAGCTCTTTTGAGCAAGGCAGGGTTTAGACGTGGGCTGTCAAAAACTTTCAATTTTTAATAAAAAAGGGCCGGGCCTAGGGTGTTGATTTAACCCTTTTTTCACTCAAAAATTGAGATGTAATAATTGTCCACATCTTATCAGGCCAAAGGCCTGGGTTATAAAAGCCCATGGGCATCGCCCTGGGTATATTGCAAGAATGTTTAGCAGTCTG
>JBGSSB010000142.1:0-24712 GCA_041737255.1 Chlamydiales bacterium | reverse complement strand
TCCAGGCCAATTAGACTCTTCTTGGAGAGCTTTTTTCGAAGGTAAAGAGAAAGTCAAGGCCTCAAAAGTGACGCCGGAAGCGGATATAGATAAGTTTAGAATTTTAGGTCATCAAGAAGCTAACTTCTATCCGCAAGGAACTAAGGAAGTTGAGCCTTATCATGGCTTGGCTGGAGGCGATGCTCGTCTTAAATCAATTTACTGTGGATCCATTGGCTACCAATTTTATCCCCATTGTACAAAAGAAGTTGTAGAGTTCATTGCTTCAAGGATAGAGCCCCTTGAAGGTAAAATTACATTTGATAAAAACAGAAAGCTTCAAATTTTACGGCAGCTGAATCAGGCTGAAAGCTTTGAGACCTTTTTGCATACAAAGTATGTAGGTCAAAAGCGGTTTTCTCTGGAGGGGGCAGAAACGCTCATTCCAATGCTTACCGTGTTACTTCACAAAGATATTAGTGATCTTATCATTGGCATGCCTCATAGGGGGCGCCTTAACGTGCTGGCTAATATTTTGCAAAAAAGTTATGGCCAAATTTTTTCTGAGTTCGAAGATGTTGCAGCAGATACGTTTGAGGCCAGTGGTGATGTAAAATACCATAAAGGGTATGCTGCAAAAATTCGCGATATCAGTGTTGTGTTAACAGCAAACCCAAGTCACTTGGAATCGGTGAATGCCGTTGTAGAAGGTATTGCCAGGGCCCGCCAGAATAACAAAGATACCAAAAAGGTATTGCCTGTGTTAGTGCATGGTGACGCTGCTGTGAGCGGCCAGGGGGTCGTCTACGAGACATTGCAAATGGCCGGCTTGCAAGGCTATAGCACTGGTGGCACAATACACATTGTTATTAACAACCATATTGGCTTTACAACCCTTCCTGAAGATGGCAGATCAACGCAATACTGCACCGACATCGCTCGTGCTTTTGGTATACCTATATTTCATGTAAATGCCGAAGATCCCGAAGCTTGCGTATTTGCCTTGGAGCTTGCTTACGATATTAGGCAGCGCTTTGGCTCTGATGTCTTTATTAACCTTAACTGCTGGCGAAAATATGGGCATAACGAAAGTGACGAGCCTGCATTTACCCAGCCACTTATCTATCAAAACATCCGTAAAAAGCCTTCAATACGTGCTCAGTACCACGACAAGCTGGTTGCTGAGGGTGTTGAGGTGACAAAGCTTGATGAAGAATTAAAAAAAGAACTTCAGCAGGCGCACGATACATCATGTCAACAGGCCGAAATAATTAAAAAAGCTATTCCTCCCCGCAAGATTGCCGATCACCACGGCTTATTTATTCCACAGCAAACAGGTGTAGATAAAGAGCGTATTGAACAAGTGATAAAGATGATCACCGAAATACCAGAGGGCTTCACACTCCACCCGCGCCTACTATCACAAATAGAAGGTCGAAAAAATGCTACTTTAGAGAAACTTGATTGGGCCTTTGCTGAGGCTTTAGCTTTTGGTACGCTACTACAAGAGGATGTCCCTATACGATTGGCAGGGCAAGACTCAAGACGTGGTACCTTTAGTCAGCGCCATGGTATGTGGGTTGATCAAGTTACCGGCAGTCGCTATATTCCTCATGAGAGCATTAGCAAAGATTTTGAAATTATCGATTCGTTTTTGTCTGAATATGCAGCTCTTGGTTTTGAGTATGGCTATAGTGTAGCACGTCCTGAGGCGCTTGTTTTATGGGAAGCACAATTTGGTGACTTTGTCAATGGTGCCCAAATTGTACTCGATCAGTATATTGCGCCAGGTGATCAAAAATGGGGCGTAATGTCAAATCTTACCCTGCTGCTGCCTCATGGGTATGAAGGGCAGGGCCCTGAGCATTCATCTGCTAGGATTGAGCGTTTTTTAACTCTGTGTGCCGAAGATAATATGTTTATAACATATCCTACAACACCGGCACAGTATTTTCATTTACTAAGACGTCAGCGGCATATGCAAAAGCCACTTATTGTCTTTACCCCTAAAGGTCTTTTGCGCTCACCAGATTGTGTAAGCTCTGTTGAGGAATTGTGTGAAGGTGCCTTTCATGAGGTGATTGATGATGTAAAAGACCCTGAAAAGGTTGTGCGCCTCATTTTTTGTTCTGGCAGAATTTATTATGATCTATTGCCTCGCTGCAAAGAAGATACGGCACTTATACGCCTAGAGCAGCTCTACCCACTTTACCGTGCTGGCATAGAGCAGGTGATTCAGCGTTATACAAAAGCAAATGAATTTATTTGGGCACAAGAAGAGCCCTCTAACATGGGTGCACGATGTTTTATTCAGGAGCCATTGCAAGAAATGATCCCGAATAATGCAAAACTTCAGTACAGAGGTAGGGTTGCAAGTTCAGCACCTGCTTGCGGCTCGCATCTTATACATGAAAGGGAACGTGATATGATCTTGGAGACACTATTCGGGAGTGATTTATGAAAATTGATATTAAAATACCCACCCTTGGCGAATCTATTACCCAGGTCACCATAGGTAACATCCTAAAGCCAACAGGATCACAAGCACTTCAAGACGATGAGCTGCTTGAGGTTGAAACAGATAAGCTCAACCAGGTGCTCTATGCTCCCAAAGCTGGTGTTGTCACACTTACAGTAAAGCAAGGCGATGTTGTAAATGTAGGAGATGTTATTGGCTTTATACAAGAGCAGGCTGTGGTAACAGAAGAGGTTGCCAAGCCTGCAGCAGAGCAAGAGCCAATTGCAAAACCAAAAACAGAACCAGAACCAAAAGTAGAATCAAAAGCAAAAACACAACAGCAAAGTCCCGCCGCCCTTTCCAAACAAGAATGGCTCAATGAATTAGAAGCTCAACCGCAAAGTAAGCAACCTGTTGGAGCTAAAAATAGCTCTGAGGATATTAGAAAGCCTCTTTCATCGCTGCGCAAAAGTATGGGCAAGCGCCTTTTAGAGGTGTCTCAGACAACTGCAATGCTTACAACCTTTAACGAGGTTGACATGAGCGAGGTTATAAAGCTTAAAGAGCAGTATAAAGAGAGCTTTCTTGCCCGTTATAAGACAAAACTTGGCTTTATGTCCTTTTTTGTGAAGGCTACAGTATCTGCCCTTCAGAGCTTTAACGAAGTTAATAGCTACTTAGATGGTGATGAGCAGGTGTTTCGCTCGGCTATCAACGTAGGTGTAGCAGTGTCAAGTGAGAGAGGGCTTATCGTGCCTGTCATTAAAGATGCCGATAGCCTTTCATTTGCGCAAATTGAGCAAGCTATTGATGATTTTGCACTGAGAGCAAAAACAGGCGCACTTTCTTTAGACGATTTGCAAAATGGTGGCTTTACTATTACTAACGGCGGTCTTTTTGGCTCTATGCTCTCAACACCAATACTTAACCCGCCACAAGCGGCTATATTAGGCATGCATAAAATTACTAAGCGTGCTGTTGTAGTAGATGATCAAATTGTTATCCGCCCTATGATGTATTTAGCGCTAAGTTATGATCACCGAGTGCTTGATGGGAAACAGGCTGTATCGTTTTTGGTGCATATAAAAAATATGATCGAAGATCCCCACCGCCTAGAGCTAGGAGTGTAGTATGACATATGACCTTGCCATTATAGGATCAGGTCCTGGAGGCTACATCGCGGCAATACGAGCAAGTCAGCTTGGCCTTAAGGTTTGTATATTTGAAGCGTGGCCATGCCTTGGAGGGACGTGCCTTAATGTTGGCTGTATACCATCAAAGACGCTTCTTCATTCATCAGAGCTGTATGCGCGCTTTGTTGAAGAGGCCAAGCTGCGTAATGTTACTGGCGAAAATCATGCATTCAATTTTCCTGCGCTGCAAAGTAAAAAAACAGAAGTAGTATCGGGTTTATCTGATGCTATCGTGCATCTTTTTAAAAAGCACAATATTGATGTTATCACTGCTCATGCAGAGGTTGTGGGGCCACACGAGATACGCTATGACTCCAAAATTATAGAGGCAAAATCTATTATCCTTGCATCGGGATCTGAGCCAATAGGACTGCCATTTTTACCATTTGATGAAAAAAAGGTGCTCTCTTCTACTGGCGCTCTTGGACTTGATCGTGTGCCTAAGTCAATGCTTGTTGTTGGTGGGGGAGTTATTGGGGTTGAGCTTGCTTCTGTTTATTCACGACTTGGCTGCCACGTTACAGTTGTTGAGATGCTCCCTACAATCTGTGCCGGCATAGACACGCAGCTTGCCTCTATGCTTCAATCTCTGCTTGAAAAACAAAAAATTTCATTTATGCTAAATGTACAGGTGCTTGCAGGGCATGACCTTGGCCAAGAGGGCATTGAGCTAAAAATACGCAAAGAAAGTGGTACCGAACAGCTAGTAACGGCTGAGGTTGTACTTGTATCAATAGGTAGATCACCGAGATCGCAAGATCTTGGCATTGAGCACTTGAACATCGATACAACCATACGAGGCGCTATTGTTGTGGATAAAAACTTTCGCACCACAGTGCCAAGTATCTATGCTATAGGCGATCTCATAGATGGGCCAATGCTTGCTCATAGAGCCTCTTACGAAGGGGTGGCAGTAGCCGAAATTATCGCAGGGCAAAGTCCTAAAATTGAGTACATGCACATTCCAAATGTTATTTACACCACTCCAGAGCTTGCAACGGTAGGCATGTCAGAGGATGAGGCAAAGAAACTTAATCGCCCAATACTTGTAGGCAAATGTGCTTTTAGGGGAAATCCACGAGCTCGAGCATCAGATGATGTCGATGGCCTTGTAAAGGTAATAGCGGATAAACAAACAGAGCGCATTTTAGGGCTGCATATTCTTTCAAGTCACGCAGGTGAGATGATAGAAGTAGGTGTGCTTGCGCTTTATAAGCGTATGACGCTATCAGAAGTAGGGGATTTGCCATTCGCGCACCCTACTTTTTCGGAGGCTATAAAAGAGGCCTGTTTACACGCCCTTAATCGTAGCTATCATTTGTAAGTGTAAAAAATGCCCCCCCAGAAAGGGGGGCGTAAGATAAGACAAGATAAGATTAGTCTATCTTATTTTTGTTGCATGCCGTTTTTCATCATCTGATCGTTCATCATGCCATCTTTTTTCGCACAATCTCTTTGCATTTTTTGTCTTTTTTGTTCTTGTGTCATTGTGCCGTTGTCGTTGTAGTCTTGAGTGTCCATGTCCATATTTTGGTCCATGTTTTGGTCCATAGTTGAGCCGTTGTCACTCATGGCTAGTGATTTTTTGGCATTTTGATCTTCTTTTGTAGTGTCAGAAGATGTATCAGATGGTGTAGAACCGGCTGATAGCGAAACGCAAACTGCTAATGCTGATATAATTAAAAAAAGTTTTTTCATAGTGTTATCACCTTTATTTTTTGGTGTTTAGGGATATCTTCCTCATAAAATTTTTGCGAATTATTTACAAGGTGCATTTTAGATTAATTCGTGGCATTGTTTTTAGGTAATAATTGGTGTATATGATTAAAAATTTATTACTACTTCCATTTTTTTGTATTTGTTCGCTTTTTACTGTTACAGCGACAGCTCAGCAAACAACTGCTCACATGGAGCTGTCTCAAGGGTATAAACGAGATAAGCTTGACTTTACAGTTTCAGGGCCTCATGGCAAGCCCAATATCCTTTCAGAGCTTATATTTAAGGATATTCATATTTATGCCACTCGCTTGTGTGCAGAGGTTGCTAGGAAGGGCTATTTTGTAAAAGGTATCGCAGCCTACGGAAAAATAGTCCGTGGAAGGGCTATTGATAACGACTACCTCTTTGATAACCGAAAAGGGCAGTTTTCTCACTCCACTCACGATATAACAGGCGAATATACTTCGGATTATGCCTTGCGCGTTGGTAAAAATATTCCATGCGCTCAAAATGTTATACTATCGCCTTATGTTGGCTACAGCGCCCATATACAAAAATTACGGTTTCGACATGGAAAGGGGTGGGTTATGCATCCTCTTTCTAAAAGGGGGCGCCAATCTCATGAAGTCCATGGACTTAATTCAACATATAAATCAAACTGGTATGCCCCGGAACTTGGCCTTGCTGCTAAAAAACCTGTCACATCTGCTGTAGACGTTCTTTTGAGTTATACACTGCTTTTTCCACTTAAATATGATGCTCATGGATACTGGAATCTTCGAGATAAAAAAGCACGTCATTTTGATTTACACAACAGTTCCTCTCGCTCATTTGGCAATATTTTTACGGCAGGGGTTGAATGGCGCTTTACTAAGAGCTGGGCAGTAAAGGGTGAATACGAATATATGAAGTTTTATGCAAAGGGAGGTCATCAAAAAGTTGGGAAATTCCGTGCACCTATGCACCGTGCTGGTCTAACCTCCAACGAAATTCGCATTAGTTTGTGTTTTAATATCAGCGATAGGTAGCCTGCTCTTTATGAAATATTTTATTTCCCTTTGTTGACTTTTTAAAAATGGGTTTGTATGCTGCTTCCTTAACAAAGGGTAAACATGCCTTCTTATTCATCTTTTCTTGCTTCATTAAGTGCAATAAACACCTACAATTTAGATAACTATCATTTTACTTATCATAGTAAATCTGGTTTTAATTTGTTTAAAAAACACGTCACCCCTTTTCGGGCGATCAATAGGATTATTGATCCAGTTATCCGCGCATGGAATACCGTTATGGGCCATAGCTATGCATTTGAGAATAATGTAGCAAAACTCCTGGGTGAGATGAAGAAAGATTGTGTAAATATTACTGATGTTAAATCCTGTATAGCTTCTTGTCGTCGGCTTCGTGCAATTACCGAACGAGTATTCGAAAAAAAATATAAAGATCCAACAGAACTTACAGATCTAATAACAGAAACTGCCTTCAAGCTTCTTTCCAAAAAGGCTAAACAAGAATCTATTAGTGTCCTTGAGTGCGCATGCAAGTATGGGGTGTTTAAAGAGGCGCATATCTTGATTAGTCAGGATCCTGAAATGGTTACCATCTCTCAAGATAGCAAAAATAAGCTATTAGGGTATTTTCTAGATAAACATGATCATGTAATGGTTGACCGAGTCATCCAAGCGGGTGCCGATATAAGGACGCAAGTGCTCAAATTGCGGCCCACAATACATCAAATTGAAACAAAAAAACTACTCAAGGGAAATTTAAATCACGATTTTGTGCTTATAAACAAAAATGGACAAATTGACTTAAAAGAGCCAAAAGTTGGGTTAGATATTTCCAAAGATGTTATTAATCCTATTGCCGAGGGCTTTTCCCACTATCGGGGTAGTACCTTTATTTTGTCTCATACAGTGGATAAAATCGCCGCCTATGTCGAACAGAATCATTTTCAAATAAACGACACAAAAGAATGTGTTGTGTCATTAAAAAAACTAATCACAAAGCTTCAGGTTCACAATGACGATCTTGCACAACTTGTGAACATAGCAGTATACACCCTGCTTTCAAGTAAGGCCCAGAGTGAAGAGATCTCTGCTCTTGAGCTTGCCTTAAGACTAGATCTTTTTGATGAGGTAGAGTATTTAGTTGATCAAGGATCTGATACTACAATAATTTCTAATGAATCAAAAACAAAACTTTTTGGCTTCTATCTAAATTGCGATCACGAGTTATGCCGCGACTTACTTGTTCTTGGGGCAGATGCTACGCCTCATGCGAGAGAATTGCGACCATTTTTGCACTATCTTATGAAAAGACGTGATCAAGAAGCTGCTTGCATGGTATTAGATGCTGGAGCCGCTCGTGGCACAACCAACCCTGATAAAAGTGATAGTGCCTTTTTGGTTGCGGCCTCCTATGGGCTTGTTAGGGTTGTAGATAAACTTATTACAATGGGTGAGCCACTAAATCAAAGGGGCAAACATGAGGATACTGCACTTCATCTAGCTGCAAGACACTACCAGTATGAGATGGTCGATTGGCTAGCGAAAAGAGTTGATGTTGTCGCTACAGACAACAGTGATCAAACGGCTTTTAGTTATCTTGTAGGAAAATCCTATTTTTCAGCTAAGCCTAAGCTGGAGCAGGCTTTTTTATTGAATGACCTAAAAGAGTGTCGCGCTCTTTTAATGTCGCAAAATGCCACAGATGCACGTAGGATGATTGCCGAGTTACGAGCAAATTATCCACTATCTTGCGTTGATCATTTACTCTACTCAGTTAATGAAGCACATTTTAAAAATCAGGCGCTGATAGCTCTTCCTGCAGAGGTTGCCCCGCAATCTGAGGTAGCTGAGCTTCTTATACTGTTTGACCAGATGAACCTAACGAATGCCTATGGTGCACATTATGTGAACCCGCAAGAGTATTTCCCCGATACAGAAACATCAGATCCAAGAAAACTTAGGGGCCATTTAGCAAAACTTGTTAACAACGTTACTAATCGTGTGGCCTTTATTGGAACTCCGCGGCCAGGGCCCTCGCTAGATGTGTTTTATAAGGCTATGGAGCGAGCTATCACACATACCATCCAATCCATTAAGGATATGCCTGATTCTGATGAAAAAATAAAAATTAGAAACCGTGTTCTCGTTCAGTTTATGAGGGCCTCTACCTACTGTGGTGGCAAACAGTATGCAACAGCATGCCAGCAGTATGTAGCCGTCATAAGAGGGTTGATTCCTACGTTTAAGGATGAGATTCTAGAGATCCTTGGAAACTTCCGCGAAGTGCTCTTTCAGTCGCTTGTGCCTACTGGTGGACAAAGCGTGCATGATTTCAATAAAATGATGTTTCACTTAGGGGTAGAGCTCGGCATACCAGGTGCTGAAATGATGGATAATTTTGAAGATCATTACGGTGTACACATACTGGATTACGACAAAATTAAAAGAGATTTTTTAAAACTATACTCGTCAAAAAATATCATTTTTGAATGTGTAAAGCAGGCTATCGAGCAATCTAATGACCTGAGAAGTAAGTCGCTTGATTGGTTTAAAGCTAATGTCCCAGCATCATGGAAGAAGAGCTACTTTGACCAAATACACCAGCATGTCGATACGCTAGAAACCATTGAAGAGCAAATAGCCTATCTTGAAACCCTTGACATTACGGTTGAAGAAGAGCAGTCGGTTAAAGAGGCCATTGATGAAGCAAGTAACGATGATGCAGCAATAGCCTACACCTACCTTGGCCTTGAAGTTGTAGAGGATATGAGCTCTGCTCAAATGAAAATTAAGCCATCTGCCATTGCCTACATGCTGCAGTCTATGCAAGTGCTTGATCCGGTTTACAAGTGGGATTATTCCCTACTTAAGATGGGAGGCTTTGTCATTTCAGGTGCGTGGAAAGGCTTTAAGGCGATTCTTAGATCCTTTTTTTAACCTAGATCTGAGAGGCATTAGCGACAAACTAAAGTATCGCAGCTACCGCAGCTCCACGTTTCATTTTAGGCCTACCGGCCTGAGATTGCACGTGGGGCTACCCACTGCCCCCGCTGCCGCGGGGATAATAGGACTAGATTACCTGGATAAATGTGTCGATTGTAGTTTTAAAAAGAAAGACCTATTCGTTTTACCCAAGATCTGGACCCAATGGTGTCAATTTACGCGGTCCCCTCGGGTAGAAGACGTAGTGTATCGTAGCCAAATCCGGGTTAGAAGTTAAAAGAAATCGAACTGCGGTAGCAGTCTGCGTAGGTAGCTCCGCGTGTAACGGCAGGCCAGTAGGCCTACAATGGAACGTGGGGTGTCATGGGGTATAAATATTTAACTGTGGCAGCAGTGCAAGACCTTAAGTTGACACTATTGGATGTGGGTCCCTTTCATTTGCAATAGCCTCCTCATAAGATTCCTGATAAACCAATTGCAAGCTTTGCGTTTCAGGATCTGCTTGGTAGTAGTGAAATGTATTATTTCCAAATACAATTGCAGCAAGATAAGGTGGTTTAGGCCTATTTACCTCTTCATCCCAAAAAGCAATTTTGATGACGACTTTAGCCTGTGTAGGAGATGTATCATGATAACTTTTTACGTATTCTTGAACGTAGCCATTTTGCTTGATTTCTTCTACGAAGTTGCAGACAATTGGTGTGACAAGAGCCTTGCCTTCCTCTAGCATCATTGTTTTACGGCTTATAAACGACAAGCCATACTCACCTTGACATTCTTGTGTTGGGTTACCGAAAAAAAGCAGTTTCATATTATTGTTAGTAGCAACCACTTTGCCGTAGCTTTCTAGGGATCTTCTCATATTTCTGTGATTTGGCTTCTCAATACTAGGTCCAATGCAGCTTGTGAAAAGAAAAAGAAAAAGTAATAGTTTTGTTTTTGGTAAGTTAGTGAGCATAAGCTTTATTATTATTCTCTTGGTGTGTCTGATAAGCCAATTCATAAGGTTCTTTTAAAAGAACAATGCTTTTACCCTGTTTATCACCCGTGCAGTAGGTAACTACACCTCTCATACAGTATACAGCTTCTATATAGGGTTGTGTAAGCATATCATGATTATCGTCTATAAATGAAATAGTGATTTCAATATTTTGTGATGTAAAAGGGAAGG
The DNA here is from genome assembly GCA_041737255.1 of Chlamydiales bacterium. GTDB lineage: Bacteria > Chlamydiota > Chlamydiia > Chlamydiales > FEN-1388 > SZAS-7. The sequence goes on along the minus strand of JBGSSB010000142.1, from coordinate 14,239 downwards.
TTGCTAAATAGGGTCTGATTGACTTTTCATTGTTAAAGGCTGTTAAGTACATTTCCATAAAACGACATATAAGTGATCGTGCCTCATCGACTGAAGACAATTTGTAGCTTCTGGTTATATATCCATTATAAATTGAATTAATAGCAGGATAGCCACCTCCACCTGAGCCTGTTAGATAAAACCCTTCTTTGCGTAATGTATTTTGAATTTTGTATTGGATTTTATCCATAGTTACAAAGTCTTTTCGCTTTTCGTCGGGACCTGTCAATCCACCTCCATGGGGAGTTAGATTGTGACAAGATGTAGCAAGAAAAATTAGTAACACAAAAAATGTCATACAATTTTGTTTTTTCATTGAGTCTCTACCTGCCGTGTCTTTTTGCTATATCTTTGAGTATAGGTCTATATTCTTTACCTGTAAATGCGTGTTGTGAAAAAGGTAATCTAATCGGTCTTCCAACCATTTGTAAATCACCTTGCCGTAAAATTCCTCGGTATGCCACGCCGATAGGATCAGCAATAGTTGGCACAAAGTCAGACCAGCCGGCGTGATTTCTAGCCTCTATGTATCCTTGGCCTATGTGGAATATTTTTGTTGAGGCTATACTTTCTATATAAATTTTATTTCGTGCTGGTTTTTCTAAGTGTTGAGAGGCCAAGTAACTGGTTTGGCCACCATTACTATGTGGAACCAGTAAGCTATAAGCACCGGGGCCTCCTTCTATTGCTTTTGCAGCCAGCTCTTTCATGCCATCAACCTGTGCGCCTACATTGCTCGTTTCGTACCCAAACATATTAGCAAATGCATAGGCAAGATCCGTGAGTATTCCGTGAGTGGGAGAGTAAACAACGTATATGTCAGGATGATTGCCATTAAATTGGTTTTTTAGTGCTTCGGCATTTTTTAATGCATCTTCATAATTGCATCCAAGGCCGTTAGGATGACCTATGGCCACACAATTTGTTGAAGTTGGGCTTCCATCAAAAACTTTGTACGTTCCAGCTTTTGCTCGATTGATAGGTGGAGCGCCACGAGCTTCGCGGAGTCTGTCTACAGCGCGATCGCTGTGTCTTCCGATGCGGGGACCGTGTTGGATTACTTTTTCGATTGTGGCATATAAGAAGTTCCGTATGCCGCGTCCGGTGTCGGAGAGGATGTCGCGTAGACGATCGGAGACGCTGCGGTCGGATTTATTCTCCTGGTCGAGCAGGCCGTAAAGATCTAGGTGCGTCATTGGGTTGTTGATGCAGTAGGCGTACAGGTTGGGGCCTGCCTTTAGGCCCAGCGGATCTTGCGTGAGCCACTTGCCAAGGGTTGGGTCGTAGTAACGGCGGCCAAAGTTGCTCATGCCAGTTTCTGGGTCTACGCGTTTACTTGAAAAACGCCAGGGGTTTATTGGCACGCCTTGCGTTGTCTCGTTGCCAAAGGCGTCATAGCGGTAGTGTTCGACAACTTTTCCCTCAAAGTCAAGTAGGGCTACGACATTTCCTTGGCGGTCATGAAGCGGTACGTAAGTTGTGCCATCAAGCTCAAGGGCAACGGCTGCGCCGATTTCAGCGCCAAGGCCTTCGCCTAAAATGCGCAACTCGTAGATGTTTAGCGCATCATCTGCTGCGCCAATTTCGTTGTCTTGGGCGTAGAGGTAATTGATTGTCTCTTCTTTGATCCAGCCTAAGGCACCTTGTGTGTAGGCCTCTTTTTGTACGCGCCTGTTAAAGCCATCGTAGACATATATGTAGCGGGTATCTTCTTTTTCAACCTCTACTAGCCTGTCGAGTGCATCATAGCTATAGCGAGTTTGTGTTGCGCCCTCCTGCATGGCTGTTCTATTGCCTCGAGCATCATATGAAAAGCTGCGTCTTGAATCTGAGAGTACAGAGTGAAGCCCATTAACTTTGTAGCTATCCATGTTATGGCTGAGGCGGTTGTGGAGTGAATCATAGGTGTATGAGTGAGTAGTTGGCCCTTTTTCTTGAATAAGCTGCGATAGGTGATCGTAGCTAAAGTCGCGTTTGTATTTGCCCGTAGCATCTGTAGTATGTAGTTTTAACAGGTTGCCTACGGCATCAAAAACTTTGGCCTTTTCCTCAAACTGGCTGTGAATAGTTTGTTTGGTTCGGCCTAGCTTGTCATGAGAGTAGGTGATTGTATTGTGGTTTGCAAGCTCGCAGGCTTTTACAAAGCCTGATTTATCGCGCTCTGTGATGCTATGGCTATACTGAAAATTGCCTTGGCTATCTTCTCTTGTGATTTTTTCTAAAAACCCAGAGTGGTCGTAGCGCACTTTTGAGCCATCAGGAAGCTCGAGGCTTGTCGGCCGGCCAGCATGGTCGTATCTATATGTTAACGTAAGCCCATTTTCTAGGGTTTCAGATTTTATCTCGCCAAATCTGTTGTAGGTTCGCTGCGTAGCTTTGCCCGTCACGCCATTAGTAACACTCAGGATGCGATCTGATGCATCATATTGGTAGCGATAATCTACTGATTTATCAGCGGCAAAAAAGCGTTTGACGCGCCCTTTTGCATCGTAGCGATAGCGTAGTATTGTGCCATCAGAAAAGGTGGAGCTCTTTTTTTGACCAAACTCGTTATATGCATAGGCTGTGGTTTTTTCCTCGGGCGTGCCAGCGGCTTCGGTGATGGCTACAAGTTGATTGTTCTTATAATCAAAGAGGGTTGTGATGACAGCGCGCTCATCGGGGCCGGCAAGGGCATGTTCTTCGCTGCGAATGCAGCTATTTGCTGCATCGTAGAAGAGTCGTTTTTTAGCTATAACAGCCTGGTCAGGATCATAGCGGGTGATTTCTGAGAGGTTGCCCCGCGTGTCATAGATCTCTTCTGTTGTAGCTCCGAGGGCATCTATTGTGCGTTTGCAAAGTACGGTTTGGCCGTAGCTATTGAGGTAAAAATAGTCATACGTATGGGTTGTTGTGTTGCCTTCGGCATCGGTTTGTGTTTTAGCAAGTCCGTGTGGGTGGTAGGTTGCCTTGCTTATCGCTTTTTTATTGCCGATACTCTGGGTGTTGGCAGTTTTGTTGCCCTCGGTATCATATTCATATTCTTTATATGTTAGCTCGCGCTCTTTGTGGTCGCGAAAGCTTTCATAGATGACACGGTTAAGGGCATCGTACTTATAGCGCGAGCCTACAAACCCACCATTTTCAAATCTACCATTTTCAAGGAAGGTTCTTTGTCTTAGGGTTCGCCCTTTTTCATCGTAGACATAGCGCGTTATGCGCTTGCCTTGGATTTCTTTTGACGCAACGCGTCCTGCATAATCATAACTGTAGGCCAGCTTTTCGCCCGTTGGTCCAATTTCTAGTACAGGATGAAATCCGCTATATATTGTTTCTTTTTTGCAAATGACCTCATTAAGCATCATAAGCTTTGCCTGCTTGATGCGACCTAGGCCATCATACTCAATGTGATTTACCGCACCATTTGGCGCTATTTCTTTGACAGGGTTGCCCTTAAGGTCATACTCTGTGCGTATTTTTGTGTCGTTGGGAAGTTTTTTACTACATATCTTGCCAAGTGCGTTGTAGCTCGTTGTGGTTTTTAGCCCATTTTCGTTTAGTTCGGTAACCTTTGTGTTAAGGTTTTTGTAGGTGTATGTTTTTTTAGCAGCTATGGCCTTACCTGTATGATCATAGATCGTCGGGTAGGTTACCGCCGTAACTCTGTTGAGAGAATCATATTCAAAGTGTGTGCTAGTGTTTTGAGCGTCTGTTACACATACCTTACGTCCTAAGAGATCATATTCATAGTGTGTAGTGAGGGTAGGGCCCTTTTCGTGTTTTTCCTGTTCACAGATAAGCTGCCCTGCTACGTCATATTGGTAGTGCCAGCTTACATCTTTTCTTGGGCCTCTTTTTTTTGTTACTCTGCCTGCTTTGTCATATTCAACATGTTCTTCTTGGCCTAGGGGGTCTTTTGTATAGATTACCCGGCCTATGTCATCGTAGCCATATTCGTAAAATTCACGTCCGCCAAGTTGATCTACAAGCTCTCGCTTTATAACAAACCCTTTTTCATTGAAGTGATTTACTGTTTTATTGAGGTAAACCTCTTTTTTTTCGTCGAAGTTGTAAAAAAACTCCAGCACCTCTTCGGGCTCTCCAAAACAAGGGGTGGTGTAGCGCGGCTTGGTTCTTGTTATCTGCCTTTGGGTTGCACCTGTTAGGTCGTTTTTGTCGCGGCTCTGGCCATCGTCTACAGTATGTTTAATAACAAGGGCGTTATCATCGTAGTCAAAAAACTCACGTGCTTTAATACTTTTTCCATCGCAAACCAACTTTGCTCGCAGTAGATTTGTGCCGGGTACATAGTCGTAGTAGGTGTAGTTGCCTAAGGGGTCGACCATGCTTTTTACTAAGTTAAACCCATCTGATGTATAGCTGTAGCGCGTTATCTGTTTATCGCAGCTTTCATGGTGGGGCTTATCGCCATCCATGCGTAGCGTGCCTGAATTTTCTGTTATTCGTCCGTATAGGGCCTCTTCAAGGATATTACCATGATTGTCGTAGCTAAAGGTGTGGGCAAGCACTGGCTTATATTCTTCGTCATAAAGTGCACGACAAAGAAGCCTTCCCTCATCTTCGGTATCATTTTTTCCCCAGAAATATTTTTCACTCATAAGCCGTTTGTCGTGGCTGTCGTTTTTTGTTACGCGGATGAGGCGTTTGTCTTTATTCCAGTAGTGACGGCTTATATTGTTGTAGGCATCTCTTACTGTGCAGTGTCCGCCACCATTGGCATCTTTATAGTAAAAATAGCGGTGGGTAATAACCTCTGAGCCATTAGGGCCAACAGGGGATAGCTGCATCCGCACGCGGTTGCGCAAAAATTTGGTTTCCTTTTTGTTTTTTGGGGTGACTGTGCGCGAGTTCATCCAGTTATCAGAGGGTCTGTAGTACTTTGTGCTTATATAAAAGCCGCCCTCTGTTTCCTTTTTTATTATGCGCTTTTTGTGGCGCTTGCTTTTGTCGCAGTATACAAAATTTGTATAGGGCCTTCCCTGGCGTCTTATGTGACTTACGCTCCAGGTGCCATGCATATAGCTGCCATCTAGTTTTTGAAAGTAGTAGGTGTGTTGGAGGCCATCTGTTGTACGGACATCTAATGTAGGCTCTTTAGCAAATTGGCCTGTAGTTTTTTGGTCAAAATGTACTGCGTAAAGCTTTTGGCTTAGGTTTTTGTTCCAGGCGTTTATGTCGACAATTTCTCGTTTGTCGTTATAGTCATAAAAAACGATGTTGCCATTGGGTTTTATCTCTTTTCTGAGGTGATAATCGCGGTAATTTTGTGTGTAGTTGCGACCTTGTTTTTTCATCTCTTTTGTTGTCCGCTGGCGCTCGTAGGTGCGCTCAGTGCCATCGCCAAGTGTTACCTGAAAGGCATCACTACTTTTGTTCCAACGCATCTTTATGTTTTTGAGGTTGGTTTGACCCGACATGCGTCCAGCAACTACGTTCGTGTAGCCTGTAAGCTTAGATTCTAGTTTAAAATTTCTAAGTGAGCGCTCTTTATGTTTTTCGTCGAAGGTTGTTTTGTACAGAAGCCTTCCGCCTGAGGGGTCATAGAGTGATAAAAATAGCGGCTCGGGCGCTCTCTTTTCTCCTTCTTCGTCTCTATTATGCCCCCTGTAGTTCATGCCATCGTGGTGGCGGTCGGCAATGTCATGCAAAGGTCTGTCGTGCATAACAGGAGGTGACTTATCTCTACCTGATCTATCGCCAATTCCTTTTTCTACAATAAATCCCATGGCTTTGATTGGCAAAAGACAAGGTAAAGACTGGACAGGGTCTTTTGTGTAGCTAATACGCGATGGCTGAAATACTTCGATGAGGTGGTGGTGTAAAAAGTTCCAGCCATCTCCTAAGTTACCCTCCTGAAGGCTAGAGCTGCAGTAACTATGGCCAAGAATATAAGGATCAGGGCTGTAAATGGCATCATCTTCATCGCTTTCACATAAATCGCCTGTTATTACGTTGACACAGCCGTTAACTATTGCGCTGGGCATTGAGGTGAGGTTAACAAGTGATGGAATAGCGGCAACATTTACTTCGGCGGGGATCTCTTTTTTTGCTGGGGCATCTTCGCCACTAAGGGGGTAAATAACTAGGTAAAGAGGGGTAACAAGTAGGAGCAGCAGGCGATACATAGAGCACCATTATATAAAAATAATCAGCTTCGGTTTTATAGCAGCTCAAAATAATGGCCGCAAATAAAAAAACAGCAAAAACCATATTTTGATATAACTATTTATTAAATATTTAAATAGCAGTTATAATCAGAGAAGAAGAGGAAAATAGTTATGCCTACAGACTCAGTAAATACGCAAGTCTCTGATTTTGAAGCTGCTATAGAAATTGCAGCGGATGCGCTTGTGCTAGAGTGTAAGCAGGCATTTAAGGGGGGCGTTGAGCCTTTTGAGCTACAGGCTACCAAGATTCGCCAAGAAATGCATGATACTATGCATCGATTTCATGACAACTTGCAGCGTGGCTACGAGGCAGTAGGCATATGGCTTGAAACTGAGGGTATTTCCTGCCCGAAGCTATCAGGCGATGCCATGCTCATCCTTCAAGATCCAGAGCACTTCTTCGAAGCTGCAAACTCTGGGAGTCAGATTTTTCAGGTGTTGGGCTTTACTGATGAGGATATGGCTCTTTTTTACAAGGCTGCCCATGGTTATGTGCTGGGTGATGATTTTGAAAAAGGTCGGGATTCTTTTTATTTTTTGGTGACCATAGCACCTGCTGTTGGCGACTTTTGGCTAGGGCTAGCTATTAGTTTAGGGATACTAAAAGAGTATAAACAAGCCCTAGATGCCACCTTGCATGCAATCGAGCTTGACCCCACAAAAATTGAACGCTACCACAATGCACTTTATCTTTACGTACAGCTCAATGACACAGAAAATGCCAAGGCTCTTTGCAAACATGGCATTGATTTTGCTAAAGCTCATGAGCGTGAGCCTTGGGCAAAAGCACTTAGTGCAGCTCTACAACAAGCAGCCGCGACCATAAAAAAATATCCGCATGGAGCAAGGTAAATTATGAGTAGTTTGCAACCAGTTCCAATGGGAAGTAGTTCGGCACTACCTCCTCCTCTTCCTCCCCTGCCTTCAGAATTTCTTGCGATGGGACCTAATGCTTTGGTGGAACCTTCTCAAGTTAATTCAGTGCTTAAGAACGAAAGGAGTCGCATCACCTCTTTAGTGTCGAAAACTGGTGATACAGTGAGTTTGTCAAAGAAGAATCGTCAAGTCTTTGCTGCAGCAGTAAAAGATGTATTTGCCAGAGGTATTTTTAGATGGAGCCCAATTCAGGTGGCTAAACTTCGTCACAATATGATTAAGAGTTGTACCGTAATAAAGGGTGCGCCACTTAGCTCCCCAGAATTGGAAGCCATTAATTCACAAATTAGAACACTTGTAAAAATCAATAGCATGGCTAAGTCGAAACTTCCAGTGCTAAATTCTTCATACAATAAAGCGGCTTGGACAGTTCGAGAAGTCTCACAAATACAAATTGGTAGCAAAGAATACAAGCTAGAAATGGGGCGTAATTTTAAAGCGCTGATTGTGTATCAAAAGGCAGGTAATGAAATTGGCAGGGGTGCGTTTGGTGTTGTACGTCCAGTTGGCATCGATCTGAAAACAAACATTGATTTATTACAAAAACGAACAATCGAAAAAACTGAAATAGCTCCTCAGGATCTTTTAAGGGAAGTCAATTTGACAAAAGAACTTCATGATAAAGCAGGCGGACATCAAACCGGTATTCAACGCGCGCCCTATTCGGTCACTAGGCTAGAGGCAAATGCTGCCACTTCTTGGGGGGTTTTGGTTCATCGCTACGAAGCTACTCTTTTACCATTTAATTTATTCAGTTTTAGCGCTCACGATACACAAAGGTACGGTCTTAATACCTCAAAGGGTCAAATGAGGCTTTTAGAAGGGTTATTTACAGGCCTAGCAGCTACTCACAAAGCTGGAATAGCCCATAAAGATATTAAGCCAGAAAATATAGGTATCCAAAAAACACCTAAGGGCAAGTATGAAGCATGTCTTGCTGACTTTGGGTTAGCTGTAAAACAAGGGGAGTCTAGTGGGCCATCTGGAACCCCAACTTATATTGGGGTAAAGGAATGTAGCATGCAGCATAATCAAGATCTTACGGCAGAGCAAAGGCTGAAATTGGAGCAAAAGCAGGATATGTTTGGACTAGCGCGAAGTGTTCTTGAAATTTTTGATCATAAAAGTCCCGAATCGATAAATTCATTACGTGATGCCTTGAACGTATATACTATCCAAAACAGCATGTTGCAGGCCGAAGGAGAGGATGTAAAAGTTGATGGGAAGACCCACCCCATGCATGATCCTCGAATAAAACAAACATTAGATGCTATTGGCAAAGAGATGGGGTCTGAGATTCAGGGTTTATTAGAACGAATGTTAGATCCGAACCCTTATTTTCGACCAGACGCAACGCAGGCCGAAAAAATTTGGAAAGCTAGAGCGCGATAAAGCCCCCCTAGAAAGGGAGGCTATTGAAGATTATACTTCTTTTAGTTTTTCACTATTATTTCCAGCTTTTAATGCTTTAACAGCACAAAAAACAGTTAGGCCTATGATCGCTGTAGCCTTTAGAGTTTCTATAGCCAGCGTACCAACAGATGATTTGCAGCCGCTTTCTACAGCAGCCATCGTCGCATCTGTAATGTTTACATTAGTAGCTACAGATTTAAAGCACGTAGTGCCTGTATTTAGTGCAGCACTAATCACAGCTTCAGGAAATCCCGCTTTGAGATAGCCTAGTGTTACAGTGGCAACGGCCCCGGTTCCTGCTAGGATGCGACCTACTGTTTGTTTAGCTGGTGTGTTAAAAAGGTTGTTCGCAGCAAATGAGTGAATGCTGCTATATCCAGGTATATTCATGATAATCTCCATACTATATTATAAATTATCTAAAGCACAACATGTACTAAAGATAGAACAGACTCTAAGAATGCACGCTTATTAAATCAACAGCTTTTGGTATGAAAAATTCCGTACATGCACTAAATTAGCTCTACATTAGCACCACAAGGAGTATCCCATTATGAAACAACAAATCATTGCCCACGGTGGAGGCGGTTTTTCAGCGCAAACACCTGCACTCTTAATCGAAAAATATATCCTCGCACAAACAGCTAAACCGAATCCACGTATCTGTTTTTTGCCTCAGGCCAGTAGTGAATCACAAGAGTATGTGGCTAAGTTTTATGAAACATTTTGTGCCCTCGGCGCCCATCCATCGTGGGTTTCTCTTTTTGGCCGAGTAGAAAGTGGCTGGCAGGAAAAGTTGCTCAATCAAGACATCATCTATGTCGGAGGAGGAAACACCAAAAGTATGCTTGCGCTGTGGCGTGAATGGGGAGTTGATGTTATTCTTGAGCAAGCCTATCGCAAAGGAATAGTACTTGCAGGGGTAAGTGCTGGGGCTATCTGCTGGTTTGAGCAGGGGATTACAGACTCAGTCTGGCCAATAGGCGTTGTTAAAGCCCTTGGTTTTTTACCTGGTACATTATGTCCCCATTTTGACTCAGAGTCTGAAAGGCAGGATATTTTTAGAAATTCCGTGAACAATGAGGATATCCCCCCAGGCATTGCCCTTGAAGATCATACCGCCGTTCACTTTATAAACGGCAAGCTGCATAAAGCTATATCGGCACGACCTGACAAACAAGTTGTGCTTATTGGCAAAGATAAAGAAGAAATTTTGTATCCCGTCACATTGGGGTCAGACCCGTTAATCCGTTAATCTTATGATAAAGCTAGTGGGGCATCATTACTTTATTTTTTTAGAGGTCTTGTCGCACGGTGGCCGTTACGCCTACTGCATAGTGGTCTGTGAGTAGGGCATTTCCTATTGCAACTTGGCTGATTTTTCTGGTTAGAAGCTCGATTTCAGTAGAGTTTGCGATTATTGCATCAAGGCTTTCATAAACAACAGGGTTATTTCCTCCACGCAGGTGCACTACACCCTTGTTGGTCCAAGTGTTTTCGCCTTCACATATATTGATTAGGCCATCAAGTCCTGCTTGTTCTTTAGAACCAGGAGTTGATGTGTCAAAGTTTAAATCGCCCATAAGCACGGTAGGGGTATCAGTATTGCGTAGTTGGGGTATTACGTAATTTTGTAGTTGGTCATATCGAGTATTGTCAGCATCTGGGCCCGATTCTGCGTTTAAATGAACGTTAAGTAACGAAAGAACAGGTTTATTGTTATCAGTTAGCGAAAAGTGAATAGCCCCATTTTGGACTATTTTACCACCACCATACCGATCAGAATAGGAAAAGGGGGTAAGTGAGACGTTTGACAGCTTATACTTTGATGCAACGATGAGCCCTGAATTCATTAAAAAAGGGTGCGGTGCACGGTCTATAACAAAATAGCGATAGCCGTGGTTTTTCAGTTCGGCTACAAAGGCATCTTGCGCGGCAAGACCTGTAAACTCTTGCCCTAAAAAAATATCTGGTGCCATGAGTTGCGTGCCAATCCAGTGTGCAATGGCTGTTGCTCTTGAAGGGTGGTCTTCTACGGGATCGAGTGGGGGAATTACCCCTCCAGCGATAGGAGCAAAGGGGCCTTCTTGAAAGCATACATTGAGCGAAAGTAAATGAAAGGTTCGTTTTTTGCCGATAGCTTCTGCATTCATATCATCTATTTCTAAGCGAGAGTCGTAGTAGGTGCTTATCATGCCGGCAACAGAAAATAAGCCAAATCCTAAGATGCTTCCAATAGGAGCAACGGGGGCTAGAGCTAATACTTGAAAAAATCTTCTTACTCTGTGAGAGCCCTCATTACAGGGGGTCTCTTCATAACCATGTTCATTATGTTTTAAAGGGCGGCTGAGCCGCTCAAGGTCTCTACCGAGCTGTCTTGTTGGGGCGTTTGAGTAATGACCTAGCCACATGGTAAGCGATTGCATGCTCATAATACACTATCCCTGGAATAAATTTTGCCTATTATAGCAAATTAGTATTATCTTGGTGTTCTATTTATTCATTTTTTGTTTTGACGGCGAAATTAATGTTAAATGCTTTGCGGATGAGAAAATTTGTTGCAGAAAACGTAAATCCATTTAAAACTATTCTGCCAATATACGAACTTAGTTTAGGAAGGCAATACTTAGATGTCGATGGAAGGCAGCTTAATAGTGCTGTTGCATTAACAAATTGGTAGGCGTGAGGTAGTTTTTGAATAGCAGTAAGAGCTGTGCGGCCACAGGTGAGGCCCATCTCTTGTCTAATATGTTGTGCGACAAAGGGATATTCTAAATAGACTGCCGCAACAGTAGAAGTTGCGATGGCTAATGTGCCTGCGGCAACCCTGCCTGCAATTACTCGTTCTGGTGTGTTAAATATATTTTCTTTAGCAAAAGAATAAACTGAATTATACCCCTGAGCGATATAGCCTGTCATAATAACCTCGTGTGTTTATGGCCGATAAGTTTACCCAGGGTGACCATTTTTTTCTACAGATATGCGGAGGCGAAGGGCAAAGAAACTTCTATACAGATGACGACATTAAATAGATATTCTGGTAAATGTTAGTACACTAGAACATAGGTGAACCATGAAGCTCTTTGTACGTACAGTTTTACTACTACTTCTTACTACATGCTGCCTTCAGGCAGACCCCTTGCCATCATGGAGAAACGGGCCGGCAAAACAAGCTATTATGGACTTTATCCAAACAACTACAGATGAGGCAAGCTCTGATTTTGTTCCAACTGAAGATCGCATCGCTACCTTTGACCAAGATGGAACACTTTGGGTTGAGCAGCCGATGTATACACAAATGATGTACTGCTTTGACCGCATTGTAGCTATGGCAAAGACACGCCCAGAGCTAAATAAACAGCAGCCATTTAAAACCGTGATTTCAGGGGACATGAAAGCTATTTTAAAACTCAGTCATGAGGATCTTGAAAAAGTTTTAGAAGCTGCACTTTCTGGTATGTCAACAGAGGTGTTTAAAGCTGAGGTTGAAGCATGGCTTGCCATAGCCAAACATCCGAGATATAAGCGACCTTATACAGACCTTACCTACCTGCCAATGCAGGAAGTGCTAACCTATTTTCGCGAAAATGGCTATAAAACCTATATTGTAACAGGTGGTGGCCAAGATTTTGTACGCGTTTTTGCCAACAAAATATATGGCATACCGGCAGAGCAGGTTGTAGGTTCGGCAGGTGGTACAAAGTATGGCTACGATAAAGAAGGCCAGCCGATACTCACTAAGGAGCCAAAGCTTTTATTAAATGATAATAATGCCGGAAAGCCTGAAGGTATTCATCTGATGATTGGCAAGCGGCCCTGTGCTGCGTTTGGCAACTCGATTGGTGATAAGCAAATGGTAGAGTATACCAAATTTGGCAAGGGAGCTCGCTTGTCGATGCTACTTTTGCATGATGATGCTGAAGGTGAGTATGCCTATGGCCCAGCTTTGTATTTGCCAGATTCTAAGGTAGGGACGTTTCCTCAAAGCTTATACAACGATGCTAAAAAAAATGGGTGGGTTGTAATAAGTATGAAGAAAGACTGGAAGCGCATTTTTGCTTTTGAATAAGTTTATGCTAAATCTTTAAGAATTTAGTTGATTACACAATATCCTTTAGATGCTTCGATATCTAAAAATGGCTGAATATCGTCAAGTGAAAGGGTATCCTCAGCTGAGTAGTTACTAGAAAGATACGTGCAAATTGTTTGCATATCAGGACGCTCTGTATAGTTTGGATGCAAACACCATTGGATAAGCCATAGCATCATTATTTGAGATGACACAGTTTTATTCTCTTCAAGATTTTTCCTAGCTTCTATAGCAAAGGCTTTATAGCTAGCAAGAGTTTGCGTGTTGAGTTGACGTTCTACATCCTCTATAAACCATGGGAGTTGTTGATCAAAAATCATCTCAAAAAGTAGGCATCCAAATGCAAAGACATCGGCTTTTTTATTGTCGGCAAGGGTTCCTAATAATACTTCAGGAGGTAAGTAGTTTCTTGTGCCTCCTTTTTTCCATGGCTGTTTTGAAAACGCTTCGCTTGTTGCATCTAAATCACAAAGAAGCACCTCGTTGTCCTCAGTAACTAACATATTGTCAGGTTTGAGGTCGCACAAGGCAAGTTCACTTTTATGCAGTAAGGCAACTTTGGTAGCAGCACTTAGGGCAAGTTGCTGAACAAGTTTTTTATTATTTAAAAATCCAGGGACATCGAAGCAGTCAATAAGGCAAGAGTGGTATTCATAAAAACATGATCGCTTCTGATCATAGGGTAAAACGGTAAAATCTTCTATAATGGTGGGGGATAATCTTGAAGGTATTGCCTCCTTAATTTTTGCTTCTATAGCACGAGCCTGAAAAAAGATGGGATTATAGTTGTTGTAGTAGTTCTTCAGGCTTGTCAAGTTCCATAGACGCTGTACGCACCAGGCTCCCTCTAGCAGCGAGCAGCCAAGTGCAGGTCGTGGCCATTTATTTACTCCCTGGCCAGGAACTTTTGGGGCTTTTTTTGGTAACAAAAGAATAGATGCACCACCAGCGGGAAAGATGAGCTTAATAGGTATACCGATTCTTTTTCTTTGTATAAAATCACTACTGTATAATGCATTGTCACGAGTAAGCATGCGTTCTGCTACAAGAGCTATCAATCGAATTTCGGCGTAGGTAAAAAAGTTGTGTGGGTAGTACTTGCCTGATGCATAAGGCTGCAAGGCAATGGCTATTTTTCTCGCGGTAGGGTGTTCTTCGGTTGATAAACTATTGATACACTCTTCTTTGCTGCAAATTGTATCAGTATATTTAAGGATGCTTTCGGGTTTTGTCCAGCATTGAAGCTTACCCCTATGCTCTTCTTGTAGTCTAAGGTTTTGTAAGGCTTCTTCTATCGAAGCTTGCGGATATAAATTTGCTGCAGGTATCATACAGTCCTAAATTTGTAGTCTAAGAGTATACATGATACTCTTTAAACAAGTAAATCAACTCTTGCTCTTGGGTAAGTTTAGTATTTTTTATAACGTATTTATTCATCAATATTAACGCGGTGTTTGAGATATGATCAGAAGTTGTGTTTGAAATAAAAAGAGTGTACCCTCAGTAAGGTTTTCGTCAAAAAACAAATAACAGAGGGTAACTCATGAAAGAGTATGTCAATTTCACAGATAAAGATCATGTACAAACTTTCGAA
>JBGSSB010000114.1:0-3107 GCA_041737255.1 Chlamydiales bacterium | reverse complement strand
CTCTCGCCAGCCTATGAGCTGTCGTATAAAGCCCTCAAGTGAGTTTAGAGGTGTCTTTTTATTAGCCAGTACAGCTGTGAGTACTTGTTGGGGGGTAAGTAGGCCTATATTAAGTAGCGGCGATAAAACGCTGTGAAAAAGAAAAGATTCTTCTTCTTTTATCGCATCTTCGTAGTCACCAAATAAATGGAGTTTAGTTTCTATGAAATCGGAAAGGGCGGCTTTGGCAGTCGCAAAAGTAACAGGATAGCTAAAGGGCTCTGCCTGGCCGACAGCATTGGGGAAGCAGTTTTTAACATAGGCGATAGCTTCGCTGACGTATGAGGTTTGTTTAGGGGTATATAAAGAAGGGATGTGGCAGTTTTTTGGGATGCGCCGTCTATTTTCTTTGTCAAAGCTAAATTTTCCACCTACAGGGGAGCCATCTTCCATGAGGATGTCATATTTTTTGCGCTGATAGGCATAAAACTGCGCCATCGAATACTTTTTTTTGCCTTTAAAAAAGTTCCGCAATTCAGCTTCTTCACAAAGAAACATCGGGGAGGGATAGGATGTGTGTGTCCATCCAAACTCCTCTACAGCCGATTGAAGATCTTGCTCGAGCCAATCATCTGTTACCTCTGCCAGATGAATTTTTTTAATACCCTTTTTTGCTAAATGTGTAAAAAGCTCACCGCGTGCATTTGAAAATTGAGCCTCGATATAGAAGACACTATAGCCATTTTTTGTTAAATACTCTTCATAGGCTTTCATGGAGGCTCTTAAAAGAACAAGTTTTTGTGCATGAAATGGCTGTACTTTAAAAAAGAGAAATTCTTCGACTAAGTATACCGGCCGAGATAGGTTGAGGGCTGGGTGGTTTTCGAAGAGTTGATGAGGAAAAATAAGTGTTATTTCTTGTGCTGTCAAAATGTCTCAAATGGTAAAGGAAGATTGTATAAATAGTTGCCTTAGTACATAAAATAAGATACACCCTGAGTGGCTTTTTTTGGTAATGGTAGCGAAATGAGCGGCAAAGGACAACGCATTTTAAGAGATATCAATGAGTAATTCTATAAGTCGCGCTACAAAGTTTGTTTTTTCGCTTATTCTCTGCGTTGGGGGAGGCTGGCTTACAGGCTTAGTTACGCAGCATAGCGTAAAAGAGTGGTATCCTCAGCTTATAAAACCTTATGGCACTCCGCCAGATATGGTTTTTCCTATTGTGTGGACCCTTCTTTATGTACTTATGGCAATATCGCTCACAATAATTTGGGCAGGAAAGTCTGAGCAAAAAGCTAAAGCGCTTTTTCTTTTTTTTAGTCAGCTTATACTAAATTTTGCTTGGTCGTTGCTCTTTTTTTACCTAAAATCCCCAGGTTTAGCTCTTATAGACATCGCATTTTTACTGCTGTTAGTTGTACTTACCATAAATGCATTTTGGAAGCAGAGTTCCGTTGCAGCCTATTTGCTTGTCCCTTATGTAGTTTGGGTAAGCTATGCCTCTTATCTAAATTTTTGCATTTGGGTTTTCAACTAAATTTGCGCGAATTTGTGAAAAATGTAGAAAAAGTTAGCTGGATAGATCAAATGGGTTTCACCCCTCTTAGAATGTGTGAGTTTTTTTTTGAGTTTTGCTGTACTTAAAATGGTAAAGTGAATACAAGTCTAGGGCATGCCATAAAATTTTACATGGAGACTGTTTATGCTATCGAAGAGAATGTTTGGGTGCTTGTTTTGTGCAATGTTCGCTCTAGTATCATTGCCAGTAGGTATGAATGCAGATAATAAGGTTGTTGAAAAGGGCTATAAAAAGCACAAAAGTTGCCATAAGAGCTGCAAAAATCTTTCTGAGCCAGAACCCAACGAAGTGTTAGATCTCTCTTTTCAGAATTGCATATGCTGTTCTGAAAATAAGGAAGATCGGTTTGTGACCTTCAAAATTAACACGTCATGTGTAAATAACAAAGAGATGTGCAAGGCGTTTAAAAATTTTGATTTAGATAGCTATCCTACAGTCGTAAATCCATCCGCCCTTACAATTATTCAAGATCCTGCATTTGATCCTCCGTTGGCACCTGGACAGCCATTTGCCTATCCGCCGGAAGTTTTAGATGGTGCAAGGTCGGTAGTAGGAAAAAAGGTGCTAGTCGTTGGTGGCTCTAGAGGTTTAGGAAAAGCTATCGCAGATAGGTTCCATAATGAAGGCGCATGTGTGATTGCAACATCGCGATATCCTGATTGCTATGAAAAAACTCCATATCCACTCAAGAAGCTTGATATACGCACAGAAAAAAAATGTTAAGAGTTTCTTTAAGAAGCTGACTAAGAAATCTAAAGAAATAG
Source organism: Chlamydiales bacterium (assembly GCA_041737255.1). Lineage (GTDB taxonomy): Bacteria > Chlamydiota > Chlamydiia > Chlamydiales > FEN-1388 > SZAS-7. The sequence continues at coordinate 782 of JBGSSB010000114.1, read as the reverse complement.
ACATCCTCGTGATAGCAGCAGGTGTTTTTTGGAATGGCCCATTATCACCAGCTACTGGTGATGATATCCTTGGTCTTTTTAATCTTAAGCTCGCAGGGTATCAAAGAGTTGTGCACTATGCGTTGCCGCATATGCTGCATTCAGATGACACACGGGTAATTTCGTTTAGTTCTGGCTCAGCGTATCTTTCTTTAGTAGCCAATTTAAGCATCTACTCTGCGGTGAATATTGCGCTTGAGCGTTGGAATGATGCGTTGCAAGAAGAAATGATGATCAATAAAGCTCGTGGTACAACTGTCTATGCACCAACATTTTCACTCGTGCAACCTGTTTTTATTACTACAGATATTGGGCTGTTTGAATACTTCAATGCCTCTTCGCTTAAAAAAAGCAGTCAGCCTATAGAAGCAGCTATTTTATCTACTGTCTTGGATCAAAACCTTACCGGGGGTGCGTTCACTGGGGGGGCAGGAACAGTTCCTTATCCTTCTCCAACCGTAGATGAAGCTGTATTTCGGATAGCGGTTGCTCCGCAACCGGGAGTTCGTTATTCTATACCAGAAGCTAATGAGGAGTTTTTAAATGGTATTCCTTATCAGCAGTTTGTACAATTTATTAATACCTCATCGCCAACAGATGTTGTTAATTTGATTACTCAGATTAGCGCTGCTGGCTCACTGAGTCCTGAGTATTTAGAATTGTCTAAAGAGAGCGCGATAGAGGTGTTTTGCGAACACTAGTTGAGAGCTTTAAGGGGACTAGTTTGAAAAAGGCCATCTCTT
>JBGSSB010000052.1:0-25722 GCA_041737255.1 Chlamydiales bacterium | reverse complement strand
CTTTGTGTCTTTGTGCCCATACTTTTACGCATAAGTTTTTTTGACAAAAATCCAAACCATGTACTCTGTCTTGAAAAATATCAATTCGAGGCTGGACTATGGTTAGTAAATGGGTTAAAGATGAGTTAGAAGGGGTTAAGTTTGGTGAAAAAAGGCTAGATAAAAGGATCTTACATCTCTTGGATCAGGCTTCCAAACAGCCTCAATCAAGCCTTAATAAAATGTTCCATACACGTAAAGAAGTACAAGCTTGCTATCGGTTTTTTTCAAATGATCTAGTCGATGAAAATAAGCTAATCGATCCGCACTTCAGTAGGACAATAGAGCGAGCAAGTCAAAACCCTGTAGTTTTGTGCCTAAGTGATACAACGAGCCTCAATTATACCTCGAGAAAAACACTTCAAGATAGCGGGTATATTTCAAGCAATAATGCGCAGGGATTCTTTATGCATACTACCATAGGAATCACTCCTGACCGTTTGCATTTGGGTGTGATAGGACAAAAATTTTGGGCAAGAGAGAAAGAAAAAAAACCGCGAAGCTCTCGAGAAAGAGAAAGGATGCTTTTCGCCGAGAAAGAAAGTTATCGTTGGTTAGAAGCCTATCGTGATTCGTGTGAACTTGCGAAAAAATGTAAGAATACACAAGTTGTGCATATAACGGATCGTGAAGGCGATATTTTTGAGATATTTGATGAGTATCAACAAGAGTCTACGAATGCTGACTACATTATCCGAAGTAATCACAATCGTACAGTTTACCTGCCCGACGGACAGGTAAATACTATGATCGAAGCACTTCAGGCTAGTAAATCATTAGGAGAAATAAGCTTTGAGATTATTGATAGAGAAAGTGGTGGTACAAGACAGGTGCGCCAATCAATTCATGCATTTTCCGCAGAGATAAGATCTAGATATGGAGCTGACAAACCTAATCTTAAAGCATCTATGAGGGCAATTTACTTAAAGGAGCTTAATCCACCTGAGGGAGTTACACCTATAGAATGGTGTTTATTGACATCACTACCAATCAGTTCACCCGGAGAAATAGTAAAAGTAGTTAGTTATTACCTTTGTCGTTGGGAGATAGAAGTATTCTTCAAGACATTCAAAAGCGGATGCAAGGTCGAAGAAAAATCGCTAAGAAGTGCGGATAGGCTTTATCCATTGTTTAGTCTTTTTTTAATAGTTGCTTGGAGAGTTAATTTTTTGTTGCATATGAGTCGAGTGTTTCCGACAATATCTTGCACCTGTTTTTTTGAAGATTCTGAATGGAAGGCGGGATATATGGCAGCGTTGCGCAGCAAGAAATTACCAATATCACCACCAAGTTTACAAGAGATGATGAGCTATATAGCACGCTTGGGGGGGCATCTTGGAAGGAAAACTGATAAACCACCAGGAGTGAAAGCTATATGGACGGGGATTTCCAAGCTCACCCACTACGCGGATGCGTGGGACATCTTTGGTCCGGAGACAAGATAGTGGATTTTTGTCAAAAAAACTTATGCGTAAAAGTATGGACACAAAGACACAAAGACACAAAGCTCTGCGTGGAGCTTGCAATGATATGTGGGGCATGGTTTTTAGCAGTTTTTTGAGAATAAATGTCCATCAGCTGTAACAAGATAAGAATTGTCAGCTTCGCGAAGCGCTCTTTGTGGCCTTTGAGGCTTTGTGTTTCAATTGTTTTTGTAAATATACTGTGGAGGGCGTAAAACTTGACTGAAAAGGTGAACAAGGCCCAACCGTGATTAAGAGAAAAATAGCTTAAGTTGACGCTATGAGCTCGAGCTCTCTATTCACAGCGGTAATTAGCCCATAAATCAGTTACAGTGGTGTTGTAACAATTTTGGATCTCATCAAATATTTCTTCAGCGCTTTGATCGTAATAGATTAATAATTGCGAAATTCGATCGTAGCATGTTTCACTCACATTTATGGCATATTCGGCGTTAGGTTGTATATAGACTCTCAACAACTCATGAACACCTTTTTCTGTCGGATTGTTTTTCCAGCTGTTGAACGCTTGAATAAACAAAAATTGCTCTTCGCAATAACGTTTTTTGCAAAAAGTTTTAAGTGCTTCTAGTTGTCTAGGATCAGATAAGATTGCATCCAAAATCTTAGTAGAGTTTGTCTGGTTGCAGATATATTTTTTAAGGGCAATAGCGGATTTGTTAGTAGCACAATAAGTTGAAGTAGATGCAGAAACTGGCAGACCAGAAAATGAATCAACTTTTCGAAAACAACAAGACATGTTTGATCCTCCTGTACTATAGCTAGTACAGTAAAATTTGGGTAAATCTATGTCAACTAAAGTTGTTTGGTTAATGATAGTAGTCTGAGTATTGTCAGCTAGTTAATATTTTGGGGGGGGTATGCAATAATGTCTATAGTGCGTAGCACAAAGTCCTTTTGACGAGGTCAAACAAATGGGCGTACTTGGAGGATGTAGAGGGTATCATCTTTGAAGAGCCATTCAATATCAAGGGGGTAGTCGGCCAGGTAGTGTCGCACTATTTTGTGTGTGGCAAGACCAAGTGTTGTTACCTGCTCGTCTGTAAGCACAGGATCTGAGCCGTTAGGGTTGGCAATCAGCTTTGTGCCACCATTTTCATCGCACACACATATCATGCCACCAGATGCTCGTGAAAGCACTTTAATACCTTTGTTGTCAAAGTTGTAGATAATCTGCTCGGGGATTGCATCTCCCTCAACAACATTTTGACCAAGGCCGTGTGAGGCGTTAATTGTGTAGGCTTCCATTGTTTCTGTGGCATCAAAAATGTCTTTGGTTACAAGGACTCCAGCTGAGGTTGCATCAACAGCTGTTTGCACAAGTATTGCTCCATATACTGCGTTATGGTCTATTCCAAAGCGTGCACGCTCTTTATAGGCTCGTGGGCTCCATATGCTAGCCCATACTGCTTTTATAGCTTCTGCTATCCCATTTTTATCTTTTATGTTGGCGTAGGTGTCATACAGGCCAGCTCCGTTAAATCCTGCAAGGTCCTCGGCGTTTGTGGAGCTTCGTACAAAAAATCCGCCCTCTGGCAGTGTTTTTACACAATTGTACGCGGTATCTAGTAGCTTCGCATCAAGTGGGTGATCAAGGATTTTCTGGCGCGCCTCATCAAACTTTTGTTGGTTTATAGACTCTTGAGCTCCACTTGCTTTTACGTGGTTGTCATAATAATAAAAGGGAATAGCAAAGCCCTGTGGTATGTTTAGCGCAAGTTTTGTGCACTCTGCAAGGTTTGCGGCCTTTGTTCCATAGGCTGTGTGATCTTCCCCGCAAAGTGCAGTAAGGGGCTGTATGGTTTGTTCTGTAAGGTTTGCTGGATCTAGTACAACGGGGGTGGGGGGAGTGTGTTTTGCACAGTAGGTTTTAATTTCGTTATCAGTTGCTAAGCGAAGCTCATAGCCTTGAGTGTCTGCATGAAAGTATACGTACTGTCCTTCAAGCTCAGTAAATAGAACTGAGGCATCTTTTATGCCAGCGTGGGGAATGTGCCACCCGCGTGCCCGCAAAGCAAGGTGCGAAAGGGGAGTCGAAAACTGTTCTGTGATAATACCTGCTACGGCAGTGATGTCAGGTAGAGGCTTTGGCAGAACAACAAGTTCATTCTCTTCCCATTTAGTACTTAGCCCTGTATCTATACGTAAAATGGCTACTGTTGAGCCACCATTAAGCAGTTGATAGTCGCTTTTTCGGTAGAGCTCGTTATTTGTTATTATAGGGATGTTATCAAGCGTTTTAGCGATAAGCTCTTGATAGGTTGACGTAGGTCTAAATTGTACTTTGTGGCCCAAGTAAAAGGTGCTGTAGACAAAGTTATAGCCTTTTGTGATCTCTTCTTTTGTGGCTTTGTCGCCCTCCAAAAGTGCCATTGTCCAAATGTCTTGGCGCAAATGGTGTACTAAGTAGCAAAAAAGAAAGCTGGGTTTTATTTCGGAGTAGTTTTCGAGGTATTCATTGTAGAGGGCGTGTGTGATGGGGGTTTTAAGAAGCTCTTTAAAGATAAAGTCCACGTGCATTGGGTAGGTGTTAACATCAAAGTAGTAGAGGGTGTTTTGCTGTAGGTCGAGTGCAAACTTTGTAAAGCGCTCGCCATCTAGCTCTTTAGAGTAGAGATTAAAGCTCGCCGCAGAGTTTATCTCATGGCAAAATGGCAGGCTACATGCTGAGGAGATAGTTAGTAAAAATAGAAATAAAAATCTGTAAAATTTCATAACGAGTACCATTTTAGCAGCTTGGATAGATAGAAAAAAGGCCCTTTTCTTTTAGTAAATCTAATTGATAAACTCTATGGCCAAATTTATGAGGAATAAAGATGTATACACCTTCAGTGGGGCTGTTTTTTAGGTTTGATCTAATGGATACTCATGATGATGAGGTCAGTAAAAAACGGCCTGTTGATGAGCGAGTGGCTCAACTAACAAAGGAAACATTTTTAGACAACCAAGCAAGACAACAAGATGTGCGGACTAAACAAGATGTGCAGCCTAAAAAAGCTAGACATGTTACTTTTGCTGATCAAATAGACGATGAGGATCTTGATCAAAACCAGGATGAAAACCAGGATCAAAACCTAGCTATTGCATTTCTTATTGATGCCATGAATGATCTTTCTGTTTGCGAGGTTTACGATGCTTCAAAATCGGCAGAAGAGCATGGTTGGATTTTACGATCCTTTGCTAGTGAAACACTTCAAATCAACCCCAAAGCAGCCTTGCATCTGACTAATTTTGATTTCATACATCTTTTGACTCCTTACCCCAACCTTACCGCTCTTGTATTACCTCAAGGCAAATATCTTACAGATTTTGCATTTACATGTGGTCTTATAGGTCGAAACAATGTTAGAGAAATCGATATTGGATTTATCCCACAGATTACTGACAGCACCCTTGCTGCTATAGCTGATAACTGCCCTCAATTATCCAAGTTAACACTTTTTAAATCTGCTGCCATTACAGACTATGGTGTGCAAAGAATTGCCAAAAGCTGTCCTTACCTTGAAACGCTCCATCTTGATTGGTGTTCAGAAATCACCGATAAGGCTCTTTTTTTTCTTGCCCAAGGATCTTTGCACCTTAAAGACTTTTCGGCATCTGAGTCGTCAAAGCTTACACTACAAGGCTTTGAGGCGTTGCTTCAGGGCTGTTCGCAGTTGGAGAGTGTTGAGCTTTCTGGGTGTCTTCAGGTTACAGATCAATGGCTAGATGCGCTTGTTAAATTAAGCTCTTCTCTCAAAGTACTTGATGTAGAGCGCTGCCCAAAAATTACACCATTTGGTGTTGGACGACTTAAAAGCCAGTTTCCCAATATTGTGCTTCTATCATCTTTAGTTTCCACAGGATATTTGCAGAGTGATTGATGCAGAAATGGAGGAATTTTCGTTAAAAGTTATTTCCTTGAAAAATCGAATATGCCTAAGATGGGCAACAGTTAGTTTCAGATTTTTTTCTGAAACGACTTAATACATATTCATTTATTTAAGGGGATCGGCTATGAATAACCTCACACAATTGCCTCCAGGCTCAGCAATGGATTATCCAGGTATAGTACTATCGCCTGAGGAGCAGTTTTCACGCGCTGCTACACTTTTAGACGACAAAGTATCTCGCATAATTACAAAATATAATCAAACCGGTGATATCGTTGCCTTTTCTGTTCGAGTGCAAAAGACTATCTGCCTCTTTAAGGCGTTAGGTGTGAGTCAAGAATCTAATAGTTTTTCTCGCCAGCGCGATTCACGCGAAATTTCGCCAAGAAGTCAGCTCACAGATTCCCACCAAATACTAGTCGCCCGATTTACCGAAGCTGTTAAGCAAAAAGAACAAGCCGCCGCTATGGCCTGCCAGCAACGGCATTTTACAAGTGCATGTAATGAATTTTCATTGCTTGCTAAAGCCCTTGAGCACGAGAAGGGATCAGAGCGCTACTTCTTTATTCAAGCTTCTCGCCTTGCACTTCTTCTTGGCCAAGAAATGATCGGCGAGACCATTAAAACATTGCTTGAACTTGAACAAATTGGAATACCGCATTCCTTTGCTAAGTGGCATACAACTTTCCGTGGGGCTCTTGTTGCCTTCGTTAAGGAACAATTTGAGCAAAATGAACGATCTTTTACACTAATAAGAGATAAAATTGGTACATGCTCAAAAGAAATTAATGCTGTTTTATCAAAAGAAAGCCTGCAAGAAGACAAAAGCCTGCGTCACTACCTTGGATTGCTCTACCCAGTTCAAGGAAATTTAGATGAGCTAGGCGTCAATATTGAACAAAGTAGAGGACGCTACCAGGAACTGGCTGCATTTTGTAAACTACTTGAGATAGATGCCAAAAGTCACTGCGATAGTGTTACGCTACTATATAACAAATGGAATGCACTAAATAAAAGTGCCATCGAACTTTTGAGCAGCCTTGATGCTGCAGGTTCAACTGAAGAGAAAAATAAGATACTAAGACGCTGGATTACCGCAAATGGTGCTCTGTATAATTGTTCGGCCGAGGATCTTACTGCTCTTCATAGCTGGGCACTATCGCTTTTAGGGAAGCTCTATTTTTCAAATGATCTTTCAGAACGGGCCTTGGAAAAGACAGTTGCTCTTATCAGAGATAATGCCCAAACGCTCTTTAGGCACCTTAGGGCTTTTCCCTGTGATGTGCAGCTTTGTTTTGGTAAGTATCGCGTAGATATGAGCCTTTTAGTACTTGCAACAATATCAGAGAGGCTTGAGGCGGACTATTGCTCTTCAGAGAAAATAGGTGAGCTTCGCGGTTGGTCTTTAACTAGTGCATTTAGTGCTCTTGCCATAGCTGCACAATGGAAGAAGAGTGAGAAACCTAAAGTAGACCTGTCGGCTCTTATTGAAGAAACAGTTGTCCATACAAGAGATCCTGAGGGTATCCTTAACGAGCTACTAACGGCTTTTGCGAGAAATCAGTATGACTTTAACCTTGAAGCAGAAGACGTGGTGGCGCTTTTTGAAATAGCCTGCTACGTACTTGAAATGCCTGATGTAATTGCAAATTTGTCTATAAATCCATTACACACAGTAGAGTTTGAGGACCAACTCTCAGCACTCTTATGGCTGCGTCTCGTGCAGGCAAGAAGACTTACGCTTCCTTACTCATCTCTTGAAAAGCGGCTTCCGGCTCTTAAATCCAATGAGTTTGTCCAATGGATAAGACTTTATGACGCAGAGCGTATGAAGATAGATCCTAAACAGCATCATAGGCTCTTTTTTGCTATAGTTTCTGCTGCCGAAAATCTTTTTGAAGATAGGCTTGTTTATACCGAAACAGAAGTGGCCGAGATATTTTCATTTGTTGTTGAGCTCTACGAGGGGCTTTTAGCTATTAATGTAGATGTTGAAACAAAAAACAAACTTGATTCTAAGCTTATTCAATTTGGCTGTAGGTGTGTTGCAAGAGCAAATAGCCATGATCAGTACAATGATAAGGCTAGAGAGTTGCCACTTACCTATTTGGATGCTAAAGATTTAGATGCTATTCAGCCGCTTTTACACAAGCAAGGGCGTGATTGGTTAGAACAGATTGTTTTTCCAAAGCTTGCCACGCTTGTTCTTCACCGTGGTCTTTATGCCGAGGGTAATCCTGAATATACAAGATGTGCAGCATTAACAACTCTTACTATGCCGTTAACGGGCGAAAATAGTGATAAGGAAGTTTCTGACTTAAATCATGTGTTTCCAAACTTAGGCTGCCTGACGCTAAAAAATGGCAATGTTTTGCCTGCTAGCCTCGACGCAATTAGGCTTTCATCTCTTTACCTCACAAATATTCACAATACGCTGGATTTTTCAGAGTGCAGGAATCTTCAGCAAAATCTCCAGTTGCTGTCGTTGGTGGATGTTGAAGTAGAGCCAGGGTCTCTTCGCTGGGTAGCATCGAGTCGATGCTTGTCTGTGCTGTCGTTATGTGCAGCAGAAGATGCACGAATAGGAAGCTTAGCTCCAAATAAGCTTGTTCATGCTCACCCAACGCTTCGGGCACTATCTTTAAAAGTAGATTGCATCGATGATGATGAAGAGCTTATGGCATCTCTTCCTAATCTTATCGACTCGCACTCTACAATTTCGTCGATTGCTTTATTTACACAATCTGAGCAGTCATTGCTTCAGTATCTTCTTAGGGCACAAAAGGCAGCTTTTGTCCAGGAGCTTGCAATTACGTGTAATGAGAATGAAGAGTTATCCCTTCTTTCTCAATTTGCGCATCTTACAAAAATCACGTTCCATACTGATGATCAGCAGATTGCTGCACGTATCCAACGGCATGATTTTAGTGAATGTAGAAACTTGTCTGGATATAGCATTGTGGCAACTGGAGGCCAGACTATGTATATCAATACGAAAAAGTAGCGCTCAAATGCCCAGGTGTCACCGGTAATTAGCTGGTGGCACCTTTCGTTTCATACATAATTCGAATAATACAAAATGCGACCTGTGAGACCCTTTAATGAATCGACTGGCTGATCTATTTTGCTGCCTGCAAGTAAGTGCTACCCCAAACGAAGTGCGTGAAAAGCCTTTAGTTAAGCAGCAGAGTGAACGAGATGTAACACTAATAAAGCTTTTTTTTGACACCCTCTGTCGGTCAAGTGAATCTGGTGTGGTTTCAAGCCTGCTTGAGCTAAAAGAGCTTATTGCAACGGCTAGTCGCACTCACTCGCAATTAAATGCTCACGTAAGGCAGATTGAGCAGTTATCACTTTTTTCATCACGTAAGATTTTTGTTTCAAACTGGCTTGCGTGGGCGATCCTTACAGAAGCGTCTTTCGTTGAAACAAATGCTTTTTTGCAACGAGGGCTAGCATTTTTGCTAGAAAATGGCGCTTTCCAACAAGACTGGCTCGGGCAGCTTCTTCCTAAAAATACACCGAACGGTGTTGTTGACCGCATCCATCAGGCAATGCAAGGATCTAGTTATGCTGACAAGGTAGAGGTTCTTTATCAGCGCATGCTAGTAGATAAAAATATTGACCGTCTAACACTTACAAAAGCGGAACTGCTGGCCATATCTATATTTGCTATTATCGGGCTTGGAGCTGGTAAGTGCGAAAGGGGTAAATATTATAAAAAAGAGCGCTTTGGACTTGCTCGCACAATACAGTGGGACTATCAAAAACAGGTTTTTTATATCCTCTCCAAATCGCATGCTAAAGGCACTGTTGTAGTCGACAGCAGCTTCAAGCGTGTTGCTGAAGCTGTGCGTGTTGGCCTCGCTAAAAAGTGGCCAATTGTAGCTGTTGCCCAGTCTGTCAATAGATGTGGCGATGATATCAACCCGCTTGAACAAGAAGTTGCACTGCATCAAAGACTTTATGGCAGCCAAAGTGAGGGTATATGGCCTATTTGGCATGTCTGCAGCTACAAAAAAATAGCCGTTACCGAAGGAGCCTCTAATGTTATTTCTAAACTCAGTTTTATAGCTCCTCTAGCTGATGGTACGCTTTATGCACTTTTTAGAAAGACCTCTCTGAAAACAGTGCTTGAGGCGATTCGTCAGATTTGTGCAGGGCTCCACAGCTTGCACGAGCAGCATCTCATACATGGCGACTTGAAGCCTGAAAATGTTTTATTTAAAAAATACCCAGATAGGCTGGTAGTAGGACTTATCGACTTTGGCTTTGTTACTAATGTTGAAGCCAGACCTACTGTAGAGATGCTTTGTGGGCGGTTTAACGAAGGCTATTATGGCTCTTTATTGCCAACACCCCCTGAGATGCTTGCCAACAGCGACTTTGAAGGCGACTATATCAAGGCCGAAATGTGGGCATTAGGACATATGCTCTATTGTTGTTACATGCGCAAAGGGATTTTCTGGGATGATTCTGTTGATAAGCTTGCGGGTATGTCTGTTGTCACTAAGAGGCATGCACTACTAAAGCAAGCTATATTGTCAGCTATGATGCGCAGCGTAGTAGAGGCCAAGAAAGACATTACAGAAGGTGGGCCACACAAATATCAGCTGGATCCTCAGCTAAGGCTTGAGTTACTTATTATGAACCTACTTTCATTTGATCCGCTAGCTCGTCCTACAAGCCAAGAGGCGATGGAAGAAGTTGTTCAGATTCAGGCACTTTTGTAGCTGCACTGCCCGAGATCCATTGTAGTGGTTGGAGCTACAATTATTCATCCCACTCATCTTCTGTTACGGCATTATTGTCTTTATTTTTTTGGCTTGCAGGCTGATGTAATTTACTCATAATTGGAGCGCCTTTGAGTGCCTCTGCCAAGCTAGGGGCTGGCCTATCTTCTTCTTTTCGAACGGGCTTTTGTGTGACCGAGGTTGGTTTAGGTTTGTTGGCTATTTTTTCGATGGCAGTTGATTGTTTAGAGAGTGTTTCTTTTATTTTGCTGGCTTGCTCAACCCACACTTGTAGCTTATCGCCAATATCATTCCAAAACTTACCATTTTTTTGTTGGCTGTATGTGTTCCATGTAGTTATTTGATCATTGATTGTTGTATAGCGTACAATCATAGTATTTATGGTTTCAGATAAGGTAAGGAGTTGGTCTACATAGTCATCGAGTTTAAAAGAGATGCCATCTCCAATAGCTTTTTCTAATTTCCGCTCATTTTCAATAATTATTTGGGTGTTGGGTTCTTTTTGTTCTTCGAGTTCGGTTTTCAATTTTTCGTAAAATTGACCATACCTACCTGTTTTACCTGTTATTTGGAACCCTCCTCCAGATTCTTTTATTGGTTTTTCTATGGTATTCCATGCAACCTTTTTCATAAGTAAGGGAAAAAATGAGCGTAATGGAGTTTGAGTCTCTCTGAGTGCTTTGATACTTATTTTATCAGAAATCTTAGGCAGCGTTGCCTTTAAGCGCACAAGTGCATCTAATCCCTGGTCACATTTCTCAAGTTCGTTTTGTTTATTCTGAAGAAGTGTATGGACCTCGTCGAGGCTTTTGGGTGCTTCTCTTCGCCCAAAAGTAGCCATTGATAACGAAGTCACATGGTTGCGCAGTGGATTAGAACTTATGTGAACTTTATCAAAAAAATAAAGGGAATAGTCATTGTCAACAAGAGAGGTGTTTTTTTCTCTTAGTGCTTGGATGTGTGTCGGAAGTGTGCGGATTTGCTCGCTAATAGCATTCACGGATTCGGCTTTTTCTAGCCTGCTCTCAAGTGTGTTGATCGATTCAAGTAGTTTTGCTAACGGTTGATTTTTTTGCATATCTAACAGGCTGTATGCTTCTTTGTACTCAGCCAGTGTTGGCAGTATTTCAGACAGCGTCATCATGCGTGCGGCTGTAGCACTAGTCCCACTTGGAGGAGGAGGGGGCGGTGCGTTGCCCATTGTAACCGGGGATTGTGTTTGGAGTGGATTTGTCGTGCCCGCATTTGTCTGAAGCCGTTGCATTTGTTCTATGAGTTTAGGTGCATTCTTTTCTAGTGTGGTACATAGCCTTAAAAGATCATCTACCTTGTTATCTGGTAATTTGCCTGCTTGAAAGCTCAGTAAGGCATCGGTTATAGCAGGTATAGAAAGCTGCTTGATAGTGCGGAGTTTATTTGGTGATAAAAATGCAGATAGCTGCTCTTTTTGAGTGGTGATTTGTTCAAAGGCGCTGCTTGCATCTTCCCAAAATGGGTGTTTCCTTATCGCCGAGCATGTGTTTGTAATTTCTTTTATCCAAGCCTTTTGTAAGGCAATAGCCTCGGCTGCATCGGCGGATTTAAGTGCCCTCCCTGATAGCTCTAGAGGTCTCGATATACGTTCGAATAACTTAAGTACATCTGCATGTCCTACAACTTGCATGCCTTGATGTTCGCTGTATTCCAGTTTTGTCCTGCTGGTTTGGGCAAGCTTTTTTAGACACTCAATTACTTCTGAGGTGGCTTGGTCGGCTGAAGTGCCGCTCCAATTGTCGCTAATTTGCTGTAGTGTGCCAAAAAATTGCTCATACGAGATTTCTTTGAAAGCTCGTTGAAATTCCTTCTGGTAGCTTTCTTCATATTTTGGATACCAGGCTGGTTGTTTTTTTAATGACTCTGGCGGGTTTCGTTGTGCATTTGCTGTGCTAGGTGTATCAATTCCCACTTGGTGAACTTTATTTTTTGTTACTTTGGTTGTTTGATCGGCAGTAACTATACGTCTATCTCCAATGGGCTTGCCTGATTGAGTTTTAGATATAAGTACGTCGAGGACATCCTTGAGTACTGTTACCTTTTTTTCATCTTCTGGCTCTAGTGGATTGCCTGTCTTCGTAAAGTATTCACGTGTTGTGGTTAATGCCTCGTTGAAGTTTGTGTGTTCTTTTGTGCTAATCCCGCAAATTTTCCTAAAGAAGTTTCGTATGCGTCATCCAAAGGTTTTTTGTTTAAAGTTTATTTCTGAGGTTTCTTTGTTTGTTTTGCTTTTTAGCAGAACCTTTTTAGCAATAGCGTTGAGGATTTTTGGTTTGTCTTTTTCATCGGCCTTTTGAAGTTTGGCAAGTTCTTTTGGACAAGCCTTTTCAAGTGATTCGTAAAGCTGCAGGGTTGGGTTACTTACTGGATCGATTGTCATAGATGCACCTTTTTAAATTTCATAGTATTCATCAGATTCGCTATCGACATCCGTTGAGGGCAATAATGACTCTGCCTCACTAGATTTGACAGTAATGGTAATTAGGCTGTAGTCGTCTGGTTTTCCTACATTTGCCTCGAGCCAATCTATCGCTAAATTGGGGTTTTGATTCCAGAGTTCATCTAGATGTCTAAACTGTTCTTGTGAAATAAGTTCAATTGCTATTGCTTTGATACGTTGGAGGTAGGTTTTTGCTATAGGGGCTTGAGCTTCAGCAACTACTGTTTCATATTCTTTTTTGTTTAACTGTTTGCCTTCGGTAGCTTTTTTAGAGGCTAGTTTAAGGGCCGCACCTAATTCTTGGCGTAATATGCCTCCGCGCACATCTACAGAGCTTGTGCAATGAATGTGCATATCTGAAGCGATGTTGGAGCCTTGCATCTCACTTAGGATATGTTCTGAGTAGAGAGTGTGGACATCTTGCAGAAATTGTTTTTGTTCTGGAGTAAGACTGTTCATCCATAGTGCTTCTGGGGTATTTTTGTCACTGCCTTGGCTTGTGCCCATCCAGTATTTAGGTGAGTTTGCTGTGTTTAGCCAATGTTCCTGATCGCTAGTTGCAGCTGTTAGAAGATCTTGTAAAACTGTGTGATTTATTAGCTTGTTGGCTTCGCTCAGTTCTTGCAGTGCACCTAAGGGGGTTTTGCCAAGTGTTTTTGGTTCCATGTTATCGCCAAAGCAGTCTGAGCCTAAAAGAAGGGTATCGCCAGAGTCTAACTTTTCAAAAATTATCTGCGGTGTTACGACCCTTACTTGTTGCGTGCCGAAAGAATTAGCAGAATCGCTATATCCGCGACTAAAGTCTGTTGGTGTAAGGTCTTTTGCAGAGCCATCAGCATATTTTACCATTGCGCGAGCATCACCAATACATATCCCAACAGCATATTTCTCCCCATTTGCAGTCTCACATATGAGTGCACATGTCATAGCTGTTGATTTCGCTCCACTTCGTGTGAGCTCTGTCAGTGCAAATGCTTGGCTTAGAGCGGAGCTCAGAGCTTCTAGTGAAAGTATTCCATCTTTTTGGAGGCTACTGATTTGGCTCATAAGTAGTGATTTAAATCTGTTTGTATCATCTTTTACTTGCTGATGTGAATCTTCAGTGTTTCCTGCGGCGTCAGAGACAACGGCCAGGGTTAAGTTGCCAATAGTATCTACTGTTGCCCAGTCTGCTGCATGTTCATTTTCTTCTAGATAGCCTTTAGCTTGGAGCTGTAGCGTTGTATCTAGGCCATTTGCTGATACTGTATCTGAATATATGGCGGTTTTATCGGTCACAAATATTGCATTTTCTGCTGGACCCGTTAAAGTTGGAGGGGTACTTTCCCAGATAAATACTGGTTCATTTTTGCCGCAGGCGGTTTTAAAAGAGGCTTTGATGTTTTCTGCAATAGTTGGAAATTGATTTATGGATTTTATTGGATTTGTTACAGTAGCGGCTTCAAGAAATGTTGAAGAGTCAATAAGTTCTACATGCTCATAAGGCTGATCTCTATATTTGTCGCCCCATTTATCACCCCATTCCTCTTGCTTTTTTATCACTGAGACAATGAATTTTCCTTCTTCGGTAGTTATAATCCCCAATTGACATTCGTTAGGTATAGAAGGAAGAGTGTTAAGGTATGTTTTACTGTTTGACCAATTATTTCTGTCGTTAGCAGTTACCGTAGGTGCTGTTAATTCTTTTACAGCCGCAAGTGATCCTTGATCGCGGATTGCTTCTTCAGTCATTTGTCTCTTTTTGATGGTTTCTTCTTTTATTGTAGCTGCAGCTTTGCCAATGCCGAGTGCAAGTGCTACGTAGCCACCAATCGAATTTTTAGCTTCGTTCTTTAGTTGTTTTATCTTTGAGCGAAGCTCTTGAAGCCTATTTAGTCGTTCATTTGAATCCACTCCTTGAGCCATTTTTTGAGGAGGGCTTTGAAAATGGGGCTTATTCTCAAGATGTGCTTTGAGGTTGTTAACAAGAGTCATTAGGGTATTTATTTCTGATGTAAGGTTCTTGGTGGCTTTTTCATCGTAGGGATTACTCTTGTTATGTTCTTCTACTTTGTCTTTAAGTTTTTTTTCTGTTTCTTGCAGTAAGGTCTTTGTTTCTTCTGGTGTGTCGGGTAGTGGAGTTTTGAAAGTTTGTAGCTGTTTATAAAGACTATTGAGGGTTTTTGCATTTTCTGAAATGCCAAGTTTATTAAAAAGCTTGGCAATATAGGATGATTTTCCCATTTCATATTTAAGCAGTTCAATTTTTACGCTTACGTCGCGTAACTGTAGTGGGCGGGTGATAGTGTCTTGTGTTAGAGGCTCTGGTTTGAATGAGTGTGGTGGCCTGGATGGTATAGATGTGCTCATAATTAGCCTATATTGGTATTATAATTTATTTCTTTATCTTCCTTTATTCTACCACTGACAACTAATTATTATAATAATAATTAGTTGTATTTAGTGGTCTTTTTTGAGTTTATTTAAAAGAGTAGGCTGGTATTATGTAAGTTATTAATTGTTAGATGCTTAGTCTGTTTTTTTTTGTGGACCTGTTTGTGTTTTTAGCAAAGTGGAATGCGGGGATTTCCCACATATCATGCGTTTGGGTCGTGGCGAGCGGTGTAACTTATTTAGTAAGCGTCGGTGACGATAAAAGCGGGGGTTTCCTTGCCGCTCACAGCCTGAGCAGGAAAGAGGGTTTGGTTCTTACTATCCAGCATTTCGTGGAGGATAGTGGTTTTTTTGGGTCCTGTGGCGATTAGCACTATGTTGCGAGCATCGTTAATGCAGGCAAATGTTAGCGTCATACGCCATGTTTTTAAGGCTGGCACGTAGTTGGCAACAACAAGTTTGTTTGATTCCTTGAGGGCCTCTGTTCCGGGAAAGAGTGAGGCTGTATGGCCATCTTCGCCAAGGCCTAGGTAGACAACATCAAAGCGGCTGCCTGCGCAGTGTTTCTGTATCAGCATTGCGTACTCTTCGGCGGCTTGTTCACGGTCGGGGCGCTCTGCCTCCATGCGAAAGACTTTTGCCTTGTTAAAGGGCGCCTTCGAAAAAAACTGCATAGCCATGTTGTAGTTAGAGTCGGCGTGGTTTGGGGCTACCGAGCGCTCATCACTCCAGAAAAGGGATATTTTTGACCAATCTAGGGCCATTGCCTCATCAGATTGGGTGAGGGCCTCGTAAAACTTCTTTGGCGTGCTGCCGCCGGAAAGCGCCACGCTAAAGCTGTCGTGCGAGTCTAGAGCAAAGTTTGCTTCATCAACAAAGTGCACAAGGCAAAAATCAAGTACTTTTTCTTCGCTGTCTAAACTTATAAGCGAGCGGTTTGCTTTGGTGGTCATTATAAACTTTGCCCCCAAGATGGGTTGTTAAGTGACTGGAGCATCGCCTGGTAGTGTTCGCTAAAGGGTTGGTAGAAAATTTCGTTAACGAGAGCTGTGCCTCTTTGGTAGTTTTGTAAAAAGAGAGTATAGGGCATCTCGCAGCGCTCTAAAGTAGAGGAATGAACAGTAACAAGCTGTTTGTCTCGCTCGTGAGATATTAGGTAGTGCGCTTCGTTGTGTGTCATAACCTCAACAGAGTATATGGCACCGCTTTCTAAAATTTCAGTATCTTTAGGAACTATCGTTACAACAATGGGTGTTTGATGTGAGCGGTAGCATATTCTGAGATGTCCATCTTGTTTTTCTACACTGTCTAGGTTCCAGCCAAGCTGCGCCGCTAGCCAGGCTTGTAGGTAAATCGCCTGTAGCTCGTGCTTAGGGTGCGGATGTAGTGCGCGGCCTGCAAAAGAAATTTGGATCATCTTGGCTTGGTTTAGATGTTCAAGCTGTGTTTCATTGCGAAACACCCTCGACATCACCTCGCGCCATGCTTTAGTGCGGCCCCAGTTTACGTCTATAAGATCGCCGGTACAGTCGTGGAGCATAGCAAGCATGCGGTCGCTAAAGCGCTGTAGGTTATTTATTAGCTCACAGTCAAAGACAACTCGGTTGGCATATTTTTGTATCTGCGGAAGTATCACATGATCTTGCGTAGGGTCGTGGCCAAGTAAAATATATACCGGAAGGTCTGGCAGGATATTCGGTAAAATTAAAAAGGGCACCTTCTGAAGATGGTTGGTAGAGGAGTCAATAACAAGCTGGTCAAAGCATACGCTTGTCTGTCCTGTGCCAACGCACTGTACGGTGTTTTCTGTGTGAAAAAAATCATCCTGGCTTGACTCATCTGATTGCACAAAAATAACGCGGCAGGGGAATTTTTCGGTGACGATGTGCACAAGCTCTTTGCATTGCAGGCCCCTTTCGAGGGTGTTGGCAATGACAATCAGGTTAAAAAGCGATGCCTTAATCAGGTTTTGGCCATGAACGGCTACCTGGACGTTTTCTACTTCATTTTCTTCAATAGTCATATAGATTTCCTATAAAAATCGCCAGTGTCTTGAATTGTTTTTCATCAGCTGTTCTGCCGACGTTGGGCCCCAAGAGCCTGCAGGGTAGTTTGGAAAGTCGTGTGGGCGTCCCTCTTGCCATCTGTCAAGAACAGGGGATAAGAGTTTCCACGATGTAAGCACTTCATCTTCGCGAGCAAAGAGGGTGGAGTCACCTAATATACAGTCTATAATAAGCCTCTCGTAGGCCTCAGGTGGTGCAACGCCAAAGTATGAGCCGTAGCGAAAGTCCATGCGAACCGGCTGGATGGGGTTGTTTATGCCTGGCACTTTTGAGTTTATGCGCAAGCCTATGCCCTCATCAGGCTGGATGCGTATAACAAGTACGTTTGAGTCGTCACGTCGGCATGAGCGGTTAAAAAGTACGCCTGGCGCATCTTTGTAGATAACAGCAATTTCGGTAGATTTTTTTGGAAGTCTTTTGCCGGCTCTCAGATAAAAAGGCACGCCAGCCCAGCGCCAGTTGTCAATAAATAGCTGCATGGCAACGTATGTTTCAACGTTAGAGTTTTCTGCTACGTTATCTTCTTGGCGGTAGCCTTTTACAGCTTCGCCATCGATAAATCCAGCACCATATTGGCCACGCAGTACGTGCTGCTCAAGGTTATGGGTGGGAAAAGGGCGTATTGAATGCAGCACCTTTACTTTTTCATCGCGGATGGAGTCGGCCTTTATATTTACAGGAGGCTCCATGGCAACAAGTGATAAAAGCTGCATCATATGGTTTTGTACGATGTCGCGAAGCATGCCAGCTTCTTCCCAAAATTTACCCCTCGTGCCAACGCCTAGGTCTTCAGCTACTGTAATCTGTACGGAGTCGATGTAGCGGTTATTCCAGGTAGACTCAAAAATAGCATTGCCAAAGCGCATTACAAGTAGGTTCTGAACAGTCTCTTTGCCAAGCCAGTGGTCGATGCGGTAGATTTGCTCTTCTTTAAGGTGTTTGCCTATACTTGCCTGAAGCTCATAGGCAGAGGCAAGGTCGTGTCCAAAGGGTTTTTCTATGATAACTTTTGACCACATGCCTTGTGGATTGTCAGGCTGGTAGATAAGACCATGTTCACCTAGCTTTTTAACGATCAAGTCAAAGTGGCTGGGAGGTACAGAGAGATAAAAAATTCTGTTGCCCTTGGTGCCAAAACGGCTGTCGATATCCTGCAAAAAGGCTTTTAGGGCGATATAGCCTTGGTCGTTGTCAAACTCGGATATATGGTAAAAAATTTGCTCCGAAAATGTACTCCAGATGTTTTGATCAACAGGCTTAACTCTCGAGTACTTGCCTACGGCGTCGTGCATCTCTGTTCTAAATTGTTCGTGTGATTTTTCGCGTCTTGCAAAGCCTACGCAGGCAAAGTGAGATGGCAGCTGCCCTTCGCGTTTTAGGTTATAGATAGCAGGAACAAGCTTGCGCGAGGTTAAATCACCCGTGGCTCCAAAGATAACAAGTACGCAAGGATCTGCAATTTTACCTGCTGTTGTTTCTTCAAGGGGACTTGTGGTAAGGGGCTTCATCATCATGGGAAAAACTCGATTACTTTTTTCGTTAGCCGTGTTGTACACGCGTATGGCTATCAGAGTCAATCAAAACTCTCAAGCAGCCGTCTGATTCTACCCTGAAATTCGCCGTGAAAGCAAGAGTCTTTTTTGGCTCCAGCCCTTATAAGTTGTCCAGTTCACACCAATAGCTCTTATCAGAGCTCATCAGGGCGCTGTTCATCGCGGCGGTCAACATCTTGAACCTCTCCTGGGTTTTGGTTGAGGTTTTGTGCTGCGGCATCTAGCTCTTGTTGGTACGCCTCATCTTCATGGTTTTCTCCAGCTCCTTCCACGCCCTCTTCTTGAAACGCTCGAGGCTTTGGGGCGAGGTTTTGTGCTGCGGCATCTAGCTCTTGTTGATACGCCGCACCTTCATCTTCTGCTGCTATGCCCTCTTTAGCGTTTTTATCTTTTTGTTGGGGGGCAAAGAAATGGCCGTATTGTTGCTCAAATGCAGCCTCTTTCATAGCGCCTCTGTACACTTTACCTGTCACTCCTGCAAGCCCACCTATGACTTCATCTTTTGCCTTAGTTACAGGTTTAAATACCTTGTCAAAACCCTCTTGTACATCTCGTTTAAATTCGCCAGGGCTCTTGGCGTCGAATAGCGCAGCTGCAGTCCATCCAATCATGTGAAGCGCCACGTATGGGAGAGTGATTGGGGCTGTAAGGATATATCCCACAATTTTAACTACGTTAAAACCAACTTGCCCTTTTTTTGCGCGAATCTCTAATGGGATCTCGGCTGGCTCTTGTGGCGCTGGCGGGGTGTCTAGTTCGATGGTGGCGGCTACTTCAGGATCAACTTCTCCCTGAGGTGCAAATCCCTGCTCGCCTTCGATTGGGCCACTAATTGGTCTTTGATCAGCTGGTTGTACCATCTCTTTATCCTCCTGCTTGGATGTAGTTTTTTGCGCTTTCAAGCTTTTGTGTAAGCTCTTGGGCCCAAGTCTCTTCAAGATGTTTAGAGGCATAGTGAATACCTATGTCGCATACTTGGTAGGCGTTGTCGTAGTTGGCAAGTTTTTTCCAGCCGCCGCAGGCGGCAAGGTAACTATCGGCTTTTTTAGGGTCTAGCTCGCAGGCGTTTCCAAAGGCTTCGATGCCCGATAGGTAATCATCAAGTTTGCAGGCAGCAAACCCTAAATTTAGCCATGCCTCGCGCATGTGAGGGGCTACAGTAACGATGAAAAAATAGCCATTTAACCCCTCTTCGTAGCGGCGCTCTTCAAGGATTTTGTAGGCTGCCTTATAAAATGAGGTAAGAATTTTGGGGGAGTATTCAAAAAGCTCGTAAAGTGAGTTGCCGTCGGCATAAAACTGTGTAAGCTTTTCGGCGGAGTTTATGGTTGCGAGCTTATCGCCCATGATAAGATAAGGGTCAATAGACTCTCCGGGCTCTAGCTGAGATTCAATTTCGTCTAACAAAACGGTATAGCCATTTTCAAAACGGTCTTTAATGGTGTGGAGCTGATGGGATGCTTTTTCGCGAAATTTGGCGGCATAGGCCTCAAATGACTCAACTTGTGAGGAGTGGTTTTCTTTTTCGCCTTCTAAGGCAAGGGCTACGTAGTCGTTTACTGCTTTGTCAAAGGCGGGAGCTTCTAGTAGATAGTCATCTTTTCTAGCCATAGATACCTCGTAATTTAGTACACCTTGCTTCTACGGTTATTATAATAAATATTTTTAATTATAGATAGAGTTTTGTTACTAGCAGAGGATGTCTAGGGCATTTTTATCTACCAGGTATGAGGCTGCCTGAGAGGCTAAAAAGTTTTGCATGACACGAGGGGCAACAGAGGTGGTTGCCATAGAGTCTTTAAGGCGTTTTCGGAGTTCCTCTTCAAGCTCTTTTCTTTGGCGCTGAGGGTTAGGGGGAGTAAAGGTGAGGAAGGTCCAGAGAAACTGCCTAATTTTTGCATCACTACTACTGTCGGCAACAAAGGTATATATTCTGTTGCGAAGAGAAAAGCGAGTGGCAAGGTAGGTGACAGCCTTAGCAACTTGTGTTTTAATCCACTTCAATGGTCCCCATAGTTTTTCTTCTTGGATCTTTAGCTCCACTTGTCTAACAGCCGCCTCTAGGGTATAGCGCTTGAATCTAGCTTCTGCTATTTTTGGGTTGAATGTGCCTGCCTTCATCTCTTGTCTCATATTTTCAACTTCCTGAAGGCGTTTTCCTATAAGCTCTTCGTTGTCTGTTGTTAAGCCAATGAGTCGATCAGTTGCCCAAAGTAGACGTTTTTCCGGCGTGGTAATTTCAATAAAAAAATCTTGCATTGCCTTAGTGGCCTTTTCCCACACAAGCTCTTTAGCAACATCTGGAACTGGCAGATCCACTTTGCCGTTGGGAAAAATCTTTTTAAGAAGAGCCTCTGTGGCCATTTGCGGAAAATCTTCATTGCTTGGCATGTCCTCTGGCAATTTGTCTAAAGAGGGCAATGCAGTAACAAGCGCTTCGGCTAAAAACTGGGGCTCAAGTATGCCATCACCCTCAAGCGTCCGAGTGATTTGGCCAACGGCTGCTTTTAGGTAGGCTTGTGTTGCAGGCGTTATGTTTGGGTCTTTGTCCTTGATAAGGGTGCTAAGTAGCGATCGCTCAAGTTCTCTAACAACGCCTTCAAAGCCAAGTAGCCCATGCTTTGTTGCTGTGGGCTTGGTGTAGCCTAAAAGTAGGTTTTGCACGTAGCCTTGAGCGCGAGTGACGTTATTGCTTGGGGCAATGGAATTTTCTTTGACAACGTTTTGCTGCAAGGTATTTACCTGTTCTACGTAGGGAACAAAAAACCACTTTACAAGTTTGTCGTGAGTGATGGCATTTTGTAAAAATTCTGGTAAAAGCTCTTTTAGGCGCTCTTTTGGAATAAGCAGTTTTAGCCACTCAGTGCCTGTTTTTTGGCTGTCAGGAGCGTTGTAAAGCGACACGAGCTCAGCGCCTACTTCCAAAACTCTGTTTTCGATGCTTTGGCCTAATTTGGGTGTCAGCACTTCCTGGAGTATTATATACACAACGTTATGCAGTGCTGTTTTAATAGTGGGGCTTAAGGTTTCATCAAGCAGTGCTGTTTTTAGCAGGGTGTCGATGTATTCAGGAAAATCATTGGAGAGCTTTTCATCGCCTTTTGCTATCTTAACCAAAGAGTTATCAAGGCCATCAATAATGTCCTTTACAAATGGCTTCATGCCATCCAGGGAATAAAGATATTTTTTCGCTTCTCTTGCCTCTTTAACGATTGTATCTTCACTTTTTTTGATTTGACCAATGCAATCGGTAAGTTCTTTTAGAGCGATCTTTGAAACCGCTGCCGAGCCAATGGGCGTTTCAAGAACTTCTTTAGGAACAGCAACCTCTAAAAGAAGTGCGGCAGTATTTGCGTTATCACCTTTTTTGTAACAGGCGATAAGGTCTTGAGCCTTTTTTATGATGGGGGTGTCGTCCGTTAGGAGCTTTGCTGCTATGCTATCTAGTAGGCGTTGTATTACGGTATCTCTAATCTCGCCGACGCTTGTGGTGTCATCTTTAAAGCACTCTTTTATAAAAGAGTCGGCAATGGCTGGAAGCATCGGGCTTATGGGCTTGCCTTCTTTTGCAATATCCCGCAAAAGCTCTTTTATGTTTTCAAAAAAGTATTTTTTAAAAAACGCTTCAAGGCCATCTTTTTGCTTTACAGCGTTAGATCCTTGCTCAGCTGACTTCTGAAGCACGGTTTGGGTAGCATGCACAGCTTCGTAGGCTTTTGTAGCAAAATTGGCTGCTGTTTCTTTTGTTAAAACGGTGCGTAAAAAATCGGGGATGCGTTTATCCCACTCATCACCAGGAAAGATGTTCTCTAAGGCTGTTCGAGCAGCTATCCAGTAGGCAAGGTGATCTATCTCGTAGTTTTCTTTTCCGGTGGCTTGTAGATAGTCAGTGATGTCATCTGGAGTTATCTTAAGCTGGCTGAGTTTGTTTGCATCAGCATCAGTGCTGTTTAAAATAAGGAACATCTTTTGTGCGTTTCTTGCAATGGGCGCAAATGTGTTCAGAAGGTTGTTTGAGATCTCAGATCCTTCAGCATTTTTTAGAACAAAGCCTATCGCCCCAAAGTAAATGTTCGTTGTAAATTTAAGAAGAAGCGTCTTTTGCTCAGGGTTATCCAAGGTAAAAATTTGCTTTGTTACCTCTTCTATCCAGGTTTGTTCTTCATTCACTTGACCATGAAAATAGTCCTGTATTTGTGTTTCTAGGTACTTTTGCAAGTCAGTTAGAGCTTCGGCTTGTGAGCTGTCATGCTCTGTTGCAAGCTGCTTCATAGTGTCAGCGTAGTTATAGGCATCCTCTATGTAGTCATAGCAGAGCTTTGCAAGGAGCTCATCAACTTTAAATATAGCAAACTCTTCGGGGATAAGTTTATGTAAAAGCTCTTTGGGGAGAAGCGAGCTAACAAGGTGTTCTGAGGCTTCATGAAGTAAAAAGCTTGATATATCAATATGCTGAGAGGGGGGGAGGTCATGTTTTTTTCTATATTCGCTGAGTACAGCTTCGATATAGCCATGTTCTTCGAGCCAGGCTGTTTTATCAGGGGCAGCGGCGTAGGCGTCTACTTTATCAAAGCCAATTTGTGCCTTTGTTACAATCTGCATAAAGAATTGGGCTGTGCGCTTTTCTGAGGTAAGGCCATCTTTGGGATTTACGTGGTAGGCAATAAAGGCCTCAACGATCTTTGGTAAAGCATTTTCAACGAGGTTTTGCAGGCCTTTTCCTTGCAGGAGGTGTACTTTTAATTTGTTAAAAGAGGATCCCACAGCCCTCTGAGGCTGCGCTTTTAGGTTCGCTACCACTTTTTGTGTCAGCGATGTAAGCATTGTTTTTAGTTGTGGAACTTGCAACGTAAGCTCTTGGGCATTTGCGTAGCCATTAATTTTTTCAGTTTGAAGCGAGAGGCCTTTGAGGTAGCTACATAGTAGGTCGGCAACCCCTTCGAATAGGTCATTTTTTCTAAGAAACTTAGGCAACAGGCTGTTAAAAAGCTCTTTTGTGATGATAGATTCTAAAATGGTCCGTGATGCTTTTGTCATAAAGAGCATTTCAAATGTTGAGTTGCTCATTGCGTCGTTTAAGGCGTCGGGTTTCAGTGTTATTCCAAGTTCTTGAGCAAGGTGTAGTGACTGGGTTCTTTTTTCTTCTGGTGAGGTCTTTTTGGCTTCAATAAGTGCTAGGGTTGCCTCTTGGCCTTTTGTGAGTATGCTGTCGATGAGGTCAGCTATGGCTTTTTCTGGCTGGGCAAGACCGTTTTCTTGAGATTCTACAGCCTGTTTGATAATAATAACAATTATGTTTTTTAACTGTGAGTCAATATAGGCTTTTGTTTCGGTTCCACTTGGAAGTACACCAGGTTTTACGGCATAAGCTATCAGGTCATCGATAAAAGTAAATCCGGTAGGTGTGAGTGTATGAGCTTCGGCTTTTGTTTCCAACAGGCCTCGTGCCATTTTGAGTGCGCTATCTATCCATCCTGTAATCTCATCTGCTCCTTGGGTGTTTAGGGCGAGTGTTGCCTCTTGGCCTTTTGTTTGTATGTCATTAGACTGCGTTATTATTTCTACAAGGTAGGGTGAGGTAAAGGAATAAATTTGGTCGAATACAGTTTTTGCTGATAAAAATGGTGGCAATAGCGGCTGGAGTTTTTCTGGGTTAAGCTCTTGGGCTAAAATTCGCTCGATTGACAAAAAGGCAGTGATGCTTTTGAGTAGCTCTTTTGCTTCAGAGTGGCTTTGTTCACGTTCATTAAGGGTGGTGATTGTTTGCTCTATTTGTGCTTGGTGGAAGCTGCGGCTGGGATCTTCGACCCAAGCAAGCAGTTGCATTTTGACAGCGTCTACATCCATGTCATCAATGTCTTTGATCCTCTGCCGGGTCTGCGGTAAAATTTTACAAGCCTGTGAGGTGAGGTTGTCTGCAAACTCAGTACGGCGCTCGTCAGCTGTCTGTCCGGGGCGGCAGGCAAATATTGTTGTGTACACAGCCTGAAGGCTTGTTTGCATGTGGGTAAGTAACCAGCCTCTTGCTTTAGTGAGCAGCTCAGCATCTTCATTTCGTGTAAACTGGCCTTGAAGGAGTCTTGTTAAAAATTTTGTAACGAAGGTGTTTGACTCATCGTTGAGCTGAGAAATTTGTAGAGGAATTGATGTAGTTTCTTTTGTTGAAGTATCAATTTTTTTGATGATGGCTTGAATAAGTGTAGTAACTCCTGGTGCCACTTGTTCGTTTGGGCCATTTTCTGCTGATTTGGTAAGAGATGTGTAGATGCCCTCGAGATGTTCGGCAAAAAGGTTTGTCATACCTTCCCAGCTAAGGTCTTGGTCGGTCTCTAGCTTTTTTTGTGCAACCCACTGTAAAAGAGCGTTTCCGCCTAAAAGCTTGCGTAGGAGTATGGGGATTTTTTTATCTTCAACACCTTCGGGAAAGGCTTTTTTTAAGAGCTCATCTGCAATGTTTTTAAAGTGCTGCTTGGTGTCAATATCAGGTTTTTCAAATTCTTTTATCACCTTTTTGAGGATTGAGGTAAAAAAGTGATCTGCAAGCTCGTCATCGGTTAGCTCTTCCTCTCCGAGCTCCTCTGTTGCCAAGGTAGAAAATACATGGTTAAGAAGATCTTCCATTGCTTGTCGTATTTCTTCACGGCCACCACTAACAAAGGCACTATCTGCCTTTTTAAGAATAATTTGGGTCATGGTGTTGGAAATATCACTAATCAACTTGCCACAGCTTGCATTTTTGATCTGTATAGCCCGACCATCAAGAGCGGGAGCGTCCCGCTTGGCTGCCCATCCAATTGCCCATCCTCCAAAGCGTGCGCCTATGCGTCCTAGTAAGCCAGCTTCTCTTGGTTGGGTAGCAGTTTGGGGCAGGGCTGGCAGTGGTTGGCTTTGGTCTAGGGGCTGCATGGATCTCCTGGTGTATATGTCTATTATCTCCGTGATTACAATTAAATTAAACTGTTAAATTTGTGATGTAGGAGCAAAGTTAAAATGTCGTAATCTAGCAAAGTAGAAATGTCGTGTTTTCCTCCCAAATAATAACTATTATGTTTAAAGGGTAACTAACCTAACAAGGAGGTTAGTATGACCCAGGGGGTCTATATGACACAAA
>JBGSSB010000051.1:0-7141 GCA_041737255.1 Chlamydiales bacterium | reverse complement strand
TCGAAAGTTTGTACATGATCTTTATCTGTGAAATTGACATACTCTTTCATGAGTTACCCTCTGTTATTTGTTTTTTGACGAAAACCTTACTGAGGGTACACTCTTTTTATTTCAAACACAACTTCTGATCATATCTCTCTCTAAAATTTCCCGTCGCCAAAAAAAATTAAACACAAAGGCACAAAGACACAAAGCACTCCGTGGAGCTTACAATAATATATAGGTCACGCTTTGTGGCAGTTTTTTGAGAAAAAATACCCATCAGCTATAACATGATAAGAATTGCCGGCTTCGCGAGGAACTCTCTTTGTGTCTTTGTGCCTTTGTGTTTCAATTATTTTTGTAAAGATACTATGGCAGGCGTAAAACTTGACTGAAAAGGTAAACAATGCCCGATCATTACTAGGAGAAAATAGCTTAAGTTGACACCATCGGGTGCCACCCATAGTCCTTACCCCAATACAGTAATTCTGATACGTGACGAGCCCACCTACTATCAAGGCAAACATTTTAACTTGGCAACGACGATGACTGCGAAAGACGAAGGGAGTTATAGCCAATCACCATAGTAGAAAGAAGCATATAAAAAGCTCCATGGCTAGGTCCTAATGAACCAAACAAAGCCATAAAGAACACAACAACCATGTACCCACATGATAAGACAATATTCTGGTTCAGAATTTGGCGAGTTTTTTTACTGAAGGCCAACAGCCGAAGAGCTGACGAGAGCGTTGGATCAAGAAGCGTTATAGGGGCACCTTCTTCAAGCATGTTCCCCTTTGTTCCAAGGGCAACACCTGCATTGGCCTGGCTTAGGGCTGCAGAGTCTGTTGCAGGGTCACTCACCATCAACACAACCTTGCCCTCTTTTTGCAGCTTTTTGATGGTAAAAATTTTCTGTTCTGTTGGAGCCTCTGCCTGAAACCGGTCAAATCCCAAAGTATTAACAAGCTGCACAATAGTGATACGCCTATCGCCTGAAAGACAAAAAAGTTGAAAGCCCTCTGCTTTGAATGCTTTTACAGAATCTTTTACATCGCGACGAATTGGGTCTGAAAGTACAACAATCCCCAGTAACTTTTGACCTTTAGCGCAAAATAGAACAATATAACCCTGTTTGCGCATATCTTCGGCTCGCACTTTAAGGTAGCTAAGGTCTATGTCCTGCATGAGCTTTTCATCACCAATTAAACACTCTTGTTGATCGATCTTACCCTTAATGCCAAGACCCGAGACCTCCTGCAAGGCATCTACAGAAAAAAGTGGTTCATCCAAAATACCCGCCTTCTCAACAATGCACCGTCCAAATGGGTGGATAGATGTTGCTTCGAGGCTCGCAGCTATTTTAAGAAGCTCATCTGACGATACTCCCTCTACTGGATCAAGAGAAGCTATTACAGGCTTGCCAACTGTTAATGTTCCATTTTTATTTACCACCAAGATAGTGCAGCGAGCCACTTCCTCAAGAGCACTACTCGATTTAATTACAATACCCTGATTTGCCGCTTCACCTATAGCAACCCTTCGCACAAGGGAACCTGCCAACACAAGCGCACAAGGACAAACAGCAATACACAAAGAACTTACTACAAGTGCCGCGTTGGCAAAATCTGAAAAAAGTGACCAGAAAAAAAAGCTAACACATGACAAAACAAGCAAGCCAAATATAATACTTGAGGCGATTTTATCTACCTTTTTAAGTAAGGGAGAGGAGCTCTGCAAGGCAACACGGGCAATTTCAATCATTTGAGAATGAAGGCTTTGTTTGCCTGCACGTATAGCACGCACTAGGCATGTACCTTCCAAATTTTTTGCTGCCGCATAAACTGCACTGCCTAGCTCTTTTCGAACAGGAATTTCACTGCCTGAAATAAAAGATTCTTCAACCAGAGCCTCACCTGAAAATATCACCCCATCTACTGGTACAATATCACCTGGGGTAACACGGACAGTATCACCCTCCTTTAGTGTGGTAACAGCAACTTCTTCGGTATGGCCATCTACAAAAAGCTTATGGGCTTTTTTAGGCTCTTTTGAGTTGAGCTTTCTTAAAGCAGCCGAACCTTTTTCATGGATATGCTGTTCAAAAAGCTGCTCTAAAAGAATGAGCACAGTAACCGAGGCCGCCATGCCATATAAAAGCTGAGGCGTTTTTGCAAGAAATGCTTCAAAAAGACTGTAGACGTATAGAATGGTAACACTCACACTAAAAAGTGTGTATCGACTGAGCTTTTGTGTCCACGCCCGCTGAAAAAATGACCAATTACCCACCACCAAAACAATCGTTGCAAGCAGCCACTGAATAGTAGGGTCTATCCTGCGTACAAAAAAAGGAAAGGTAAAGAGCACACAAAACCAAAAACGGGGAATAAGGTCCTTGTCGCCCGGAGGAGTAATTTTTAGCGTCATATGACCTTATTTCCTATTTTTTCACTTTTCTACTAGATAGCAAATTCCCCATTTTTAATGAGATCAAATTTTTTACCGTCGTAGCCTGTTGCAAAAACAGAAACCTTATCTGATGAAATCATAAAATCAGTATGCACATGACTTTGGTTGCAACCGACACCATCTAGCTCTTCTGGTGTCATCTCCGATCCGCCCTCTATACAAAAACTGTAAGCAAAGCCCACAGCTATATGACAAGCAGCATTTTCATCAAATAGTATCTCCTCAAATAGGCGCCCACTTTGATAAATTGGAGAGTCAATACCTACTAAAGCAACCTCCCCCAAGCGCTTAGCACCAGGGTCATTTGCAATATAGGCAGCAAAGTGATCATAGCCCTCAGATGCTGAAAAGTTGACAATTTCGCCCTTCTGAAACTCAAGAGTTAAACCTTTTATAAGCTTGCCATTTACTTGCACTGCTCTGGTAACTTGTACTTTACCTTCTGTAACGCGATAATCAGGTGTCGTAAAGCACTCTTCCGTTGGGATATTAGCTTCAAAAAGCACACCATTTACTGACTTTGCATTTCCAGCTGCAAACCGCGCTTTTTCTGACAACCCAACCTTCAAATCAGTGCCAGGCCCTACAAAGTGAAGTTCTCGGATTTTGCAGTCGTTAAGCTTTTTGGCTCTTGTATGCAGCACTAGCTGATGTCGATCCCAAGCCTCTAAACAATCACTTTTATCGGCCCGGCAGATATGAAAAATCGATTCCCAAAGGGCAATATATGCTGCCTCCTCATCGAGCTCAGGAAATACTTTTTTTGCCCAAGTTGGAGTTGCAGCAGCCGCCACTGTCCACTGAACCTTTTTTTTGCTTATACCTTCGGTATAATAGCGCTTTAGGGTTTGTCGAACAGACATCTGAATAGCATTTGTTTTTCCCGCGGGAAGATCAGACTGCGAGTCAGGATCTTCACTTCCACAAAGGCGTAAGACACAGGCGCCTTCGTCTATAAAACTATCATATTTTTTTGCAATGTATGAGGGGATGTAGCCAAGATATTCTTCTTTTTGTGAATCGAGAACTCGTGTGCGCATGAGCTCTGGATCGATAAAATCAACATTCACAAATTTAGCACCTCGCTTGTAGGCACACTGTACAAGAAGTTGCACAAACTCGCGGTGAAAAAGCTCTGCGGTTATATTTACCACCTGTCCTGGTTGAACATTAAGTCCATGACACACAAGCAGGTTAGCATAAGTCATTAGTTTTTGCTGAAAATCCATAGTTCGTTCTCTTCTTTCACATATATATGCAAGGTATAAAGCAACGAACTATTCATAACAACTAGAAAAAAGAGTCTTTGAGATAGCTTTTGGCCCAATATGGATTGGTAACATGAGCACCTATCTTATTGGCAAGGTATTTGGCGTTACCACCTTCCCACAGCACAATCCCTTTTCTTGTCAGAATACGCTCTATAGCAAGCTTGCGAAGTGCTGTTGCATCCAGTGCGTTATAGGCCTCTTTTGGCTCCATTTTCTTTATTTGAGCAGCTATCTGTTTTTTTGTAGAAGGCGCAAGTCCAAGCCATTTTTTAACCGATCGTATTATATTTTCTATCCAGTTTCTATTTTGCTTAGGAGCGTCTTGTTTAAGAATAAGCGAGGCTTCAGAGTGAATCAACGTAGCTTTGTTTGCTCTTTTTGGAAGATCTGCTTTATCAAGCTGTAGTAGCTCCATAGATGTTGCACCGCCAGATCGTGTAATAGAGACATCAGATCGAGCCATTAGCAAGGCAATCTCATCAGCACTTTGGTTTGTAAAAGGGATGAGGTTAAAATTTCTGGCAATCTTGCCCTCTATTTTTAACTTATCTATCTCTTCACTTACTGCCTTTAACAAAGGGTTTTGTTCTTGGTCTGTGTTAGGAGCCCCGCAGTATAGGAAAAAGTAGCGTTGGGCATCTGAAACAGACGAATTTTGACTCTCTTCGGCAAAACTATTTACCCAATCCAAAACTGACTTCGTAGTTGGCATGCTGCCAAGCATCAAAAAGGCAAGTTTGTCTTCTTTTTTAACCTTAATAGTTGCACGGCCCTCATCAAACGATGAAGCCGATGCTTCTGCCAGCCCTTTCTTAATTATTGCTGCCTCTTCAGGCCGGTTAAGCTTAATGTTCACGTCAATAACTGGCTGCTCTAGCCGTTTTTTAAGCGCGCTCGTTTCTAAAAAGGCCTCACGAAGAGGAAAATTTTTATCGGTAATTACGTTAATTTTACCACAGTACTTTTTCCAAAAATCAGCATCCGACTCGTTGGCTTTTGTAAGTGGCTTTGGCGCATGCAAAGTAACCATATCTCGCAAATCATCATTTTTTGCGACTTTATTGATCGATGGGAAAAAATGAATCGCCTTCTTTGAGGGCATATCCGTTAGGTGCACATGCATATGCATTTTCCAGCTCTTTTCTTTGTTCACGCTGCGCATAGCTTGTACAATAGCATTTAAGCAAAAAGCTTGGGTGCTTACAACAAAGTCTGGCTCAACCTTAAGGTTCTGCAGAATCGACTTCATCTTAAAATAGACAATTGGATAAAAGAGGATTTCACCTATCCAGCCCCATGAAGCGTAATTTTCAAGAAACTTAAGGTCTCCCTTTTTTTGGGCATTATCCCAAGATCTAACACCTATGTCTCCCAAACCACCAACAAAAGGCAGACGCACAGCGCTTAAAACCTTTTCTCCGGTAATATCGATGTCGGTACTTGTGTCTAAATTTTTTCCAGATGCCGCATACTCTTTAATCTTTTGTTGTTTAATACCTTCTTTGGCCGTGCGGTGTCCGCCGCCTGAACGGGCCCAAAGAAAAACGCCTGTTGGGTTAGTTGATTCAGGATTTATAGACATACACACTCCATTATTAAATAAAATTTTGAGTTGCTTTTGCAAATATAAATGAGACTACTCGCGGAATAAATGCCTTGTGAACAGTACTTACAATATCTACCTTTTTGGACTGCAATCTATCATCTTTCAATCTATTTCTACATAGATTGGTAATTTCTTTATCTTTAATAACAAACGCAATTTCATGGTCAAACTTGGCGCTTTTTTTACCTAAATTAAAACTTCCTATGATCATATGCGATTTATCAAAAGTGGCAACCTTCTTATGGTATATTTGACGATGACCTCTATATTCATATACCTTATCTACAAGGTGATAATGGCCTCTACCCGAATGCGTTTGCGAAAGCCTTCCAATTGAAAAGGTATTACCGATGCCATTAAGATAGGCGATACGTTTAGCTTTTTCATTATTCATTAACGCCTGCCTCAACTTCTTAGTTGGACAAAACATCCAGTTAGCAATTCGAATTTCACTTGTGGCTTTACTAATTCTCTTTGCATATTGGTTCACAATAGCATTATTGCCACGATGCTCCGGTCCCCCTACTAGAAATTTCATGCGAACTTTTTTTAGCAACCCTTCATCTTCAATAAATTTCTGACAATGCCCTGCAGGGCCTTTCAGCTCAAAATAGCGACTATCGTGTATTGTGCTTGTTGTGCGAGCTTCCCAAAGGCGATAAAGGTTAAAAAACTGATCCCTCATTGCCTGAGCAATATCTTTACTCTCTCCTACTATGTCCGCATCTTTTGACGAAGGATCTAAAAGGCGTGCTGCAGCCGTGGGCCTTTCAACATCATTTTCAGGGTCATGAACTTCACGACTCAAGCGTGGGTGGATACCTGTGCCACCTGCAACAAAGTATTTACCATCAACAACAAGCATTTTCACGTGGTTTTCTTCGGAGTGAAAATCAAACCCTATCTTATAATGTCTATCTGTCACTAACACCTGAAGACGATCACCAAATTTTTCCTGCATTCTTGCAAGCGCCTCTTTATCGGCTGACTCCAGTAAATCTACACTTGCAATCATATGAGTTTTAACACGCTCATTTTGCGTCATTTTTTTGTCTATCAATGCTAAAACTTCTCTATAGACTGTACCGCCTGCAAAATTAACAGAAAGCTCGATACTTTCTTGGGCTGATTCAATAAGTGCTTTTTTCCATTCAAGCCCGCAATCGGCCTTTTCTGTAAGGCGAATAGAAGCTTCGTAGTATTTACCTGTTTTAGCAGCATCAGCTGGCAATTTCGCGTGATGACTACCCTCCTCTGGAAGCTGTCGTAAAAACTGTTTTTGGGATACGTGATCAGATATAACCTTGGCAATAGCCACAAAACCGACGGCGCCTATACCTGCCATGGCACCTATAATCGCCCCCACAGGACCCCCAACAAAAAATCCAACTACGGCACCTATGAGCACTGGGACAGCAACAGCAACAACTATTTTAAGTACATGTTGCCATTTTTCAGGCTTGCGCCGTTCACAGCTTTCACCGAATTCAGGATGATGCACAGTTACTTTATGCCCTGCCAAACTCCCCTTGGTGGCAGCGGCCGGTGGTGGAGATACAGCTAACACATCTCTTATTTTAGGCAGTTGTACAGTCATAAAAACTTCACACTCGTTTTAAATTAAATCAAATTATATAATAACCGCTGATTTTTATCAATAAATAATTCTACAGATGTAGGAGCAAAGTTAAAATGTCGTAATCTAGCAAAGTAGAAATGTCGTGTTTTCCTCCCAAATAATAACTATTATGTTTAAAGGGTAACTAACCTAACAAGGAGGTTAGTATGACCCAGG
Organism: Chlamydiales bacterium; assembly: GCA_041737255.1. GTDB lineage: Bacteria > Chlamydiota > Chlamydiia > Chlamydiales > FEN-1388 > SZAS-7. Next base: position 18 of record JBGSSB010000051.1, on the reverse strand, counting down.
GGGTCTATATGACACAAA
>JBGSSB010000050.1:0-24749 GCA_041737255.1 Chlamydiales bacterium | reverse complement strand
TTTGTGTCATATAGACCCCCTGGGTCATACTAACCTCCTTGTTAGGTTAGTTACCCTTTAAACATAATAGTTATTATTTGGGAGGAAAACACGACATTTCTACTTTGCTAGATTACGACATTTTAACTTTGCTCCTACATTTTTTACCATTTCATGCAATAAAAAAATGTCTTTTGTGTTATACTACTGCGACTAAATAGGGGTAATATGAAAATAAAAATATTAGGCTCAAGTGTTGATGCGTTGCGCGATTGGTTTACATCAAAAGGTAAAAAACATTTTAATGCAAATCAAGTAATAGAATGGCTCTTTAAAAAAGGTGAGCCTGATTTTGCAAAGATGACAAATCTTAGCTTAGACGTGCGAGCTCTTATGACGCAGGAATTAGATGTTGGATTACTCGAACTTGTGCGCGTGCAAGAATCTGATGATGGGGAAACGACTAAATTTTTATGGAAGCTTGAAGATGATAAGCTTGTAGAGTCTGTTCTTATTATGTCAGGTGATCGCCGTACTGTTTGTGTCTCATCACAAGTGGGTTGTCCGGCTAAATGCGCATTTTGTGCTTCAGGAAGAGAAGGGTTAGTTCGAAATCTAGAAACCTTTGAAATTTTAGCTCAAGTATACCAAATAGATTTATGGCTTAAAAAAAGAGGCGAAACGGTTAGCCATGTAGTCTACATGGGCATGGGAGAGCCATTTAGGAATTATGAAGCTGTTGTAGCGTCAGTGCGAAGCCTTGTGCATCCAGATTTTATGGGCTTATCTCAGCGTCGCATTACAGTGTCAACTGTTGGTGTTGTTGAGGGCATAGATCGCTTTAGCCACGAAGGCTTAAAAGTAAATCTTGTTTTATCGCTTCATGCACCGACACAAAAGCTGCGTCAAAAAATTATCCCTTATGCTCGTGAGTATGCATTAGAAACAATTTTGGACTCAATGTGGCACTATGCAGAAGTTACCGGTCGTGATGTAACCTTTGAATATACTTTGTTAAAAGGGATCAACGATGGTGTTGAGCAAGCAAAAGAAGTTGCACTTCTTTTAAAAGGTAAGCAGTGTACGGTAAATTTAATTCCTTATAACCCTGTAGATGGCCTGCGTCTTGAGAAGCCAACATCTAAGGCAGTAGCAGAGTTTCGCGAGGTTTTAGACAAAGCTAACATAGTTAATACCTGTCGCTATACTAAAGGTGATGATATTGCAGCAGCATGCGGACAGCTAGCTATGCAAGAGCTCTCCTCTTTAAAAGTGATTAACTCATAAGATAGCGTCTATGCTTTTTGATCCAGCAAGACTAGATGTCTACCCCGAGTCACCTGGCGTCTACTTGATGAAAGGTGACAAGGGGCAGGTTTTGTATGTTGGTAAAGCAAAAAACCTTAAATCCCGTTTAAAAACCTACTACAGCAAAAATAACGACGGGCGCCCTCAGGTGCCCTATCTTTTAGCTGCCGTTACGACTATAGAAACAATCGTTGTGATTTCGGAGAAGGAAGCCCTGCTTTTAGAAAACACCCTTATAAAGCGCCATCAGCCTAAATATAATGTGTTACTAAAGGATGATAAGGGGTACATAAGCCTCAAGATAACAACGAAGCATCAATGGCCGATGATTCAACTTGTTCGCTTTAAAGGCTCTCCTCCCAAAGATGGCACCTACTATGGGCCCTATACAAGCGCTACAGCCGCTCGGCAGATGTTTGATTTAATAGGGCAGCTTTTCCCTCTGCGTCAATGCTCTGATGAAGAGTTTGCAAGGCGCAAGCGGCCATGCATCCTGTATCAGATCAAACGCTGTTCGGGGCCTTGCGTTGGCCTTGTAAGCGAAGATGTATACAAAGGGTACTTACAGTCGGCGACCAGGCTTATTCGTGGGCAAAACGAAGAGGTGCTTGCAAATCTGAAAGATGAAATGGAAAAGGCATCGGATGCTCTTGAATTTGAAAAAGCACAAACACTTTTAGAAAAAAGCAAATTACTTAAAGAAATAGTACAGGGACAGCGAGTCGATAGTGTATCAAGAGAAGATGCAGATGTGTGGGGAATCTTCCGAGAAGGTGCCGATGTTGTTGTTACTAAGCTTATGTGGCGCTCTGGAAAGCTTGTGGGCTCACATCATTTTGACTTTGACAACGCTTTTCAGCCGACAGATGAGTTGTTAGAATCGTTACTTGTGCAGCACTATTTGTCTGAAAAAAATACAGTATCACATATCCTTCTATCAGAGCTCGTAGCTGATATTGAGGCCTTGTCCGAGGTTATTGATAAGCATGTTCATGTTCCTGTACGTGGAGATAAAAGGCAGCTTGCGCTTATGGCTCAGGCAAATGCCTATGAAGCCTTCAAACAAAGAAAAGATACTAAAGCTCTTAAGGAAAAGGCTTTATTAGAGCTTCAAGAGAAACTTAAACTTTCTCGCTACCCTAAACGTATTGAGTGTTTTGATAATTCGCACTTTTCAGGAAGTGAGCGGGTGTCATCATGCGTAGTTTTTCTTGATGGAGAGCGCCATAAGTCTGCGTTTCGAAAGTATCGTATCCGCACAGTAGAAACAGGCGATGATTACGCTATGATGCAAGAGGTACTACGTCGGCGATATAGCAAAGCCAAGGAGGAGGATACCCTTCCGGATCTTATTATCATAGATGGTGGTAAGGGGCACTTGAGGGCAGCTTGTGCTGTATTAAAAGAGCTCGAAATTGTCTCGTGCGATATCATCTCGCTAGCGAAGGAGCAGGGCAGACATGACAAAGGGCAAACTCAGGAGAAGGTGTATACAGTACACTCTAGCGAACCCATTATTCTTGAGTCGCATTCTTCAATGCTCTTTTTTCTACAGAAAATTCGCGATGAGGCACATCGCTTTGTCCTTGCTTTTCAGGTGCTTAGGCGAACAAAAGCGAGCATCAAAAGTGAGCTTGATTATATACCTGGCATAGGTCCTGCGAAAAAGAAAAAATTGATTCAGTCTTTCGGTAGCGTACGAGCTTTGAAGGAAAAAAGTGTAGAAGAGATAGAAGCCGTAAAGGGGATTACTCGAAAAGATGCCGAAACAATCAAAAGCTGGTTTGACAAGTAATTAATGTAAATACCATCAATAGAGCAGTGTATCTTAAGCCTAGTGATGGTATTTGTTTGTTGCTTCGATACGTTATTAAAAGATATCGGAGTAATCACCAGGGTGTTGTGGAGCTTTTTCTTTTGCCATGTGAGCCTTTTTAACAGATTCAGGGGCAATAAGTTCTTTAAAGACTACATGTACATGGGAGACTCGAAGTCCTGTCATGCGAACGAGTTCTTCAACGACCTTTGTCTGTATTTCTTCGGCTTTTTCGGGTATTGAAATTCCATAGGCAATCGCAACCTCTACCTTGGCACTGATAGAGCAGGATTTTTCATCTTGCTCAGTGTGGATGCCTTTTACGCCCTCTGTTCTTCCAAAAATATGGTCGATAAAGTTGCCTTCAAGTAGGGAAATCCCTGTAATCTTTGAAAGCGTCTGTAAAATAATTCCCTGAAATACACGGTTGTCTATGTCCCGAATGTATTCTGTATCAGGCAGTTCAAATTCTTTTGGATCGATTTTAACTGGGTCGAACTTTGATTTTTTTTCTGTCATGACGGTAACACCTACTTTATGCTACTATTATACTTTACAAGGATGATCCAAGACAAGCATGAATTCACCAGATCTTTTACAACTTTTTTTAGCTGCGATTTTTATTGGGACACTTACCGCTTACCTTGCAAAGGGGAGGGGAAGAGATCCAACTAAGTGGTTTTTTGTTGGGATGATGGGCGGTATTTTTGGCCTGATTGCTTTATATCTATTTCCAATTATTGAGCCGGAGGCATCTAAAACAGACAAGCCTGTTCCTCAAATAGTACCCCCAGAGCCTGTAGTCGATGAGCTTGCCATTGCTAATTGGTACTATCTTGACGCTGAGCATAATACTTTAGGCCCTGTGCCACTGGATATGCTTAAGCAACTGTTTAGAGATGGTTCAATGACACTAAGAAGCTATGTGTGGTGCAAGGGGATGGAAGGGTGGAATAGGATTGAGGCTCTTCCGGAGCTTAAATCGCGTTTTGACAAGCTTCTAAGCACATAAATAAAGTCAGAGAAGGTAGATGAACTAGCTCTCTATAAAATCAGATATGGCTCAATTTTCTGCTGTTTTTTCTTTGTGTTAAAAAAATCAGAGACATTTCCCAAAATAGGTTCGAAGCATCTAGTAGTAAGCGTCTGTGTAAAACTTATTCAACGCAAAGAAATTTCACCCTATTTGTAGTTTCGTGATTTCGAGACAGCTCTGGGGTAGGTAGGCATAGTGGGGCCTTAAAACTGCGGTCTTGGGCTATATTTGCATGAGAAAAAAGAAAGGGAATCTATCGACATAAAGCCAAAAGATTCCCTAGGCAAGGAAATAGGACGAGAAATTTCGTCCTAGGTCGTAAATTTTACCAGCTTGACTTAGTCACGCCTGGAACTGCTCCCATCGAAGCAAGCTCACGAAAACAAAGTCTCGAAAGTTTAAACTTGCGTAAAACACCTCGTGGACGACCAGTAAGCTCGCAGCGATTGCGCAAACGAGTAGGTGAGCCGTCTCGTGGCATTTTATTGAGTGATGTGCGTGCGTCATGGCGCTCTTCTTCAGAGAGGCTCATATCTTTTGCTTGTAGCTTAAGCGCTTGGCGTTTATCCCAATGTCGCTTTACTATAATTTCACGCTTTTTTTGGCGGTTAACAACCGATTTTTTAGACATACGGCGCTCGTATCCTCACTATTTAATGCGTGCAGGACCCTTTTGACGCTGTTTACGCGTTGGGTCTTTTTTATTGATAACATAAACAACGCCTCTGCGGCGAACAATTACGTCACCTTTAGATTTGTCAGCTTTAACAGATGCTCTTACTTTCATCGAAATTCCCTACAAAAATAGGACTAGACTTTATGTCACATCGGATTTCTTTGCAACAAAAAAGGTCGGGTTTCTCATATTTCTACGGTTTTTGCTGGATAAACGCAATACACGTTATTCAGATGGGGAGCTCTGTTCGTCCTTTTATAAGGTAAGGGTGGTGTATTGCACAGGGAAGTGCTGATTAGGTGGACTAATGTTGTGGTTTGAGAGCATGAGAAGTTTGAGTATCTCAGCGGCTCAGATTTTTTCACTTGCAGGAATTTAGGATCCTTCATATTATATAGCCCAACATTTTTGCAGAAAGGGCTTATTCATGGTCAAGCGTACATACCAGCCAAGTAAAAAACGACGTAAATCCGAACACGGCTTTCGCAAACGCATGAAAACGCGCAATGGTCGCAAAATTCTTGCAACACGCCGAAAAATCGGTCGTAAACGTCTTATTGTAAACTCCTCGAGAGGATGATCTCGAGCGGTTTTCCGCAATCTCATAGGCTGCGTAAAAGCAGCCAGTTTCAATCTCTTTCAAAAAATTCAAATATTTTTCATGGAAGTTCGCTGTTTTTCGTTTGGAAAGCAAACGCTCTTCAACACCCACGCCTTGGTATTACTGTTACGAAAAAATTTGGTGATGCACATGATCGTAATAGGTTTAAAAGACTAGTGCGTGAGGGGTTTAGGCTTTATTTAGCAAGTAAAGCTTTTGGTGTGGATATACATGTACGATCTAAAAATAGAGGGAAGATAGAACATCTTCCCTCATTTGCCGAAGTCTGTGAGGACTTTGCACGGTTTTTTGAAAAACTAGCTGGCTGATTTATCGTTATAGGCTTCTATAATGCTAAGTACTTTTTGGGCATATTTAGCACCGCCACCTGCTTGAAAACCAAGTTTTTCGATACGCTGACCATTAGAGTCAAGCAATACCACTGTAGGAAAACCTTGTATGCCAAATGATTTTGACAGTTTGTCATTTTGCTCTTTAGTTGCCTTGTCGAGCTTAGATTGACGAGGAAAATCAACTTCTACAAAAATCATTTTTTGTGAAAGAGCCTGTTGGAATTCAGGTGTGGAAAGAATTTGTGCATTCATTTTAATGCACCATGGGCACCAATCGGAGCCTGTGAAAAAAAGAAACATAGGCTTAGACTCTTTCTTAGCAAGAGCTGTTGCCGCTTGAAAGTCTGTCATCCAGTTTATCTCTGATACAACAGAGGTCTCTGCAGATGAGTTCGTGTTGGCCGCTGAGGCTGAAGATGTGCCCAACAATGTTGCGAGGGCACAAATAACTGTATAAAATTTCATAAGTACTACTCCTTGAATGTACAATTAGGAGTGTAAACAAGGAGCTATTTTCTTGCATGAACTATCCTACAACAATTATCATTCGTCATGTGCGAGAGAACATGAAAAAATGTTCCTTAAGAGGTTTAGAAAAGCGCTCTGATTTTGCTTTTTTTACCTATCCGCGCTGCATAACGGGCAAAGAAATGCTTCCTTGCTTGCAAAATTATATTTTGCTTGATGTAGAAGGTGAACCGCTCAGTCAAAAAGATGAGTGCTCAGGGTTTCTTTTGCTTGATGGCACCTGGCGTCTTGCAGAAAAAATGCAAAATAATACCCCTCAGCTTCAAAATCTTCCAAAAAGGTCGATACCGGGTGGATTTAAGACAGCTTATCCACGCCGTCAGGATGACTGCCCCGATCCCGAGGCGGGTCTTGCTTCGATAGAAGCGCTTTACATAGCCTATTTGGTGTCGGGAAGGCCGCTTGATGGACTTTTGGATGAGTATTATTGGAAAGATCTTTTCATTGCTAAAAATCAGGCTTGTATTATTCACTCAAAAACTGTATAATTTAAAAGTTAAATTTACTAAATATTTACCAGGATGACTATGATAACCTCATTATTTCAGTATTTTGAGCACATTGACAACTTTTTATGGGTATATGTAGGATTTCCTGCAATCATACTCTCGGGTCTTTACTTTTCTATCAAATCACGTTTTGTGCAGATACGTCACTTTCCTTATGTGGTTAAAACGTTTTTCAGGTTCCTTTTTAGACGAGACAAAGAAGCTGATACTGCAACAAATAGGGGAATTCATCCAATGACGGCCTTTTTTGCAGGTCTTGGTGGATGTGTTGGTATTGGGAATATTGTTGCAATTACCACAGCCGTTCAAATAGGTGGGCCGGGAAGTATTTTTTGGATGTGGATTACAGCTGTGATTGGAAGTCTTTTAAAGTACTCTGAGGTGTTTTTAGGGATACGTTATCGCGTCCCATCTAAAGATAATAGCTTTAGTGGTGGTCCGATGTATTTTTTATCGCGCGCGATTTCACCTGCTGCTGGCACTATTTTTTGCGTGCTTATGTGTATCTATGGTGTTGAGATTTTTCAGTTTAGCGTTGTCACAAATAGTCTGGCCTATAATTTTGACTTAAATAAAACAGTTGTTACGCTTGTTCTTTTGGCTATGGTAGTACTTGCAGAGCTAGGTGGTATGCGCAGAATTGGTGCTATTTGCAGCACTGTTATCCCTCTTTTTATCGTACTCTACTTGGCCATGGGGTCTTATGTACTCTTTTCATCACTTTCACTTGTTCCTGAAATGTTCGGTTTAATTTTTAATTCAGCTTTTACTCCTATGGCCGCTGTTGGTTCATTTGTAGGCAGTTCTCTATTGATTGCCATAACACAAGGTATGCGTAGGGGGTGCTATAGCTCCGATATTGGGGTAGGGTATGCTTCTATTATGCATAGTGCTACACGAGTAAAAAGCCCATCACAGCAGGCTGCGCTTGTTATTTTTGAGGTATTTTTAGATACCTTTATCATATGCACAATGAGCGTTATGCTTGTACTTATTACAGGCACCTGGAAAGAAGACATCATGCCAATGCATCTTGTGCAGATGGCACTTGCTAACTACTTCCCTTATATGCACTACTTTATGCCCTTTTTTCTGTTTTTGCTTGGGTATACAACAGTCATAACGTACTTTTGTGCAGGCGCTAAAACAGCAGAGTTCGTTGGCCCAAAATATGGTAGGACCATCTACTATTTGTACAGTGTTGTAATTTTGTTCATCTTTTCCTTTGTAGAAACCACGCAAGCGCTTATTGTGATGTCAATAGTTCAAGTGCTGCTACTGACCTTGAACCTGGCAGGAATTATGCGGTTAAGAAAGGAAATATGCTTCGACTTTGCTGACCCCGTCCCTGTAGCTACTACATCGGAAACTGAAGCTGCGCCAATAGGATAAAAGTATATGTACATTGTTCAGATTGCTTCTGAGGTTGCTCCCATCGCAAAAGTTGGGGGTCTTGCTGATGTTATGATGGGCCTTAATAGGGAACTTAAGCTAAAAGGCAATAAGGTAGAGATAATTCTGCCTAAATATGACTCTCTTGAGGCAAAAAATCTTACACTCGAGTGTCGTCAAACAGGTGTTCGCTCGCTATTTAAAGATAGCTGGCATGAAAACACTATATGGCATACCTATATTAATCATGATCAAAGCTTAACGCTTTTGGAAAGCCACCACCCAAGTCTCTTTTTTAATAGGGGGTGTATTTATGGCTGTCATGATGATATAGACCGCTTTTTGTCCTTTTCTCGGGCGGCACTTGATTGGCTTGCCTTACAGCAAGAAACCCCAGATATTATACACATACATGATTGGGAAACTGCGGCTATTGCGTTTCTTATTCGACAGGGGCCTTTTAAAAAACGATTCGAAAAAACGCGTACAGTGCTCACCATTCATAACATTGCCTATCAGGGGCAATGCACAGTTGAAGACCTTAATAAAATTGGTTTGCCTGGTGCTTGGTATGATGCTCCAGGACGATTACTTGAAGACTTTGGTTCAAGTTTAAATCTTCTTAAAGGTGGGATTGTCTTTTCTGATTATACAACAACAGTTTCTCCAACATATGCCAAAGAGGTGTTAAGTCCGGAGGGGGGCAAGGGTTTGCAGCTTGCCTTGAAGGAAAATATACACAAGTTTTCAGGCATTCTTAATGGAATTGATTACAACTACTGGAATCCAGAAACTGACCCGCATATATACAGTCCCTATTCAGCCCAGGATCTGTCTGGTAAGGCGGCAAACAAGGCTGGCCTGCGTGATGAGTTAGGTCTTGATCACGCAGTAGATAAGCCGCTTGCTGTGGCTATCACAAGGCTCGTGCAACAAAAGGGTGTTGAACTTATAAAGCATGCAATCCACAAAAGCCATGAAAAGGGGATGCAGTGCATAATTTTAGGAACAACTCCAGATCCTGCAATACATTACGAATTTGTAAATCTTGCGCAGAAGTATGCAAAAGACCCTGATGTGCGCATTTTGTTAGCGCAAGAAGAGGACCTTGCTCATAAGCTTTATGCAGGTTCTGATATCTTCTTAATGCCATCGCTTTTTGAGCCTTGTGGTTTAGGTCAGCTGATTGCACTGAGGTATGGGTCTATTCCTGTAGTACGTAAAACGGGTGGGCTTGCCGATACAGTGTTTGATGTGAACTATAGTGGTAAGCCTTTTGATGAGACTAATGGCTTTGTGTTTGATGACCCAGATTTGATGGGGATTGATTCTGCATTAGATCGTGCGTTAAACCTCTGGAAAACAGAGCCAGATACGTGGAAAAAGCTGATGGTTCAGGCTATGAATAAAGATTTTAGCTGGAATAATTCAAGCGGCCTCTATATTGATATGTACAAAAAAATCCTGAAAAACGTATACAATCGTTAGGTATGAGCGAAACTTCTACTTTAAATGTAAATCCACAGCGCGGGCGAAACAAAAAACTTGCCCGCAATATAGAGCGCATTGTCCAGCACCCTATTGGGGGTCCAACCCTCTTTAGTGTTGCCAACTGCCTAACGTTTATACGTATTTTTATAAGTCCTGTTTTTTTGCTGGTTTATCTGCAGCATACAGCGCTCGGGATATCTCAAATATACCTGCCATATGTACTACTTTTTTTACTCGGTGTTAATGAGTTATCGGATGCCTTTGATGGCTTTATAGCTCGAAAGTATAATCAGGTTACAGATCTTGGCAAGATTTTAGACCCTATGGCTGATAGCATTTCGCGTATTTCGGTGTTTTTAACCTTTACTCAGCCACCAGTGAATGTGCCACTAGTCTTAGTGTTTGTCTTTTTGTATCGCGATTCTGTAATTAGCACCCTTCGCACCATCTGTGCTTTACGAGGTTTTGCCCTCGCAGCACGACCTAGCGGAAAAATCAAGGCGGTAATCCAAGGTGTTGTAGCCTTTTTTATTACTTTGCTGTTGATACCACATTCTCTTGGCAAGCTTAGTGATGATGGTCTGTTTGAACTTAGTACGATAGCTTTATTTTTAAGTGCGGCGTATGCCTTATATTCAGGCGTTGAATATCTCTATGCCAATCGTCGTCATATCCAACGCATCCTTTTGCGCAAAGCAAAAAACGGATCACGTTTACCTGATATCGCCAGTTAACAGTAAAGTCTACGGCCTATACAAAGGGATAGTTTCTTTTTTTAAAATTGCAGAACACTGATAATGGCTGTCAGGAATATAAATCCTGTAAAAAGTGATTGGGTAGGCCCCAATCATAACCAAGTGTCAGACCTTCACTGAATGTCAGAGCTCTTTGATTTGTCGTATCACTTTGCGTTGTCCTTGGCTTCGAAGGACTTCACCTTGCAAAACCTTCCCTTATTTTCGACTCTATGTAGGACTTAGTTTCCGTTTTGTATCGAAAAATTAACTTTAAAGTATAGATCGCGCTTATTGACAATTAATTTTTTACAATTCATAATAAAAAATATAGAGGATAACAGTTTATATAGTGGTGAAATTATGAATCATTCTCCCATAGGTAATAGACCTCCACCCCCAGTGAATCCTCCGTCGATACCTAGAGAAAGCAAAAGTTTTGAAGGTCCCTATGTTGGATCCTATACGCAGCGAAACAAAATCTATCATTTATTTCATAGAAAAGCAGCATCAACTGAACTTTTAGGGAAATTGCACACTATATCACGGCAAAGCTTAACGCCTAATTCTCCGGAAGCACAAAGGGCGGCTGAAACTATAAATGCGTCGAAGTGGTTTTTGAATAATGTGCTAGGTAAGCAGGGGAAACTATTCAAAAATGAACGCAAGCAGTTTACAGAAGCTCTTTTAGCTGCAAGACTACAGATTCCTGTAGATGCCTTTAAGAACAACCCAGGCCTGCAGCAGTTTATTGAAAAAAACCATTTTACACGTCCTATATGCGACATATACAAACATCAAATCACCTATGACGAAACCACTCATGATGTACAGATACTCATGAATAATAAAATGACAAGTTGGGCAGTTATAAAAGAGGCCATTAAGCCTGACAAAAATGGCAAGGCCCAGGGCTGGAGCTATAACTATGAGGGATTAATACAACATAATGAAGATAAGTGGGACAAACTGCGGCCCTACATGATATTACCCGAAGGTGAACGACCTAAAGAATATCAAATGGAAATTGTTACAGATTGCTATAGGGATAACTTGGATGATAAAGGGTTGGAATTTGAAGATCACTCCTGGATTCGTTTAAAAACTCCTGCAGGAGAAGTGTATAGCTTTGGGTTGTATCCAGAAGATATTTTAACTAAGTCCAAAAGAAATTTTCTGGCAACTACAAAAGGGATGTTAAAATGTCCTGATCCGAATGAGTACTTGCCTCAAGTGCTTTTGAGTACAAAAACGGTAAATATAGATGAAAACTTCTTCAATCAAATAAAAAATATGGTTGAAAATGACAAGCTTAAAGACTCCCTGGAGTATAATATATTTACATATAATTGCACGGATTTTGCTTTGGCATTATTCACACCTTGTTCTGAGGAATCGTCACTTAAAAACCTGAAAGAGCGTGTCTCCTTTAAAGAGCTTATGCCAGGAAAAGCCAAAGCATTTACGGCAATAGTATCTAAATTTTTGATGGGGTTTTTAGGTAAAGGTAAAAGAATCGGTAGTGCAACGCAAAAAGCTGACTCAACCCGATCGAAATCCGAAGAGACAATACCTACCTTGGCGCACCCGCGTGCCCTAAGGAAGTGGATTTTAAATCCAGATGGAAATTTGACAGCAAGCCCAAAGACGAGTAAATCGGCTCCTGCGGCATGAAACCGTTTTGTTGTTAAGCGACTCAAGATGCTCTGTGGACATTTACAATATTGCCTCAGCTAGGAGGTCTTGATTATGTGCGCCCACAGTTCCCTTCGGTCGCAGTGGCCCCTCGGCCCTACATAATGGGCTTATCTCTATTTGTAAAAAATTGAACAACTCTGATGATGGCTGTAAGAAATACAAGTCCTGTAAAGAGGGTTGCTAAGGTTGAAAAAAGATTGGGCCATACGATCATCAATGAAAAGAAAAGAAACGCTTCAGTTCTTTCCATGATACCCGGGCTGTAGTAAAAACTTTTGTGAGAGTCTATTTTTTCAAATATTCCTATCACAAGGAAGGATGTGACACATAAAAGGACGCTCCCTAGCATAAGTAGACATAAAAAGCCTCTTTGCTGGGGATCAATCAAAAATAGGCCGAGTATAACGCTAAACTCTACAAGCCGATCAGAAACAATGTCAAGGCAGGCACCTTGTGGCGATGAGGTATTGGAGTGCCTAGCTAGTGCCCCGTCGAGGGTGTCAAAAAATCCTGAGAGTAAAAGAGCGGCAAGGCCTAGGCTATTGTGCTCAAGTGCTAAAAGCGGTGCTATGAGTAGTCCTATAGTGCATCCGGTAAGTGTAAGGGTTGTGGGGGAGATGTTACAGGTGCCTACAATTTTTATTATAGGATCAAGGCATAGTCCTTGATAGTGAATGCGAAGTTTTGATGAATCAATCATTTTTTTCCTTTTCTTTTCTTCAAAAACACTGGGATAAGAGCTACGATTCCAAGAGCTGCTAGTGCTATTTTCATATCATTATTAAGTAAGGCACTTGTTGAGAAAGGCTCATTACTTTCAAGGATAGCTCCTAGGGCAACACCTGCTTGAGTAAAAGCAAAAGTTGCTGGGATAATGCCAACGAATGTTGTCCAAACATAGGTTGTAAAGGCTACACCTAAAAATGCAGGTGCAAGATTTACTACCCAAAAGGGGAAGATGGGTACCAGTCGCAAAAATAGCATATAGCTTATGGCATTTTCCTGAAATCCAGTAGACAAACGGGCGAGAAAAGGACCAGCCTTTTCTTTGAGGAGATCTCCAATGGCAGTTTTTGCGATAAGATAAATAATAGATGCGCCACATGATGCGCCTGTTACTGCGTAAAGTGTTGCAAATGGCTGTGAAAAAAGAAAGCCTCCTAGTAGCGTCATAAATACCCCTATAGGTAACGACAGGGCTGCGGCTAGGGCGTAAGCGGTCATGTAGATAACTGGACTTGAAATTTCGTGAGTGGCTACAAATTCTTCTAGTGCAATATGGTTTTTTTTCAGTTCATCAAGAGAAAGGTATCTGCCGAGGTCAAAAAAATAGGCTGCAAATGTTAAAATAGCTAGAGCTATAACAATAAATAATGAACGATTGATTTTCACGAGCAGAATTCCTTTATTTCGTTTTTCTAGGCCAGAGTGCTCTTAGCGCAGGAAGGATGGTTTGAGTAAACCAAAGATCAGCAGCTTTTCTGAAGGCCTGGTTATAGGTTGGGTATGGGTGAATAAGCGTTGCAAGTTTCCTTAAGGGGACATTGGCGTGCATCGCCATGCTTATCTGTCCTAGCATTTCTCCAGCTCTAGGTCCCACCACTGTGCAACCTAGAATTTTACTACTCCATTTTTTTGTAACGATTTTTACAAAGCCCTCTTCTCTCGATGCTGTAACTGCTCTATCTACAGCACTGAATGGAACGATGTAGGTGGCTATGCTGTAGAGCTTTGTGGCTTCAGCTTCTGAAAGACCGATGCTCGCAATTTCTGGATCTGTAAAGGTTACTCGAGGAATTGGTTGCGCTCGATCTTGCTTTATTTTAAAAAATGAAGGCAATAGTATATTTTTTAAAACGGTTCGAGCTTGGTTTTCTGCAGCATGTGTAAAAAATGGGGCTCCAATTATATCTCCGATAGCCCATATGTGTTTTTGGCTTGTGCGGCCGTAAGAATCGACAACTACTCCCTTTTCAGTGAAATCCACTAATGCTGCGTTGAGGTTGAGTGAAGAGAGATTAGGGCGTCTGCCTGTAGATACGAGAAGCTTTTCAGCTTCGATGCTGGTGCCGTCATTGAGCGTAATATGAAAGGTATTGTCCTGAAATGCTATTCGGGTAGGCTTTTTGCCAAGATAGGTCTTCATCCCTTCTTTTTCAAACTGTGTTTGGATGGCATCTTGTGCAAGCGGGTCCTCCCGGTTGAGCAAGCGACTGTGGGCATGGATTATGCTGACGTTGGCACCAAGACGTAAAAATGCATGAGCTAGTTCGCATCCTATTGGGCCACCGCCGATTACACAGAGACTTTTAGGGATTGTTTTTAGGTCAAATAGAGTCTCATTTGTAAGAAATGGAGTTTCAGTAAGGCCTTCTACTGATGGAATATGGGGGGAGGAGCCTGTGGCAAGGACTACTTGATCTGCGTGAATGACTTCATCATTGACCTTAATGGTGTTGGGGCCTACTAAAGATGCCTCGCCAGTAAGAGTTTCTAACCCTTTTTTTGCTAAAGCAAGTTCGTCCTCAGTGGCCTTTACTGCATCCACAATTTTTCGAACTCTGGCTAAGGCTCTGTCTGCATTAAAATCGTGTGAACTATGATCAATCCCCAGCTCTTTGCTTTGTCGAAAAGAGTAAGCGGCTTCTGCTGAGGCGATAAGAGACTTGCTAGGTATGCAGCCAAAATTCGTGCAGTCTCCTCCGTAGGTGCCCTTTTCGATCAGGAGTGCTTTTTTTCCGGCTTTTGTTGCTCCGACAGCAACAACGAGTCCTGCGGCGCCGGCGCCAATAACTACAAGTGGAAGTGATCTCATGTTGGCCTCTTTACTGTTTTGTTGTAAAGCGAAGGGATTCAGAGTTAATGCAAAAACGATTATTTGAGGGGGCTGGTCCATCTTTGAATAAGTCGCCAAGATGGCCGTCGCAGCGCGCACATCTTACCTCTGTAGTTTGTCTAAAAAAGCCACTGATGTTGAGGGTCACATTTTCAGCACAAATCGGTACTGAAAAGCTGGGCCAACCTGTGCCAGAATCGAATTTCGACGTAGAAGCAAAAAGAGGAAGTTCACAGCCAGCGCATAGGTAAATGCCATAAGCTTTGTTATCGTTATATGCGTTTTTAAAAGGTGGTTCTGTGCCAGCTTCTCTTAGTATTCTAAATTGCTCAGGTGTGAGGCGCTTTTTCCATGTATCCTCACTTAGAGTAAGTTTTTTGCCATCAAAACAATATTCTGGGGGATGGGATTTCGTAGTGCTCTTAATTTTAGATTCACAAATCCCGTTCGAACTCATGCCCAGTAGACACAGACATATTGCCAATAATTTATAGTGGTTTTTCATTGAACATCACCATTTTAGTAAACACAATTTCATACGATGGTAAAATATAAATATCAAGTTGTTTATTCTGCCGAGCGGGGAGGACTGGTAGGCTGTGGTAGATCTTTAGGTTAAGGTATTTTATGCTGTTGGGTAACCCTATCTCTAGCTATTGACAATGTGGAGTTTATGAATCGTCTGTAAAAAAAGCCGAATTACAGCGATTATCACTTGCGAAAATATAGCAATATTGAGTACGATCTAAGCTTCATTTTTCTGGGGCGTCGCCAAGCGGTAAGGCAGCGGTTTTTGGTATCGCCATGCGGAGGTTCGAATCCTTCCGCCCCAATTTGCTGAGTAAAAGAGGTTTTCTTGAGCAATGCATCAATACTGATAGCTGGCTCATCGCATCCAGAACTTGCTGAACAAATTAGCAAGTTAGTGCAAATTCCTCTTTTCCCAGTGTCAATTGCTCGGTTTCCGGACGGCGAAATGCGCGTTCAGTTAGGCGGGGCTGTAGCAGGAAAGCAAGTGTTTATCCTTCAGTCTATAGCTAAACAGCCAAATGAGCAGTTGATAGAAACTTTGTTACTTGTTGATGCTTTACGAAGAGGCGCAGCGGGTCACATTGTGTTAGTGAGTCCTTATCTTGCCTACTCGCGACAGAGTGTGCAAGAAGATGAAGGAGCCTCAGTAGCCGCAAGGCTTTTTGCAGACTTTTTAAAGTTGGCAGGAGTTGATGGGCTAATCACAATGGATCTACATGCTGAGCTTGTAAAGAGCTTCTATGATTTCCCTGTAGAGCATCTAAGTGCGCGACATATGTTTGCTGAAGCACTTAAAGAACAACAAGTTTCTACAAACGATTTAGTTGTAGTTGGGCCAGATCTTGGCAGTGCAAAACTCGTCGCCAAACTAGCTAGGGAGCTTTCAAGCCCTCTTGCGCTAATTGAAAAAAGGCGAATCGATGCACACAAGGTCACAATGCTCTCCTTAATGGGAGAGGTTAAAAATAAGATCGTTCTTCTCGCTGACGATGTTTGTTCTACGGCCGGAACACTGTTGTCAGCAGCTAATGTCTGCCAAGGGAAGGGCGCGAAAAGTATTATTGCCGTGGTTTCTCACGGTCTCTTTGTTGAGGAGGCTCTTGATCGTATTGCTAGCAGTCCTATTGAACGACTGTTTGTTAGTGATAGTGTCAAGTTAGACTCTAAAGTGCTTGCGTGTCCTAAAATACATATCGTATCGGTTGCAAATCTCTTTGCATCCGCCCTCACTTGTCAGAAAGAACGTTTTACAACAAAATAGTTGCGATAGCAGAGGCGCTATCGAGATAGTCATTATATATTTGAATTGTGTTGGAGGATTCATGGACCTAGAGCTCCAGATCTCAGAAAGATCGGCTAAAACTAAAGGCGAAGCAAAGTCACTTCGTCGAGAAAAACGTATTCCTGTTTGTATATATTCAAACGGAAAACCTGCAGATACTGCAAGCTGCGGACAAATTGAATTTGAAACTGTCTTGCGTCAGTTGACACCAGGCTTTTTGCCAACGACTATTTTTGCCCTGAAAGATTCAAAAGGCAAAACACGTCGTGGAGTCATTAAAGATATTCAGTATAAGCCAACAACGTACCAAGTGTTGCATCTTGATTTTCAAGAGCTGCATGATAGCTCGTTAATTGACATAAAAGTACCTATTGTACACACAAACCTTGTAGACTGTTCAGGTGTTAAGCTAGGTGGCTTCTTACGTACACTTATTCGCCACCTTAAAGTTCGTTGTTTGCCACGCAATATTCCTTCACATTTTGAAATCGATGTTAAGGAACTTGGACTTAACCAAAATCGCCGTGTATCTGATCTTGTCATCCCTAAGGATGTACGTGCGCTTCAAAAGCCAAACGATGTAATTGTAAGTGTGGTTAAGAAGTAAATAAGAGATGTTGGTAGTTGTAGGACTGGGCAATCCCGGAAAAGAATATGAAAAGACGAGGCATAACATTGGTTTTATGGTGCTTCAAGCACTGGCCGATGATTTAGCTATAACTTTTCGTAAAGAAGATCGATTTGAGGGATATAGAGCTAAGACAAGCGGCCTTGAGCTGCTACTGCCAACAACATATATGAACGAAAGTGGAAGAGCGGTACAAAAATTACTTCGCTACTTCCAAATTGCTACAAGCAAAGTGCTCGTGGTAGTAGATGACATGGACTTGCCTTTTGGGCAGCTGCGCTTGAAAGCATTTGGTGGCTCTGGTGGCCACAACGGCATAAAAAGCCTAGAAGAACACTTAGGAACTAACCAGTTTGCCAGACTTAGAATTGGCATAGGGCGACCTACTTTAGGTTCTCAAAGCAATTATGTGCTTGGAGGATTTAACCAAGAAGAAGCCAAAATGCTTCCCAAAGTGATTGAAGATGCCCTTATAGGATTGAAAAGGCTTCTTGTAGAAGACTTTTCAAAAGTAGCAAGTGATGTTAATCGTGTTACAAGTTTAAAGATAGAGAAGGATAAAGTATGAAAGAACAAAAACAAAAAAAGCAAATGCTTTATGAAGGCATGTATGTGCTCAATGCGCATATTAGCGAAGATTCCCGCAATCACGCCTTTGAAAAAATCAAAAGCGGTGTTACTAATCGTGGCGGAGAGATTGTAAAAATACATGATCAAGGCAGACGTCGTCTTGCTTATGAAATTAACCGTCAAAAAGAAGGGTACTACTATTTAGTGTACTTCAACTTGCCAACCGAAGATGTTAGTGATCTTTGGCAGGAATATCACCTAAATGAAAGCCTTCTTCGTTTTGTCACACTTCGCACAGATACTGTGCTTGAAGAGATAAAATTTAAACAACTTCCTGAACAATAAGAGGAATGAATCATATGTCATCAACCCCAGATATGCATTCAAATGCCGGTTCAAGCTCAAGTTCGAGTTCGTACTCAAGATCAGCTCCGAAAAAAAGAATGTCTGCGGATCCTACAGATCCTAAAATGCGCAAAAGAAAGCGTTGCCCATTTACTACTGCCAACTTTAAAGAGATCGACTATAAAGATATCGAAACTCTTTTAAAGTTCATCACAGAACGAGGCAAAATTTTGCCACGTCGAATCACTGGCGTTTCTGCCTATTTTCAAAGACGTTTAGCTAAAGCTATTAAGCGTGCTCGTCACGTTGCATTGCTTCCGTTTGTAGCAGAAAGTTAATCACGAAAAGGTATACTAATGGCAACTAAAATCTTATTACTAGAAGACATTGATCATGTAGGTCAAAAAGGCGAGATCGTCGCTGTTAAATCTGGCTATGCGTATAACTTTCTTATTCCAAAGAAGTTTGCACTTGTTGCTGATGCTAATGCTGTTCGTCGTCAGGCTCGCCTGCAAGAAGAACGCAGAGCAAAAGCAGCAGTTGATCGCAAAGCATCTGAAGAAATTGCTGCTCGTCTTACAGACACTGCTTTTACTGTAGAAGTGAAAGTAGATCACGATGGTCATATGTATGGTAGTGTTTCAACCCATGACATTCTTCATTTGATCAAGATGCAATCAGGCATCGAGTTAGATAAGCGCGCGCTACCGCTGAAGCATCCTATTAAGCAAACTGGTGTACATGAGATTACACTTCGCCTTAAAGAAGGCGTGGAAGCTCTTATTCATCTTAAAGTGCTTGTAGAAGGTGCTCACGCTCATGAAGCGGTCTGATTCTAAGGCAATCATCGTAACGGGCGGGGCTGGCTTTATTGGCTCATGCGTCGTCCGTCATCTCAATGATTTAGGTTTCCAGAATATCGTAGTAGTCGATAACCTAGGGACAACAGAAAAATGGAAAAATCTTGTTGGCAAAACTGTTGCTGACCTCTTGCATAAAAGCGACCTTTTTGAGTGGCTAAAAGGCAGAGAACAAGATATTCAAGCATTTATACATCTAGGCGCCTGCAGTAGTACTGTAGAATTAGATGCAAATTATCTGCTCGAAAATAATTATCGTTATACAGTGCGTCTTGCCGAGTATGCTTTAAAAAATAGCATTCGTTTCATCTATGCATCATCTGCAGCTACCTATGGTGCTCGTGTTAGTGGTTTTACAGATAATCATGATGGCATTAGCGAGTTAGCTCCTCTTAATATGTATGGCTTTTCAAAGCAGCTATTTGATCTTTGGGCCCTGCAACAGGGTGTTTTGGATAAAATAGTAGGGCTTAAGTATTTTAATGTTTACGGTCCGAATGAGTACCATAAAGGACGTATGTGTTCAGCCCTTGTCCGAATGGTTCCGGAAGTTCGAGATAATGGCGTAATACGTCTCTTTGAGTCAGATCTGCCTGCAACGTACGCCAATGGCGAGCAAAAACGTGATTTTATTTACGTTAAAGATGCAGCAAAAATGACCTGTGCATTTTTAGATAACCCAGCCGCAGGGATATTTAATATTGGAAGCGGTGAGGCTATCTCTTGGAATCGTTTAGCAAAGGCAGTTTTCAAAGCTCTTAACAAGCCTGAGAATATTACATATACTGAAATGCCGGCGGATTTAAAGGGTAAATATCAGTACTTTACACAAGCTGATATGACAAAAACTAGAAAAGCTCTCGGCGACAAGGCCAACTGCATGCTTTTTGAAGATGCGGTCTATGATTATGTTTCAAACTACCTTCTTACGAGTACTCGATGGTAACCTTAGCTCATGTCTTCAATAGCCTACAGGCAAAAACAGTGCTTGTGGCTGGAGACTTAGTTCTTGATCGCTATACTTTTGGTGTCGCTAAACGCATCTCTCCTGAGGCACCTGTGCCTGTTGTATTAGTAGAGCGCGAAGAGGAGAGACCAGGTGGTGCAGGAAATGTGATGTTAAATCTTATTTCGATGGGCATGAAGGTTATTTGCCTTGGGCGAGTTGGTGATGATTTAGTAGGAAAAGCTCTAACCCAGTCCCTTGCAAATGAAGGAGCAGACGTAGCAGGGCTTTTTGTTGAAAAAAGCTTCCACACTCCCTACAAGACACGGGTTATTGCATCAAGTCAGCAGATTGTACGAATCGATCATGAGCCTGCAAATACTTTATCAGTGGATACAGAAAACCAAGTATTGCAAGCCATTCCAAATCTTGTCGCATCATGCGATCTAGTAGCAATTTCTGATTATGCTAAGGGTTTTTTATCTACGAAGGTTCTTTCCTGCTTGATTGCTGCTGCAAAAAAGAGGGGAATACCTGTAGTTTCAGATCCTAAAGGTAATGATTTTACAAGGTATGGAGGATCTACAATATTAAAACCTAATTTATCAGAGGCCTATGCTGCGGCGCCATCTAGTTGCAAAAGCTTACTTGATGTATCTAACCATATTTTTAAATCTGTTGCTGTTGATACACTCCTAATCACTCGCTCAGAAGCTGGTATTTCGCTTTTTTATCCAGAAGGAAGACAAGAAGATTACCCGGTTCAGCCCCGTGAGGTAAAAGATGTAACGGGTGCTGGAGATACTGTGCTGGCAATGCTTGCTTGCTCGCTTGCTAATAAGCTGTCATTGGCTGAGGCGACACAATTGGCAAATATAGCAGCTCAAGTAGCTGTTGAAAAAGTGGGCTGTGCCCGTGTTACCTTATCTGAGGTAGCTAGACGCCTCATTGAGATTCATGCTAATCATAAAATTTTCGCCGAAGAGCATTTAGCGGCCCTTCGTCAAGCACTAAACGGCAATAAATTTTTTCTTTTTGGCCTTGATGTTTCACATGAGCTTGACTCTAAGCTTTTAAAGTCGTTGCGTCAGGCAGCTGAATCAACATCTCGCGAGCTTGTTGTTGCTGTTATGGGTGCATCCGCAGATGCTGAACTTGTAGCAAGTCTTGCATCGCTAAATTGCGTAGATTATTTATTTCTTACCCACAAAGATCGAGAAGCTCTAACACGTGAGCTAAACCCGATAGAATCTGTTTTCATTTAACAAACACACTTTTAAACGACCTTCACAAATAAAGGATTTTATTTATGACATTTCCTGCTCCGCATGCTATTCAAGCTTTTGAACAACTATTTAAGCCGTTATATCCTAATCAGGAATATGCTAGTTCTCTTTCGACGAGTGTTTTGATATCGGGGTCCATGTATGGGAAAACTGTGCAGACTGTTAATAATAGCCCAGCAGAAGTTGTGGGCCTGTTTCGTGCAATAATTTTACCTGCCGGGGCTCAACTAAAAGGATCAATGATCTCAGCTGTTAAGATTGATGATACAACCTGGACGGTTATAGCAGGCCTTGCGCGTAACGTAAACAGTGCAGTTAATAATTGTCTCGTTAAGGCATCTTGCACACTTGGTAGTCAGATGATTACTGGAATTCATGTAACAGTAGAAGTTGCCCCTGACAACATTCTTGATGTAATAGCGAAATTTTTAGATGTCGAAGGACTTAACTGTGGCGAGATTAAAGCCTGTAATTATTAAGAGTGAAGCTTTTGCGAATAGCATCGGTATTTTTTATATTTCACTTTTTGTGTAGGTTGTTTGGGGTGGGACATGCTGTGAAGGGACTAACGTCAGTACACTTGTTGAGTATTTACTTACGCCATACAAAAATATGCCTAGCTGGAGTCGTGGTGGAATGGAAATTTATGAAATGTCTTCAAGAAGTTGTGATCATATTACTGATGACGTTCTTTTTGGCTTACGTAGCTTAATAATTTGCATACACCATTGCAAGTCCTGCACGTAGTAAAAACTTCAAAATGCCTTGCTAGCATTCTTCTGTAAAGTTATCTGCGAGATCAGGTTCATAGTCTTCTAGTACCTTGGACTTTTTTCCGGAAATGATTCGGATGATAGAAAAGAGCCATGCTATGAAAAGATAACCCCAAGAACTGATAAAAAAGATAATTGCGAAATAATGAAGAAGACCATAAAAAATTATGACAGTACTTACAACAGTTGAGAAGAGTACTTGGAAGGATGCTACAGGTAGCTGAAGTGTTTTAAGACTGGGGAATTTCCACCGGCATAGCATGAAGTAACCGAGGAGTATTAATTGTGCAATCATAATCCAGGCTCTCGTTTCATCACTAATGGAAAATTGGCTTTTAAATTCTTCTGAGACCAAAATGAGGTTACCAGAAACTGCTGCCGCGGCAGCAGCAGGTATTGGAAGGCCTGTAAAGTTTTTGTTATTGGCTTTCATGTGTTCTATGTTGCCTTTTGCCTGTGCTTTAGTGATGTTAAAGCGAACAAGGCGAAGGACCCCGCAGACAGAGAAAATAGTTGCGGCAATTGTGACAAAGAAGGCTAGTTGCGTACCAGGTTGTACTGAAAGGCTTTTTAGGGCGATCACAGAAGGGGCAACGCCAAAAGAGATCGCATCTGCTAAGGAGTCAAAAAGTCCGCCGAATTCACTTTCAACTTTCATGGCACGCGCCAAAGCTCCATCGAGCAGATCAGCTACGGCAGCCATTAGCAGAATACCTGTGGTTGCTAGGAGGACTGGATATGTGGCGTGGCCGTTCTCAGTCATTGTCATTTTAAATATGACGAATAATCCGCAAGAAAGCGCAAATGCTGTGATGATATTGGGAAGTACTGTAATCCGCTTCATTATTACCCTTAGTTAAAACCGGAAGTAGCATAACATGAAATAGGGTTTTTATTGCTCGGAAATTTCCATAATCTCTAGAAAAGGTGATGATTTACTTAAGTATTTTTTGGAAATATGCTAGAGGATTTTACCCCCTTGCGAGATCTTGGCCCTTTAGGCGCTCACTAATGCCTTATCATTTGCAGTTCTGCTTTTGAAGTGATTAAGAAAATAATGCGAAAGTGCTTTTCTTTGATCCTTATACCTGGTAAATTTCTTGCCGTCGAAAAAAACCGCTCGTAGAAAGTTGGCTTTTAATGGTTAAAAGTATCTTTTACTAAAGCCGAATGAATAGGTGCTTGATTATGTACGAAGAGTACTGTAAGCAGAAGCAAATGAATGGTCTTGAAATTGCTGTCATTGGCATTGGATGTCGTTTTCCCGGTGCAGTAAACCCCCAACAGCTGTGGCAGAGTCTTCTAGGCGGTAAAGAACAAATCACCCATTTTAGTGATGAAGAGTTAAGTAGTTGTGGAGTTGGGAAAGAAGTCTTGAACGATCCTTCTTTCATCAGGGTAAAGGCTATAGTTGAAAATGCAGAACTATTTGATGCCGAGTTTTTTAATTATCGTGGCAAAGAAGCAGATCATATTGAGCCTCAAGAACGACTGCTCTATGAGACAGTTTGGGAAGCGCTTGAGGATGCAGGGTGTATTCCTGGCCTATATACAGGGTCTATAGGCTTATATGCCGGTGCATTTTTTAATTTATACTGGCCCCTTCAGAATATTTTAAAGAATGGTGACAAAGCAAGGCTGGATCTCAATCAGTTTGATGATAAAGATTTTATTTGCACGCGTGTTTCATACAAGCTCAATTTAACAGGTCCTAGTGTTGCTGTGCAAACAGCTTGTTCAACATCTCTTGTTGCAGTGCATTTGGCCTGCAGAGCCTTGTTGACAGGGGAATGTCAGGTTGCCGTGGCAGGGGGGGGCTTCTATAAAGCTTCCAATAAAGTTTGGTCATTTTTATCATGAAGGAGGAGTATACTCACGAGACGGGCACCTTAGGGCTTTTGATAGTAATGCTGATGGTATAGTGGAGGGTGATGGTGTTGGGGCCGTTGTTCTAAAGCGCCTTGAAGATGCTATTAATGACGGGGATTCCATTTATGCTGTTATTAAGGGCAGTGCTATTAATAATGATGGAAATAATAAAGTGGGATATTATTCTCCAAGCATTAATGGCCAATTGGATGTATTGCAGCAGTGCTATCAAACGGCCGAAATAGATCCTGCCAGCTTACGCTTTGTAGAGTGCCATGGGACAGGAACCCAGTTGGGCGATCAGATTGAATTGGCAGCATTAAAGCAGGCTTTTAGGACGCGTCTGGGTAGTATTTGCGCATTAGGGTCAGCCAAAAATAATTATGGCCATACAGCAGCAGCAGCTGGTATTTTGTCTTTTATTAAAGCTGTCTTGTCTATAAAAAATAAGAAATTCCCCCCGCATATAAATTATTCTCAGCCGCATCCGAAACTTGAATTACAAAATAGTCCGTTTTATATTAGCGGGAAATCTGTTGATTTATCAAAAAACAGTTCGCTTTTGAGATATGATCAGAAGTTGTGTTTGAAATAAAAAGAGTGTACCCTCAGTAAGGTTTTCGTCAAAAAACAAATAACAGAGGGTAACTCATGAAAGAGTATGTCAATTTCACAGATAAAGATCATGTACAAACTTTCGAA
>JBGSSB010000127.1:0-31698 GCA_041737255.1 Chlamydiales bacterium | reverse complement strand
TGTTTACAACAGAAAAGAACAAGATACGCAGGATACGCTAGCGCGGGCAGGATAAGCAGGATAATTGCAAACATTTACTCGGCGTCAACACTCCCTAAACCGGAAGAAAAACGGTCACACGTTACAAGAAATTTTTAGTTTTAAAATCTAAAGTTTTTGACAGCCCACGTCTGACCCCCGACTTGACCCCCGACTTTTACGGCTCAATAAGTCACGTCTGACCCCCGGCTCACGTCTGACCCCCGGCTCAAAGAACAATTACACGTTTGGGATTATTCACATACCTTAGAAGACAAGCAGCAGTCTTGTGTAATTCTTTGACTGAACTTTGGCCTTGTTGCATAATTAACCACCGAGCCTGCCGACGGCTAGCAGGGCTCAGTGGTTATTTAAAAACGGGGTCAAAAACGGTGTCAGGCTCAATACCGTTCACTTAAACTAAAAAATTAACGATTCGAACGAAGAAACGATAATAACAATGAAAATTCAAATGATCGGTACCTTCCAGGTACTGAATGTGTTTTTTATTTTTTCATATTTTTATCGTTTTGATCGTTCCATCGCTCTAATCAATGAGTATTGGGCTTGACCTATGGTGTTTATTAAAGCACGTTTTTATGCAATAACTCATCTGTAACATTTGTCCTTTAATAACAGTTTTAGAGCCCTACAGGGCGACTTATTAAAGCCCATTGCGACCGCTTAGGGAGCTGTGGGTGGTTGGAAAATAGACTTCAGAGTCCGGCTGAGGACGATTCAACTCACATATATTTATTTCAATTTGTCCATAGCGCGTGATTGAATCGTCCTCAGTCAGACTCCTATAGATTTTCTCTTTTCCCAAAGCTCCCAAAGGTCGCTCTGGGCTTCGATAAGTCGATCTAAGTGAGCTTTAGCACAAAATAGTTAGCACCACTTTTTCATAGACAAAGCTTGCATTAAAATCATTGGTTAAAAAACAGGTTAAATCAACACCCTAGGCTTGACCCCTATGTAATTACTCACCCGCTTGGTTTTTACACTTTTTACTGGCAAAAGGGGTGAAAACCAGCTAAAGTTATGCTCAATATCGAGTAGCAAAAAAGGATACACACCATATGATGCGAGCACTACTTATTGGCTATGGAAAAATGGGTCGTCTAATAGCACATCTTGCACCGCAGTATGGCATTGCCATATCGGGTGTCATCAGCAATCACGTTACCTCTGCGCCAAAAGATCTTCCTGAAGCATGCATAGGCTATAATACCCTTACACAAGAGGCTATAGATGGCTGTGATGTGGTCTTTGATTTTTCCTCTGCAAAAGATATATGCCAGCGCATACTTCTTTTATCCTCAGCGCAAAAGCCAATTCTCGTTGGAACAACCGGCTGGGAAAAGCAAGAAAAAGAAGCAAAAAAAATTGTTAATGACTGTATGGGCTCACTTTTATATGCCCCCAATTTTTCACTTGGTGTAGCCATCTTTTCAAGAGTCATAGCGCACGCAGCAGAGCTTTTTAGTGCCTTTCCTCAATATGACGTTGGCATGATGGAAGTGCATCACAGACAAAAGCAAGATGCCCCATCTGGCACTGCCATTGCCCTTGCTGACAAAGTCATGCAACACTACCCCGAAAGATCGCTGTGCCATGACCTAGCAAAAGCAAAGGGTCTTGATACAAATCATATTCATTTTTCTTCTCATCGCTCAGGATTTCATCCCGGCACTCATGAAATTATGTTTGATTCTTGCGAAGATACCATCACTCTCAGCCACAAAGCCCGCAACCGCGAAGGCTTTGCTCGAGGCGCCCTAGAAGCTGCCTTTTGGCTTATCGACAAAAAGGGGTGGTATTCACTAGATGATATGATCGAAGAAAAAATCTATTCAAAACTGCATAAAAAGAGCAAAGCTTAAATGACTACAAACGCCGAAATGAAAGGTCTATACACTGCCCTCATAACACCATTTGACAACGCTGGCAACCTGTGCCTAAAGACTCTTGAAACACTTTTATATCGCCAAGAGCAAGCCCAAGTTGATGCTGTAGTACTCCTGGGAACAACTGGCGAGCCTGCCACCGTCGAAGATTTTGAACGAGATCAGCTCATAGCACATGCTGTAAAGCAGCTAAAGGGTAAAGTACCTATCATGGTGGGATGCGGATCGCCCTCTACTAAAAAAGCTGTAGAGCTCGCAAAACGTGCTGCAGATCTTGGCGCTGATTCAATCCAGGTCATCACCCCATACCTTAACAAGCCAACGCAAGAAGGGCTCTTTTTGCACTACGAAGCTATAAGCTCTGCTGTAAAGCTGCCTATTTGTGTATACAACATCCCCGGTCGCTGCAATGTTAATATTGAAGTAGCTACCCTACAACGCATAGCTCAGCTTCCAAACATCTTTGGCGTTAAAGAATGTAGCGGCAGCTTTCAGCAAAGTACAGATATCATAGAAAAAATCTGCCACAAGAAGCCAGGGTTTAGCCTTATTTGCGGAGACGATCCTGTAACCATACCAATGATGGCAATAGGTGCTCATGGCGTTATGTCTGTTATTTCCAATTTAATCCCAAGAACAATGGTGCAACTTGTTCAAGCAATGCAATCAGGCAATGTAGCCCAAGCGCGTTCGATACACTACGCAATAAAGCCTCTACTGCAAGCCGTATCGCTTGAATCAAACCCAATTGCTATCAAACATCTGATGCACTTAGCAAACCTTGACTCTGGCTACTTACGACTACCTCTTACCAAGGCATCAAGCGCTACACAAAACCAACTGGCTATAGCTTTTGAAGCCTGCAAAAAAACACTAGAACAAGAAGCAACTATTGAGGCCCTCGTATGATCCGTAACCAACATTTCGATAAAGTTCCAAGCCGCTACCTTTTTCAGGAAGTTCGCACGAGAGCCAATGCCTTTAGCGAAAAAAATCCTGATGCCAAAATCATTCGTCTTGGAATAGGTGACACTACAGAGCCTATAGGCCCCTACATTACCTCAAAACTCAATGAAGCCGCCACTGCTCTTGGCACACAAAGTGGCTATACAGGCTATGGGCCAGAGCAAGGCAGTCTCGAGCTTCGCCAGGCAATAAGCAAAACAGTCTACAACGGTGTTGTATCACCTGAAGATATTTTTGTATCAGACGGAGCAAAGTGTGACATCGGCCGCTTGCAGCTTTTATTTAGCC
Organism: Chlamydiales bacterium; assembly: GCA_041737255.1. Taxonomy (GTDB): domain Bacteria; phylum Chlamydiota; class Chlamydiia; order Chlamydiales; family FEN-1388; genus SZAS-7. The sequence goes on along the minus strand of JBGSSB010000127.1, from coordinate 28,519 downwards.
AGGATGCAAAAATTGCCCTGCAAGACCCAGCCTATCCTGTATATCTTGACAGCACACTCATTTACCGCGGCGGAGAAATTACCTACCTGCCCTGCAATCCAGAAAATAACTTTGTGCCAGACATCACACAAGCTAAAGGTTGCGACATCCTATTTTTGTGCCTTCCTAACAATCCAACAGGAACTATCTTCACCAAAGAACAACTACAAGAAATCGTTTCTTACGCGCGAAAACAGAAAATTTTAATTATATTTGATTCAGCCTACGGCTTTTACATACAAGATGACTCACCTAAAAGCATATATGAGATAGAAGGCGCAAAAGAAGTAGCCATAGAGCTTGGCTCTTTTTCAAAAATAGCAGGATTCAGCGGTGTTCGACTTGGCTGGACTGTAGTACCTGAAGAGCTGCGTTATCGCGACGGCACACCAATAAAACCAGTTTGGACGCGTATTAATGGCACATTCTTCAATGGCGCGTCTGTTCTTTCACAAAAAGGTGGTATTGCAGTACTTAGTCCTGAGGGCATGAAAGAGGTAGAGGCACAAACCAGCTTTTACCTAGAGAACACACGTATGATTGCAGCAACGCTTAAAGAGCTAGGCTTTGAAACCTACGGCGGGCAACACTCCCCTTACGTTTGGGCTCGCATTAATGGCCTTAGCTCATGGGAAGCTTTTGACTTACTTCTCGAGCAGGCACACATAGTTACCACTCCAGGATCAGGCTTTGGCCCCGCAGGAGAGGGTTTTATACGTGTTAGCGGCTTTGGTTCCCGTAAAACTATAGAAGAGGCAGTACAGCGCATGAAACATCAACTTGTTCTTGCAGCCAGATGACCTGGGCAACACAAGGCGCCGGAAGAGATGGATGGGAGCCTGCCATTTACAATGAGTCTGATAGCGAACAAACTGACTACTGGAGCTCGCTGCAACCCGAGATTCTGCGCCATACCTACTCTGGGGGCATTTCTATTGCTGTATGCAAGCTTGCGTACGGAGTATGGAAACTCCCATTTTTTCAAGTGGTTTTTATTGGCTCTATAGCGTACGCTGCTACGGCAATTACAAGAAAAGTATTTGAAGACTATACCTTTTGCCAAGATGCTACCCATGCGGCAATACGATTAGTAAATAGTGTGTATGGCATACGACCACTTATTGCAATTATTTCGTCAATTTTTTTGACTACTATTCCGCCACTTAGTATTACATTGGCAATAGGACTAGGAGTTCTGCAAGGTCTAACGAACGAAATAAACATATTCCGGCATCTTACTGAATCCAGAAGAGATGCGAATAACACATAGGTAAATTGTGACGATTTGGCAAATTGCTCTTGCACTGTTTTTGGTGGCAAACCCTATTGGAAATGCACCAGCTTTTGTTGCTTTGGTTAAAAACTTTGATTTTCAAAGGCAACGAACTATCCTCCTTAGAGAAACGGCTATTTCATTTTGTTTAGCCCTGTTTTTTCTCTTCGTAGGTCAGATATTCTTTGAGCTCATCCAAATAAAACCCTACGCCATCAGCTTAGCTGGGGGCAGCGTTTTATTGCTTATCGCCATCGGCATGATATTCCCCTCTCATCAAAGCGCCGGCAAAGATGGGCAGGCTATCGAGCCTTTTATCGTTCCTATCGCCGTACCTCTTCTCACAGGAGGAGGAGTGCTTTCTACAATTATGTACTATTCAGCCAGAGAGCAAAATACATTTAAAATATTTTTTGCCATCGTTATCGCTTGGGCTGGCATCACTGCAGTTGTAATAAGCTCATCGTACCTTCAAAGGCTGCTAGGAAAAAGAGGCCTTTATGCCCTCGAGCAGCTCATGGGGATGATATTAGCTATTATCTCTATGGAAATTTTTGTAAAAGGCTTTACCATGTTCTTAAAGGAGTTCAACTAAAATGACCCTCGCAACATTAACACTTATCCTGTTTCTTATCATCGATCCAATGGGTCAAATTAAAGCATTTTTAAACTGCCTTGATGGCATTAGCCCTAAAAGGCAAAATTTTATTATTTTCCGCGAAATGGGTATTGCTCTTGGATTTATGCTAGCGTTTGCTATGCTAGGTGAATTTATTTTCTCACTACTTGCTGTATCGCATACCTCAGTCTACTTAGCATCAGGACTTATCCTATTTTTAGTCGCTCTAAAAATTATATTCCCGCAGCCTACTACTGAAGACTCTCAACTTCCTGAGGGAGAGCCGTTTATCGTACCTATGGCCATTCCGCTTATCTCAGGCCCAGCACTACTTGCTACGATAATGCTTTTTGCCGAGACAGAAACGCGCACATGGCCATTACTTGTTGCCATAGTTATTGCTTGGTCTATTTCAAGTGTTATCTTAATAAATTCAAAGCGAGTGCTCAGCTTAATTGGAACAAGTGGTGTAACTGCATGTGAAAAATTGATGGGCATGGTTTTAGTTCTGATTGCAGTACAACGCTTTGCAGCAGGCGTGCTTCTTCTTTTTAAACAAGGGTAACATACTCTCGTGCAAAACCTGATGATGACCCTTGCCTACGATGGTACACGCTATCTTGGCTGGCAAAAAACTAACTTTGACCCAGCACAACCTAGCGTGGAATATACCATCCAAAGCGTCTTAGAGCAGATTTTGCAGCACCCTGTGCCAATTCAAGCTGCCAGCCGTACCGACCGCGGTGTTCATGCTGAAGGGCAAGTGATAAACTGCGTTATACAAGACGCAACCCTTGACCTTGAAAAGCTTCATCGTGGCCTAAACTCATTACTGCCCGATGACATCCGCATTCTTTCATGCACCAAGGCAGAAGAGACCTTTCATGCAACACTTGCCACCAAGGCAAAGCAGTACATCTACCGCATCTATACAGGCCCAACACTACTACCCGCCCTTAGATTTACTCACTGGCATATGCCTGACACCCTAGATCGCGAAAAAATGGCCACAGGGGCACACATCTTACTTGGCGAACATAACTTTATAGCCTTCCGCAACCACCGAAAAGGCAAAGAGTACAACGATACTGTACGTACAATTTTTTCTATCGACCTACATGACGCAACAGCCAATGTATTAGAAATCAAAATCACCGCCAATAATTTTCTCTACAAAATGTGTCGTAATATTGTTGGAACGCTTGTCTATGTTGCCCAAGGAAAAATTTCGCCTGGAACCCTTGCGACAATCCTCGCCAATGGCAAAAGAGCCGACGCCGGCATCACAGCTCCTGCTTGCGGCCTTTGCCTTCACAAGGTCTTTTACACCCCCGTTAGTACCCCCACCAACCACTACGGAATGCAGTAACGCATGACCTTGTTGCAAACCACCGAGGCACTGAGTTCACTGAGGGAGTTGATTGAACCGTTTTTCTAAAGGTAACTTTTGCTTGAATATCTGCTGAAATCAACACCTGCTAACTTTAGCGATTCATTTCGAAGTAATCGGCAAAATACTCATGGCGCAATATAGTTGGGAAGATGAAGGCCAATACCCGAGCAATTGATCGTCGATACGACTCTGTTCCATTACCCAAGGCTAGTTGCTTCTGAACCTCTTGGTATTCTTCAATCTTTTTTACCTGAAACTTTTTCCAGGTGTTTTGACGCGAGTGAGCCTTTACTAAAGAATTAACAAGTCTTACACCCATTTGCATTAATGAGGCCTCAGGGTTTGGTGTTTGAATATCCTGGTCAGGCAAGCCAAGGTAGCATATAGAAATTGCAACTTTATCACGTGAAGCCCCTAGCCCAAGATGTGATCCGCCTATTAGTGGAACGTAGTCTACCTCATCTTTTTCATGATCTCCACCTGAACGCATAACAGTAATTTTAAAAGGCTTCTCACGATTTGCAAGGATCCTACTATTAAATACGTCGTTGACATCATCACCAACACCAACTGCTGCATTGGTAACAAGATGATCAACACATGTACCATGGCCCTCTAAAAGCACGGCCAAAGCTTGCGCATGGCCTCCACCTAAACTTTTACCAAGAACCTCTACATTCGTAATAGCATTTTCATCTATGTATTTTTTTAAATCAGGCCATACAGCTTGAACACCATTTTGCCCTATCTGCTCGGATATATCATCAAATATACTTAAAACACTGCCTGCCGCACGAAAACCAACAGCCGTCCCGCGACAAACAATTTTAGGGAACTGCCCCTGCATACCCTTAAGAATCGACACGCAAGCACCACCTGCTGTAAAGAGTCTATCCACAACAAAAAAACCATCCATTAAGTGAACAACGGCCCCTACATCCATTTCGCGGTCGGCATAACGCGAGGTAAGCATTTCAACATCTCTATACATGCCCCTTTCAGGGTCTTGTTCCTTTAACACATCCAAATGATGTGTCCATAAAATGACTGCCTTTTCACAACGCGCTTGCAACTGTGGGCCATAAGAGTGGACGCAATCATAGTTCATCGATTCTGAATCAAAACCCAATTTCGGAAGTGTGGCACGAACAGAGCTCTCATATATCTTAGCAACTCGATCGTCTAAGGATCCTGTAAGTGCTGTTACTACATCCAAAGTTAACTCAACCCCAGATAAGAGTTTTTCTAACTCTTTGGTGCGTTCTGTGGAAACTCGCCACGATTCTACTGGCAATGCTGTCAGGCTCGAAGAAGTATGCATTAAAAAATCACATTAATATAAAATAATAAATTAAAGTTATATCATATAAGAACTTATGAAGCAATACAAGAACAAGTTACTTAAGTTGTTGATCAAAAATAGCACTATCTACAATATTCCATCCTTACCATAAACTAAGGAGATTTTACATATGATTAGCACATTCGTCGGAGAAGTTGGCTGCTATGCTGGAGCTGGGTACTGTGCAGGCTACCTATTAGCGTTAGGATCTGAGATAAGTCAATGCCATAAAGCTGGAGTTATAGGCGCCATCAATGGCCTTGCCCAGGCTATCATACACCCCATAACCTACTTAGTTGCAAAAGAAGCAGCACTTGAAGATTATAAAATACACATACTTAAGGCATGTACCACAGCTCTAATTGGTGCGGCAACGATTTCTCATTTTATATCAGCTGGTATAATTGGCACCACAGGGGCTACAGTACTTGGGTTGATTCATGGCTATTTTGTACTCAATTCATTAGATAGTGCCGCCGCAAAGTGGGGCACTTCAAGTACCTCAATTATCCGCTCAGGCGACTACTGGCTATCAAGAGCCTAGTTTTTAGTAAGGGGGTCTTTATGTACAGATCCCCTTACCCGCCAACGCCGACACATTGTGTCTTTTGCTTAGCCGGCGCACTGGGTTTTTTGCTTAGCAAGGCTCTCTACCAAAAATACAGCAGACACCCCCACCGCAAAGAAAACGCACGAAAGTGCAAAAAGCCCAGAGGTTACATCTGGTAGTATAGGGTCAATCAGCTGCAACTTATGCGTTATTGGATTGTATGCATAGGTCCAAAAAGGCCACACAGAGCCCAACGCCCCTACCATAAACCCAACTAGCACTGCAAGTGTAGCTGTACGATAGGTTGCCAAAAGATAACGAACTATGCGTGAAAATAAAATGGCTCCACAAGCAATCCCTAACACCATACTTGCTATAATGCGAAATGATGGCACATCAAACACCCCAATCTTTAATGCATCTACCCAAGTGACTAATGCCCCCAAAACTGTCCCATACATTCCTAAGATATTCAAAATGTAGCTTCCCGATATACCAGGCAAAAGCATGGCAGAAACAGCAAAGCATCCGCAGAGCACCACCCAAAGATCTAAAAACAGCCCATCAGAATAGCTACCAGCACTACTTACTGAGGCGTTTGTGCCAGACAGAAAGTAGGCCGAAAGGGCTCCTGCTATAAGACAAACAATAGTCTTCAGTGTAAAGCCCGACAAAAGCCTCGCACAAAATATCACAGAGCCCACTACAAGCCCCATAAAGGCTGAATATAAAAATGGCCTGTATGTTTCGTGGTTTAAGCAAAACTGTATGCTTTTAGCAAGTGTCACAACAGAACAAGCAACACCTAACAGAAAAAGAGATAAAAACTGCCAGCGAACAGCCTTAAAAAAGGCGCTAAATTGCCCTCTAAAAAGCAATCTGGCTGCCCCAGCATTTATGCTGGCAATACTTTGTATAAGCTCTTCATAAACACCTATGACAAAGGCAACAGTGCCTCCAGATATTCCTGGGACGAGATCTGCCGCACCTACAAAGAGCCCTGATAAAAATGTCCTCACGGACGATCTCACCATTAAATCACCTCAAGCGCCCGTGCTACATAGTAGGCTACAACCATAAGAATGCCAAAAGCTATAATCATAAATGATCCAGGCATCCATTTAACCCCTGCACCGTGGTTGCCACGCGGCTCAAGCGTTCCAATGCCGTAGGCAAAATCTTGGCTTATAGGCTTTTTAAAAAGCTCAGCGCCATCGGCCACTAACCTTTCGCCATCGAGACCCAAGAAAATAGCATATTGTTTGACAAACCCTTGAGCATAGATAGGCGAAATCAGCCGTTCCATTTGCCCTTCTTCAATAGCTTGCAGGTACCCTGAGCGAATCGAGGTAGCGTTTTCGACATCTTTAAGAGATAAATTTAGCTCTTTTCTTCTTGAACGAAGCATTTCGCCAATCTCTTTTAAGTCTGTGGCCATGTGTGGTATCCTTGATTCATTAAGTGGATTCAGTAAGTGATTAATTATATAGTACATACCGAAAAAAGCAAGAGCTCTTATATTCGATCGAGCTTGCCTGCAATAGAATGATCTCCTATGCTACCTTCCATGACAGAGAAAACTCCCAATAAGCCCTTTGTGGCAACAATAGATAAATCACTTGTTGAGACGCTTAAAAATGAGCTTGTCGACCAAGGATTTGACTTTACATGTCCCCAATACACCCTCTTTTCTGCTAAAAAGAAGGGTATTTCGGTAACTCTCTACACTTCACTTAAACTTACCGTTCAGGGAAAAGATAAAGCTGAGTTTATAGAATTTTTTTTAGAGCCGAAAATTTTGGGAACGTTTGGTTTTACCAACCCCGTTGCATCACGCGAACTTGACCTTACGGGTCGCATCGGCGTCGATGAAGCTGGCAAGGGCGACTTTTTTGGACCCCTTTGCATTGCTGCGGTATATGCCCAAGGTGCTGAAATACAAAAGATGGCCGAGCTAGGAGTTAAAGACTCTAAACATTTAAGCGAAGCCACCGTTCTAAAACTCGCAGATGCAATAAGAAAAAATTTCCTTTATGAAGTCATTCGCATTGGCCCCATAAAATATAACGAGATGTATGCAAATTTTGGCAACCTCAATAGCCTTCTAGCATGGGGACACGCAACAGCAATTGAGAAACTTTCTGAAAAAAGCCAATGCACCAATGTAATAATTGATAAGTTCGCACACGAACAGGTCGTCATAAAAGCTGTTGCTCGCAAAAAGCTCAATATTACCCTTACACAAAAAGTTCGGGCTGAAGAAGACCTCGTGGTTGCAGCAGCCTCCATACTTGCTCGGGCTGCCTTTGTAGAGGGCATAAAAAAGCTATCAGAGCAGTGCGGATTTGAAATTCCAAAGGGAGCCTCTGACAAAGTTATTGCTGCCGGTAAAAGGGCTGTTACTACATTTGGCCGTGATGTGTTAGAAAAAATTGCTAAACTGCATTTTAAAACTACAGAGCAAATTTAGATGTTATTACGCCTTTTCATTAAAAACCTTGTCCTAGTAGAAACCTGCGAGATTCATCTGCAACCTGGCTTTTCTGTAATTACCGGTGAAACAGGCGCTGGAAAATCTATTATCTTATCATCTCTTAGTCTCCTTCTTGGCCAACGACAAGAAAGCTCACTCATTAGACAAGGCGCCTCATCAAGTACCGTTGAAGCTACATTTTGTGTTCCAAAAATATTACCTCTGCTGGATGAAGCTGGCATTAGCTACGATGAAAACAAGGAAATTACAATCCGTCGAGAACTTTTAGCTTCAGGCAAAAGTCGCGGCTTTGTAAATGACCAAGCAGTACAGCTTACCTTTTTAAAAAAACTGGCCCCTTACCTCATCGAAGTTTCTGCCCAACACGCCCACATCGAGCTTACCGCACAGAATGCTCCTTTAGAAATAGTAGATACTTTTGCTGAAAATGAACCTCACCTCAAAGCCTTTCAAGCTGCCTACAGAGAAACCCAGGCACTAAAAAAAGCCAAAACTGATTTTAAGGAATACCAACTCTCACTTAACAGAAAAATTCAAACTGCAGAGCACGAAATCGAAGAAATAGAATCAGCAAACCCGCTCGAAGGTGAAGATGACACGCTGTTTTTGCAGTACACAGAACTTGCAAGCATTAATGACTCTATGGAGCAGATAGCAGGCCTACTTGAGATGCTCGACAACCCTGAAAACTCAACTCTTTCTACTCTTGGTCGCTGCAAAACACTCATCGACCGTCTTGCACAAAAAAACACCAAGTTTCTGCCTCATGCCACCACCTTCAAAAATGCCTTTACCGAGCTCCAGGACGTTGCTTTTGAACTTTCCAAAGCACAAGCTGCCTCAGCCGATGCCGACATACAATTTGCAGAAATAGATACGAGGCTAAAAGAGCTTCATGAACTCAAGAAAAAATATGGCCCCTCGCTTGCTGATGTACTTAGCTGGAAAGAAAAACAAAAGCAGGCCCTAAAAGAGTACTATGCCGTCAACGTAAGCGAAGATCAACTCGATGAAAAGCTTGCTGCGGCCCAAAAAGAAGCCTCACGCCTGGCAACCATTGTAACTGCCAATAGAAAACAGGCTAGCACACTCTTTTCATCTGCTGTTACTAAAGAGCTCATGCAACTAAACATGCCAAGCGCCCTTTTTGAGGTATCTCTAGAGAAACACGAAAGATCAGCTCTAGGTGATGAATCTGTCCATTTTTTCCTGACGCCAAACCGTGGCGAGCCAAGAGTCCTCATACAAAATGCTGCAAGCGGTGGCGAATTAGCTCGCCTATCTTTAGCAATAAAATGTGTGATGATGGACAAAAACCCAGTTGGAACTATCCTCTTTGATGAAATAGATGCCAACATTGGCGGAGAAACAGCCACCGTCGTTGGAAAAAAACTTGCGCAACTTGGAAAATCTTGCCAAGTACTTGCTGTATCACACTTTGCTCAAGTGGCAATGAATGCAGATTTTCATTTTTGCATTCATAAAATTGAAGATGAAATGCGTACAACATCCCACATACAACCTCTTGAAAATGAAGAACAAAGAACTACCGAGATCAATCGAATGCTCGGTGGCAGTGCAGCTTCTCTTGCAATTTTTGCCGAATCCCCCTAACGTGCAAAGAAATTATATTTTCACTACGGAGGCACCACATGAAACGCTTGATCCCTTATATCTCTTTGTTTTCTCTTGCATTAACCACCATGCTATCAGCAGATGAGGCCCAGCAAGATAAAGAGCCAAATATAGAAGTAATGGCCAGCTACATCAACATAGATCGCGAAAAATTCTCCCATACAAAATCGCAGCGTGGTCACCACCTTAGCTATAGCGAAGGATATGTACTTGGAGCTTATAAGCATGCCTTGCCATCCAAAACCGATTTAGAGTTTGGCCTTGGGTATATGGATACAAGATTTTCATTTTCTCATGACACAAAACATACAAGTTTTGACCAACACCATTTTCACAACCTGCTTGCTCAATTTGGAGCTACTACTAAAGAAGTTGAAAAATGGGAAATAGATGCAGGCCTTAGCCTTCAGATGAACACAGACAACTTTAGTCTTTCGCGCTACACCCTGTTTACTGGGATAGTTCATGGCAAACATGACTTTAGAGAAAACTGTCACCTGCACGCTGGGGTTCTTATTTTCACGGGCATGCAGTTTACAAGAGTTATTCCTGTAATAGGTTTTGACTACGAATTTTCAAAAGAACTAAAGCTTAACGCCGTATTCCCTGAAAACATGTCTCTTGTATACAGCATAAATGACCACTGGTCAGTTGATGCTACTGTCCGCTATATGTTTTCTCGCCAGCGTCTAAATGACCACGGAAGCAATCCACGAGGTCTAGTGGGCTACCTTAACTGGGGTGCTGAAGCAGGAGCTACATACGCATTTAATGATCGCTGCAGCATCAATCTGCACGTCGGTGAAACGTTAGGGGGCAGAATGCGTCTTTCCGATCGCCACGATAACCACCGAAAGCACTTAAGGCTTGATTCGTCTCTTTACTATGGTCTAGAGGCAAGTGTTGCTTTTTAACAGAGTGCCCAAAACGTAAATATTAATATTTTCCCTTGCAACACTAATGCTTTTTTTAGTAAGTAATTGGGTAACAAAGTACACAACTAAGGAACTTCTTATGAAAAAATTACTTTTATGCCTGCTATTGGCTGGCACATGCAACCTCTATACCGCAGACATGCCACCTCCATCTGAATTCAGCATGCCATTGCACCCTCCAAAAACTGCTGTGGAAAAAGCCCTCCGAGTAAAAATTGATATCTCAGAAAATGATATAGCGGCGTTCGATCTAAAACAAACGGCTATTTACAACGAGATTTCAACTCGTCTTTCACTGGGAGCTATTAAAATTAAAGAAGATGGCGATCTTCCTGAACTTGTTTTACGAGTAAAAGCCATTCAAGCAGACCGCGCTATTGCGGCATTTATTCAGCTTGGCTTTTTTGAAGACTCTACACTTTTGCGCAACCAAAGCACCGTGCAGGCCCTTACCTGGTCACAAGCGACAATGCTTTCTTGCGCTAAAGAAGATTTATCAAAAGAAGTCATGCAAGTAATTGTACAAATGACAAATAGCTTTATCCTAGACTATCAAAAAGCTATGGTTCCACTATAAGTCCTTAACCGGATATTAGAGGACAATTTGGACAAAATTTTAAAGATTATAAAAAACTATAGACAGAATATATCACCATACATATGGTGAACAGATGTACGACAAATTTTAATTTTTTCAAAACCAAACGTAGGTAAAAACAATGAAAGTATTTGATATAATCGCTTGGATTCTTCTTGTAGTTGGCGGACTAAACTGGGGTCTAGTTGCTTTAAACTATAACCTCGTTGAAATGATCTTTGGTGTAGGCACAGGCCTATCACTAATCGTCTACGGCTTAGTTGGCATCGCAGCTATCTACGCAGTAATTCGATGGACATTCTCTTCATCTTGCTGCAAAATGTAATTTGCAAGGTATAAAGCTCTTATTCCGATCCCGGAATAAGAGCCTTTTTTTTCTCTCGGCCCCCTCAAATTCAACAAAAAACAACTATATTTGCGATTATTTACATTGACAGTAGAGTCAAAATCGTTGAATATATTCCCCTTATGACTCAACACTTTGCAAATATTCCACTTGAATGGGTTGGCCCCATTGTCCTTATAGGACCAGAAGTACAAGACAAGGTAGAAGTACCCCTAGCTACTTTTGAAACGCCACTATGGCCCTCTACTACCCGTGGGGCACTAGTTTGTAATAGAGCCGGCGGTATACGCACCTGCATACTTGACGAACGTATGACACGCTCTGTCTTAGTGCAAGCTACAGATATCATCGAGGCTCAAAAAGTTTATAATGCGCTTTTCCAGCGAAAATCTGAAATTGCGAAAATTGCTGAGGCCACAAGCTCTCATGTAACGTTTCTTGATCTGCATATTCAGGTTGTTGGCAACCTCATTTATGTACGCCTTGAAATGAAAACAGATGACGCCTCTGGACATAATATGGTAACAAAAGCAAGCGATGCGGTGCTCCAGTGGATCTGCAAAACATTTCCATCGGTTACCTATGTTTCTATATCTGGTAATTTCTGTACTGACAAAAAAGTCTCTGCTGTAAATGGAATTCTAGGAAGAGGCAAATTAGTTGTTGCTGATGTTCTCATTCCAAGAAGAGTCGTGCAAAAGCTTTTAAAATCCACCCCAGAAGCAATAGTCCAGCTTAACATCAAAAAAAACCTCATTGGCTCAATTATCGCAGGAAGCCTGCGCTCTGCTAACGCGCACTTTGCAAATATGCTTTTGGCTCTTTACTTAGCAACAGGCCAAGATGGCGCTAATATCGTCGAAGGCTCTCAAGGTATTGTTCACGCAGAAATGCAAGGTGATGATTTATATTTTAGTGTAACTTTACCTAATATCATCATGGGAACAGTTGGCGCTGGTAAAAACCTTGATTTTGTACACGAAAACCTCACGCGCCTTGGTTGCAAAGATACCTCGGCTACGGCACAAAACGCACGTCGCCTGGCCTGTATCATGGCAGCAACCTGTTTATGCGGCGAGTTATCGCTGCTAGGCGCACAGACAAATCCAGGAGAGCTCGTAAGTACACATATGCGCCTTGAGCGCTCTAAACCCACAGCTAAGGAGCCTCAAGCTTAAAGTATGGGTGGAATAGACAGCTTAAGTTTTTATACATCCCGTTACTTCCTTGAACTTGCTGATTTAGCAACAGCGCGTGGCATCAACCCCGACAAATATTTAGTAGGCCTCGGCCAAGAACGCATGTCAGTTACCCCTCCCGATGAAGATGTAGTAACTCTTGCTGCAAATAGTGCCAAACAGGCACTTATTGGCATCGATACGTCTGATATTTGCATGCTCCTTGTAGCAACAGAATCTGGCATTGACCAATCTAAAGCCTTGGGAATCTGGGTGCATCATCTGCTAGGTCTGCCAAAGTCATGTCGCGTAGTAGAACTAAAACAAGCATGCTATGCAGGCTGCGCAGGACTTCAGCTTGGCCTTTCAATGATACACCAGCATCCCGATAAAAAGGTGCTTGTTATAGCTACAGACATAGCCCGTTATGGACTAAACACCCCTGGTGAGCCTACACAAGGCTGTGGAGCTGCAAGCTTTGTTTTATCAAGCAAGCCAAAGCTTATCGCTTTTGAGCCAGAACATGGCGTCTACACTTCGCATGTTATGGATTTTTGGAGACCAAACTACTCTGATACCGCCTTTGTTGATGGTAAGTTTTCAACCAAAATATACATAGAAGCATTGGAAGAGTGCTGGAACAGCTATGCCAACCAGTCAAAAAGAAGCTTTGATGATCACTTCCGCTTTTGCTACCACCTTCCTTTTGTGCGGATGGCACAAAAAGCCCACGATCGACTATGTAAACTTAACAATAAAGAACCCGCCACTGAAACAGTAGCAGATGCTTTTACCTACAGCCGCAAACTTGGCAACAGCTACACAGCATCACTTTTTATTGGCCTAGCTTCTCTGCTTGATCACTCAAAAGAAGACCTCTCATCAAAGCGTATAGGCTTTTTTAGTTATGGCTCAGGCTGTGTTGCAGAATTTTTCAGCGGCGTCGTACAGCCAGGCTATAAGCAGCATTTACATACCCAATGCCACAAAGATCTTTTAGCTGCTCGAGAGCAATTAACACTAGCTCAGTATGAATCCTTTTTCTCATTTAGACTTCCAGAAGATGGAAGCGCCTATCAAACAGAGCCTCACCAAACAGGAAGCTTTAGGTTAGCTGGCGTAAAAAACCACGAAAGGCTTTATGAGCCATGTGCTGCTATCCAACCTGTAGTCCAGGCATTCTGAAAGTTAAAACCACCTGTTACACCGTCAATATCTAGCACCTCACCTGCAAAGTAAAGGCCCGGTATTTTTTTACTTTCCATGGTTTTGAAGTTTACCTCATTAAGGGCAACGCCCCCACAGGTCACAAACTCTTCTTTATTGGTAGTTTGCCCTTCTATTTTATAGCAATCGCGATGCAAACAATCAAGCACTCGTAAAATTTCTTGTTTGCTCATATCTGCCCAACGACTTTGGGGATCTATGTGCACACGTACTAGTAATGCTGCCCATAAACGCTGCGGCAAGCTGAACGGACAAATTGTAGAAATCTGCTTTTTAGGATGATCCTGTTTTGCCTCAAGTAGCGCCTTTTGCTTTTGCTCATACGATAAGTCAGCTAACCAGTTTATAAGTACATCAGCCTTGTAGCCACAGTCAAAAAGCAGCCTTGCTCCCCAAGCTGAGGCCTTCAATACAGCTGGGCCACTAAAGCCCCAGTGTGTAACAAGAAGTGGCCCTGTTTGCTCAACCCCTAACACCACAACACGCGCCCTGGGCACACTTACCCCTGAGATCTCTTTTAGCGTAAAATTGGCAATGTTAAAGGTAAATAACGAAGGCACGCAAGGGGCAATGGTATGACCTAGTGTCTGAAGCCAAGAAAAAACACGCCTATTAGAGCCTGTTGCTATAATAAGCTTCTTTGCACGCATGATCTTTTTGTTAGCCAAATAAAGAACAAATCCAGACTCGTCCTTCTCAATTTTTTCAACATCAGATTCAAGATATAGATGCACACCCGTTTTATCGCACTCTTTTTGCAAGCAGTCGATAATAGTTTGCGAGCTATCTGTTACAGGAAACATTCTGCCATCGGCCTCAGTTTTAAGGCGCACCCCTCTTTCTTCAAACCACTGCAGGGTATCGCGTGGCTGAAAACGGCTAAATGGTCCGCGAAGGGCATTTTTCCCTCGTGGGTAGTGTAAAACAAGCTGCGCTGGGTCAAAACAAGAATGGGTAACGTTGCAGCGGCCACCACCTGATATGCGCACCTTAGCAAGCACCTGGCGCGTCTTTTCAAGAATAGCTACTTTGTTGCCAAGGCTTTGGGCTTTAATGGCAGCAAAAAAGCCGGCAGCTCCCCCACCAACTACAAGTGTATCATAAGAATAAATCATCTCTAGATTGTGCGTGAAAGTCACTGTTCAACTCAAGAACAAAGATACCTAGTCTTTCAACAGCTGCTCTGGCATACAAAAATCGGCAATAAAGAGCTGGGATGAATCTATGCCACGCTTTGATGTCCACATCACTTTTTTACCGCAACTTGAAAAAACCGGAAGGCCATCGAATGCTTTGTTATGGGTAAGACGATAAAGTGCTAAGGTTTCAACATTAAGCAAATAAATCTCATAGTGAGCATGTCCATGTAGCGAAGTAGTGAAGGCAACCACCTTGCCACTTGGATGCCAGTAAGGGGCCCAGTTCACAGCGTTGTTATAGGTAAGCTGCCGTTCATCGGTTCCATCGGCATTTATTGTATAGATTTGTAAATCATTAGGAGTATGCCTATCGGCTCTAAAGACTATAGAGGCATCATCCGGCGAAAAAAATGGCCCTCCGTTGTAGCATGAAGTTGTATTTGTTACACAAACTATATTCGAGCCATCGGTGCGCATTGTATAAATGTTCATCGACCCTGATTCATTGCTAGCAAAAACAATCCGTAAGCCATCATGGGAGTAGGCGCACTCGGCATGATAAAAAGGACCTGTTGTAAGGGGCACTAAATCGCTTCCATCAGGATTTGCCTCGTAGATGTTCATGTAAGGAGTAAATGCCCACGAGTAGCTCCCTCCTTGGCGTTTATAGCCAGGAACTTCTTGTTCATAATCTGGAATATCTAGGTTAGGATCGTCGTGACTTGAGGCGAAGATAATTTTTTTGCCATCTGGCCTAAAGTAGGCACACGTGCAGGCTCCTTTTGCTCTACTTACCATGATGGGAGCGCCATCATTGAGATTCATTGCATAAATCTGATAGTGCTCTTTTCCTATAGGCACTGCCTGAAAGATGATGGTTTGCCCATCTGGTGAAAAATAGGCCTCGCCTGCCTTTTCAAAGCCCATCGAAGAAAATGTCAGCTGCCGTATATTTTTGAGCGCTACAGCTTCAACAGCCTCATCAAACACTTCATCTGCATAGGTACATGAAAAACTCAATACAACCACAATCCAGATCAAATAGCGCATCGCCAAGAACATGATTTACCCCAATTATTAAAAGAAGACAGTACTAAATTTAAGCAAAACAGGCGAGCTCTACCTCCTGCATTAACACCACATAACTCTATTGACCAAAACTAGTATAAATTATTATAATTATCAAATAATAGGAGACCTATATAACCACCCCCATTAATAACTCTGGGAATTCAGAGAACAACCAGGGCATACATAAGAATGGCGAGCCATTTAACGCCATACCCACTGATGTACTAAAGGTTATCCTTTCTCATATTCCACCTCAAGATATGCCTAACGTTATGTTAACAAATAACAAATAGAAAGTGGAACAACGCCGGTCTTTCTGCAGCAAAGCAATGTGAAACAGCCTTGCTCGATGATCTATCCCGCTTCTTGGCAGATCAGGATACAAAGCTACCAGTACTTTCTAATTAAGATAAATTAGCCATCAATTTATTGTTCACTACAACCCAGGCTTTCAGCCTGCAAAACACATTCACAATACCCACAGGGCGATGCCCTGGGCTTTTAAAACCCAGCCCTACAGGCCGTAAAAATGTAGTCTTTAAAGGTCGAATCTTGCAAAAAAATCATCTTTAGAAAAAGGACTTAAATCAACAGCCTAGGCCGAGCCCAATGGTGCCAACTTAAGATCTTGGACTGCGGAAGCAGTGTTAGTGGGTAGCCCCGCGTGTAATGGCAGGCCGGTAGGCCTACAATGAAACGTGGGGTGTCATGGAGTATGAAAACCTAACTGCGGGAGCAGTGTAAGATCTTAAGTTGACACCATTGGGGCCGAGCATGGGGTGAAAAGAACGCGGTTAAAACCCATTACTGCAACCCTACCCCCCTAGATTTTGTCCCTTTTTTTTTATCGTTCTTATCGTTTTATCGTTATATCTCTTTTGCTTTTGAGGGCGGCAAAACGATAAAAAGATGTTTACTAACAGCTCAATGAAAAAAAAGAAATGAACGCTTATTAATGTCTATTTTACACAGTAACAGCCGATCTGACAAACGGGATTGCTTCAATGGCAATAAAATAAAAATTAGGTAAATTGTTCGAGGAGTATATTTGTACTGGAGAGAAAGTGTAGCGGCACTCGGATTTGAACCAAGGACCTGCGGATTATGATTCCGTCGCTCTAACCAACTGAGCTATGCCGCCACAGTAAGACAAAAAAAGTGGCTTTGATGCCTGAGCACCAAAGCCTAGATTAGCGGGGGAAGGATTCGAACCTCCGACCTTTGGGTTATGAGCCCAACGAGCTAACCCCTGCTCCACCCCGCGTCAGTTATGCTAAACAGTCTACACCATCAGGCATGTTTTACACAAGCAAAGAATTGGGGTGCTAGATCAAAAAGTTCATCTCGTGTCCGAACTGTAGCACCTCGAAGAGCTGACACCATATCAAGAGAGCTTTTACCTAAATTTTCACACGTTGCAGTATCACATAAAAGGCGCTCTATTGTAGCAGCCACCTCGCTTCCATCTATCTGTAAAATAGCGTTATAAAATTTAGCGCATTCAATTAGCTGTGGCTGTGAGTGCATATAGGGGCCAGAAATAACAGGTATTCCAAAGGCCTGGGCTTCCATAATGTTGTGTCCCCCTACTTTATTCGTAAAGCTA
Organism: Chlamydiales bacterium; assembly: GCA_041737255.1. GTDB lineage: Bacteria > Chlamydiota > Chlamydiia > Chlamydiales > FEN-1388 > SZAS-7. Next base: position 11,074 of record JBGSSB010000127.1, on the reverse strand, counting down.
CCCGCCACTATAGCAATGTCTGCAAGCTGGTAGCACTTCCGTAATATGCCCATTGCATCTATCAAATAGGCCTGTGGGTTTGAGGTTACCGCCCCCTTAGTCCATGTTCCATATGAAAGACCATGCTTTTCAAGAAGTAAAGCTACTGCATTAAAACGCTCAGGATGCCGGGGCGCTATAATTATTTTTAACTTAGGAAACTTTGCAAGTACAGGCACAAGCTGTGAAAGAAGCAGCTCCTCTTCTGGGTCATGTGTAGAGCCAATAACAAGCACTTTATCATCAGCCGCTAAAAACATCTTCGCTCTGAGATCAGCCACTTCAGTTAGGCCAATAGGAGTAGGGAGAGAATCGCACTTTAAATTCCCCGTGACGGCAATTTTTGATGAGGCAACTCCCATTTGTAAAAATCGGGCTTTATACAGATCGCTTTGCACGCAAAGAAAATCTATCAGTGCAAAAAGACGCTTTGTAATAAAGCTAAAGCGAGCAAAACGGGATGCTGATTCACTTGAAACCTTACCATTTACAACAACAGTGATGGCACCTTGTTTTTTAGCCTCTTTTAAAAAGCGGTACCAAAAGTCCCCCTCACACAAAATAACAATATCGGGGCGAATTAATGTAAAAACATGCTTTACGCAAAAATAAAAATCGAAAGGCAAGTAGACATGCCAGTCCGCCTGAGTAATTGTTTTTTTAGCTTCTCGATGCCCCGTTTCAGATACCGAGGAAACAACAATGGTAGCATCTGGCATTTCTAGTTTCAGTTGGTTTATTAATGGATTTGCTGCATGGCACTCCCCTACAGAAACGGCATGCACCCAAATGATTGGCCCATTATTTTTTTTGGTAATCTTTGGAAAACCAAAACCTAGTCTTTTAAAGAAATTTGTCCTATGTTTTTTGTGGCGAACACACTCATATACAGCCTTAGGCATCGCAGCTAAAAATAAAATAAAAAGCACAAGCTCATAGAGCGCAGAAAACCACATAAAACTCCGCTGGTAAAGAAAGTATGATAGCACAAACAGGCTTAAGGTAGAATATAAGAGTTAAAATACAAGAGTTGAAATAGATGATTTTCTATTATACCCCCCCTATGCTATACCAAATATATGATATCAGCTAGCTACTGGATGGTTATTTCTGGAGTCTTAGGAGCACTTTCAAATCTGTGTATGCGAAAGAGCCTGGATGCAAAGGGCTCTATATTTGCCTATACATTTTACCAACTGCTCCTCACCTTTACGGTTTGTTGCTTTATGCACCCCATACGAACCAATAGCTATTCAATTAATCTATATACTGTTGTGATTAGCGTTGCCTGCGGCGGAGCCCTCGGCCTTTTTAAGTACTTCCTTGGATTTGCCCTAAAAAAAGGACCCTCCAGTCTCACTTTTGCCTTGGTGAATTCCGCAACAGCAGTCCCGGCACTCCTCATTACACTTCTCTTTGGCTCAACAATAAATTTCTAATACACTCAATGGCAAGCCATAGGATCACTCCTTGTGGTTTTGGGAATTGGCTGGGCAATAAGTGACCTAAAAGTTATTCAACAAAAATGGAAATGGGTAATTTTTGCATCACTGGCATTCATTGCACACACCCTTTACCTGCTACTTATGCAGTGGCATGTTCTTGTTCTGGAAAATAGCCATTGGCTAGAAAGTATATGGCAAGCTGGGTCACATGAGCTTTATTCAGAATGGTATGTCCCGCTAATATTCGCAGCAGCCTTTGCCATTCATGGATCAATTTATCTATTCAAAGAACGTCGTATCCCTAATGTGTATGAGTCAGTCTGGGGAATACTTGGTGGGCTATTTAACGGAGCCTGCGCCTACTTTTTCATGCATGCCACAAACTCAGCATCTGGCATCGAAAGAGGCTTTATTTTTCCTCTTTTTTCTGCCAGCTTAATCATTTCCTGTAATATATGGGGCCAGTATCTCTACAAAGAGCAGGTGAACTGGCGCGCCAACTCGTTATGCCTTCTAGGGGTTGCTGCAGGCACAGCCTAAGTGCATATTTATAGCTACTTTACAGGAAACACCTGTTTGCCTGCGACAAAGGTGCGACAACAAGCACCAGTTTCATCAAGAACAACAAGGTCAGCATCATAGCCCTCTAATAGCTGTCCTTTAGTGCTAAGCCCAAGAAGCTCAGCAGGCTTAGATGTAGCACACCCTATTGCATAATGAAAGCTACATTCGGTTTGCCGGTGAAGCAGATTAACAGCATCAAGTAAGGTATGGTTTGATCCGGCAAGCGTATCAGTGCCTGGAATCACTTTTTTGCCCTGCTGCTCTTGTAAGGCATGTCCTGCTAAAGTGCGAGCACTAGAGTCGCTTACAAGCACCAGCCCCTCTGGGAATGCATTATGAGCCATAGCAACAGTATCTGGGTGAAGGTGAACGCCATCCACTATCAATGAATACATCAGTTTTTTTTGCCCTAACACATACCCCACAATCCCCGGATCTCGCTGATGAAAGGGCTGCATAGCATTAAATAAGTGTGTAACCATAGTTAAGCCATGAACCTTTGCTTTATTAATTTCCTCAAACGTCGCCTGTGAGTGGCCACAGGCCGCAACAATACCTCGAGAGGTAATAAGTTCAATAAATTCACCACTTCGGCCACACTCAGGAGCTAGCGTTACCATTTTAACTAAGTCAGGATCTAGCAGCTGTTTCCATAGCTCTATGTTGCACTCTTCGATTACGGAGTTAAAAGGGTGAGCTCCACGTTTTCTTGGGTTAATATGTGGACCTTCAAGATGAAGCCCCAAACAGTTAGTATGCAAACGCGAAAAGCCTTTAAGAATATCTCTATAGCGCCTAAGCGGCTGACTTACTATAGTGGCTAAAAACCCTGTTACACCATCTTCAGCAAGGGCTAAGCATGCATCAGGCAATGTATCAAGGCTTGTTGTAAAATCATGCCCTGCAATGCCGTTGACTTGCAAATCTATTAGTCCAGGACAGAGAAAGAAACCCTGACAATCATATGTTTTATCTGCGGGCTCTGGTGGTACAATTTTACCATCTTTAACATAGAGCTCACCTGGGACAAACCCCTCAGGCTGAAAAATTTGAGCATTTATAAAACATATCGTCATGGTATTTGGCCTTTAAAATTTATATCTGCCTGAATAAAAGGTGATACCAAAAAACCCATTTCATGGGTACTCTGACTTATGTAGTTAATGACAAATGAAGGTGAAAAAAAATGACAACACTAAGCACACCAAATACACTCATAGCAAAAATGCCCGATACGCTTTTACCTATAGCTGAAAAGGTCATTCAAGGCACAAGGCTAAACCAGGACGATGCCCTTCAGCTACTCAACACCGAATACCTCGAAGCCGTACGCCTTTTAGCCGACTACAAAAGAAAAGAGAAGCTCGGCGACATAGTGTATTACGCCTCAACGCTTTATATACACCCTACAAACTTGTGCGAGCTAAACTGCCCTCTTTGTTCATTTTACGCAAAACCAGGCTGGAAAAGTGCATGGTTTACAACGCCCGAACAAATAGAGGCAAGCGTAAGAGCAAACCTCAACAAAGACCTTACTGAAATACACATTGTAGGTGGCTTATGGAGAGACTGCGACCTTGATTACTACAAAGATGTATTCACTCGCATAAAATCCATTAATAGCAATTTACATATAAAAGCACTTACGCCCGTAGAGTACGATTTTCTAGCTCGCCTACACAACATATCTGTAGAAGAGGTATTCGACCGCATGATGTCATGGGGGCTGGGTTCACTTCCAGGAGGGGGCGCCGAAATTTTAGTCGAAGAGATTCGCAAAAAAATAGCTCCTGGCAAGATAACCTCAGATCAATACCTAGAGATCCATAAGATAGCTCACAATAAGGGGCTGAGGTCTAATGTGACAATGCTTTTTGGACATATCGAAGAACCAGCAGACATCGTTACACACCTAGTGAAGATCCGCGAGCTTCAAGATGAAACAGCAGGCTTCCAAACTTTTGTTCCGCTTAAATTTCACGAAGAGAATAACACCCTAGGCAAACGCAAAGACAAGCTTAAGCCTAAGGACATTAGGCGCGTATATGCTGTAAGCCGGCTTATGCTCGACAATGTGCGTAATATAAAAGTTCTATGGAACTACGTTGGAATTGACGAAGCAAAAGAAATTCTTCGATGGGGAGCAAATGACCTTGCAGCTACCTCCTTAGAGGAAAAAATCATTGTGATGGCAGGCGGAATTAAAGTTAAAATGAGTAATGAGGTCCTAGAAAATGTAATTTCTAGTGCAGGACGTATACCCAAAAAAATTCATTCCGGCTATGATTACTGCCAAGATGACCACGAATCAGTAGATTCTTGACATTTCAAGAGCCACCTACAGATAGTAAGTCATTAATTAGCAGTAATTTATATTCAAATTAGCGTGATTAAAGACCTAGATGATTAAAATTGGTGCGCTGTCATTTATAAACGCCCTGCCTTTTTTCAATCCTTTTATTGAAAAGCGTATCCTATTCTCCGGTGAACTCTCTTTTGGCCCCCCAACTAAAGTAAACAAAGAACTTCAAGATGGATCCGTAGAGATAGGCCTTGTATCAAGTGCAACCTTTATACAAAATCGCGAAAAATATGTATTACTCACAAACCTAGGTATAGGCGCAACAAAAGCTGTAAAAAGTGTCTGCCTCTATAGTAAATATTCTCTAGCGCAACTAGATGGCAAAGTCATTGCTATAGTGGATGCAAGCGCAACATCTGCAATGCTCTTAAAGGTGCTTTGTCAACATTGTTGGCACATTACACCCAAGTTTGTCGAAATACACACCGAAAGCACTATTAGCTCACTTCTTGACTGCTACGATGCAGCCTTAATAATTGGCGATGAATGCTTAAAGAACATCCCTAATAAAAATACCAAAGTTTTTGACCTTGCTGAAGAGTGGTATAACTATACCCACAAGCCCTTTGTTTTTTCTGTATTTGCAACTCGTGTAGATGCATGGATGGACTGGCCAGACGAAGTACGAGAGTTTCACCAAAAGCTTGTTTCTGCCTACGACTACTCTACAGCTAATCTTTCTGAAACGCTTCTTTCTGCACAGCTAAAAACTGGATTAAGTTTAACAAGCTTAAAAGAGTACTACAGCGGACTTGATTACTATTTAGACTCCAACCATTTTCAAGGCCTAGAGCAGTTTGCAGCACTCTACGCAAAGTGCACACTATGACACACTACACAAAATCCAACCCTACAAGCATACGTGCACTGTTTAACAGCATAGCTCCTCGCTACGACCTAGGCAATGCCGTGCTCTCAGGCAATCTACATAGATTGTGGAACAGACGTCTTGCAACAAGCCTGCTCAAAAAATGCCCTACAACTATACTAGATCTCTGCTGTGGCACAGGCGAAATAGCAAAGCGCATGATATGCACGAATAAAATGAGCACAAATCAAAAAGCCACCTACCACCTTGTTGACTTTTCTGAAGAAATGCTAGCTATTGCAAAACAAAGGCTCACAAAAGCTGACGTTATGTTTTACCACGCCGATGCAGAAGAACTCCCACTAGCTGATAGCACTTTTGATGCTGCAGCCTGCGCCTACGGCATACGCAACATTCAAAACAGGACAAAAAGTTTTTTGGAGGTATCGCGAGTTCTGAAACCTGGTGCTACTTTTGGCATTGTGGAACTTACACGCCCTTCAAAACCTGTTTTTAGCTTTCTACACAAACTGTACCTACGTACAATGGTTCCACTTGTAGGCAGAGCCATTACTTCCAATGAAAATGCCTATAAATACCTTCGACAGAGTATTGAATTATTTGTCCCGCCAGGGCAAATCGTAAAAGAATTGAGCGACGCTGGATTTACTAACATTCAGACGCTTCCCCAAACCTTTGGAATAGCAACAATATTTTTGGCAGAAAAACCATGAAAGAAATAATTTTAGGCTCTCACTCCCCTCGCCGAGTGGAAATTATGAACTTCTTTTGCCTACCATTTAGACAAGTTGCATCCCATTTTGATGAAGCAACAATCCCCTACCAAGGTGATGCAGCAAAACTTGCCTACGAATTAGCACTTGAAAAAGCAAAAGCATTAGCCCTGGAGCACCCAAGCGATATCATCCTTACAGCCGATACCGTCGTTGCCATTGATGGCATGGCCCTTGGAAAACCCATCAATGATGATGAGTCAAGAGAGATGATTGGGCGTCTATGTGGAAGATGGCACTCAGTTATTACGGCAGTTGCCGCCTATAGGCAAGGGCAGTTTTACTGTAAAACTGAAGAAACAAAAGTTCTTTGCAATACAGCCACACCCGATGAAATTCATCGCTACATGCGCATACATGCCCTCTACGACAAAGCAGGAAGCTACGCCATACAAAAGAGCGGCTCTATTCTCGTGCAACGAATAGATGGCTGCTACTACAACGTTATGGGTCTACCTATCAACACCATGCGAAGTATATTAAAAGAGGTTGGCATCGATTTGTGGGATTACATCAAAGAGTTAGAGTAATGTCCAAAAAAGCTATAGCGCTCCTACTTTTAGCTGCCACTTCATGCTCAGCTCCCAAAGTTGCTGATGATGAACCAGAACATGTGCATGACCTACCTATTCTTCCAAAACCCAAAGATGCTTCCTTTGCGCACAACAGGGTCTCCCATGTCCTCTACATGATACAAAAGGGCAACACGAAAGAGGCCGTCGATGCTCTTTTATCGATAAAGGCGGATGATCCCTATGTTTTTCATGAGGGCGCCTTAGAAAAACTTGGTCTTGCACTGCTAGAGCAAGGCACAAAAAGTCGCGACTCCCAAGATCTTCTCACGTGCTTATATGGTGTTGGCATCTCGCAGGATGAGCGTACAATAGCGATTGCCGAAAAGGCCCTTTTATTTGATGAACCTCAGCTTCAGCTTGTGGCAGTATCCGTGCTTGGCTCTTTTGACACTGAAGCTGCTTGTGAAATCCTTGCACGTGCCATGAAGTCAAACTACCTCTTTGTACGCCTAGAAGCCGCCTACTGGCTGGCGCGCAAACAAGCTCGCGATGCCCATAGCCAAATAGTGGCTTTGATGGCAAAGATAGACCCCAGCTTACACGAGCTCTTCCCTCGTCTACTTGCCATGGAAGGCAGCGAGGCATCACTTATCGAGCTAAAGCGATTACTCTATCATGAACACGAACAGGTAAGACGTGAAACTATTTTGGCTGTTGCCAATTTTAGACGAGATGATTGTATAGAAGAGATCCGCACACTTGCCAAGGAGCCATCTTACGTCCAGCAAGAGGCCTGTGCCTATGCTCTTGGGTCATTTCGCGACGAAAACTCGCGTGAGCTTTTACAAAAGCTGGCTTTGTCCTCCTCTACATCCGTGCGCCTTGCAGCTTTTCGAGCTCTACACGAGTTAGGTGAACAGAGCGCCAAAGCATCTATCGCAAAACAAGCAGCTACAGGCGATTGCTTTGCAATAGCCCTACTTGGATCTATGAGTGTAGATGACAAAACACTTACAAGCCTTCTTAATCACACCAATATCGATGTGCGCACTAATGCCGCTATAGCACTCTTGCAGCGCAGAGATGGCAGATGTCTACAAGGTATCGCTAACATACTCATTGATTCCCACTGCGACTACACCTTGCAGCCTATTACATCGCACGGTGGCTCACTTACATGCTGGAAGGTAACAGCAAGCTCTATGCAGGTGCTAGAAAAACATCCCCAGTTTTTTGAAATATCGCTTAGGTTACGTGAGCAGTTACTTATTTCTGCTCTTGAGCTTCCAGAACAGGACTTTATAGAACTTGCCGAAGCCATTTTTTTAAGCAACCAGTATGACCTCGTGCCACTTACAGTACGTCTGCTAGAAAACCTGAGGTCTGAACAGGCAATTGCACTTTTAAAAAGCCAAGAGCAGCGCCCGGGAGCCCCATTTATACGTAGCTGGTGCTGTTTGGGGCTTTACCGGCTTCACCAAGATGGCCCCTACGCAGAAACTATATTAAGAATCGTTGAAAAGCATGAGGACAAAGAGGTATTTAAAGCCCGACCCGTGCTTCCTTGGAAGATGCGACAAGAAAACACACAATACCAACTTACACTTGAAGAGTCTTGTGCACTGCTTATTGAATCTTTTGAGGCTTTAGCTGAGAGCCAAGATGAAAAGGGAATAGAGATGCTTTTAAAAGCCATCCGCGATGGTAATGTCCATAATCGCTACACCTTAGCCGGCCTGCTGATGCGAGCATCTATTTAATATTTTGCTGAATAAAAAGTAATTATTTAACATTGTTGTCTAATAAATTAATAAAAAGGTGCCCATATGACTCCCATTTCTTCACGTGACCAAACTGACAATTATAATGCCCCTACGGCTGCCACCCAAAATACAACCCCTAAAAATAAAAAAATAAAAGCAACATTTGAGCGAAGCGTAAATGAAATTCCGCCTTCAAAAAGAACTAAGCGTGACATGCTACTCAAGGCTCAAATCCTCCCCCACTCTCACATATTTAAAAAATTTGAACTGCCCATTGCTGCAGACCAGCTTGAAACAGCTCTTGCTCAAAAAAGCCCAGAAATTTTTGATAAACTTGAAGCACTAGAAGATATCGAAGCTGTAACCCTACCCCTACTTCTAAGCGAACCCGGCGAAGTTCTAAAAAGCCTGAAGACAAACAACATAGCCGCTCGCGCCCTTGGCGTATTAAAATTTGGCCAGCAAGACCCTGACTGGTTTGATCGCATGAGTGATATAGGCTCTGAAGTAGGGAAGCTCAGCGAATATAGCGAAGCAAATAATGGCTCCCTTGCACGAGGAAGCTACGTAAAAACATCTAATGCTCTGCGAGACATTGTTTCATCCTTTGCCGAAGATAAAATAGACAGCTTAGGAAGGCTACTTTTTCAAGCCGATGCCCTTATTACAGCTAAGTCAAGCAGACCCTCTTATCAAGCCCTTACTGCAGTTGCCCTATTTGAGCTTCACGACTTTGTACAAAAGATTGATCAGTTCACCAATGGTAAGCCATTTGACAACAGAGATCTTATTACAAACCTCTATAAAAGCATTGGCATTGATAGTAAAACTCCAAGAGAGCACCTCTTTTCTGCAACAGAGTGTGATGTCACAAAATGGACAGAAGCCACTCTCAATAAAGCCCTAGGTGAAATTTGCTCGACAGTCGAATCAGAAGGCTGGGATAAAAAGATGACTGCATCACAAGATACCTCTACACGATCATATGATGCCTTGAAAAGCGAAATTCAAACTCGAATTACCTCAGCTGCCACAAAAATTATGTAGTCGCGGTGGAGTCTACCATCGGATTTTGTAGGTGACGACTTCGTTTAAGTTGGCTATAATCTTAGCCGACGAAGGTGTGGCTCTTGGGGTCCGTCAGTATTCTGTACTTGACTCGGCCTGAAATGCCGCCTTCGTCACTTGCATCATCTGGAGACTCCTGCCGGGATGGTGCCGGTCTTTTAGATTGTGGCTCTGTAAGTAGACGAGGATTCCAGGTGATATTTTTATCACTCTAATCTTTGGAGATGGACTTATGACCCAATCTGCCCACGAAATCCGAGTCTGCATGGATATCGGAAGTCAAAAACATTACGTTGCTATAGGATTATCCACAGGCGAACACATAGATGAATTTGAGCTCCTGCATACCCCAAACGGTATTGAGCAGTTCTTTGTTCGGCTTGATAATTTACAAGCTAAGTATGGACTACCCATATCTGTAGCCATGGAAGGTTACAATGGTTACGCTCGTCCTATTGATACTTATGTCTTAGAAAAAGGGTATCGCCTCTATAACGTAAACAACGCAAAATTAGCGCGATTCAAAGAGATTTTCCCTGCGCCTGCAAAATCCGACCCTATTGATGCATGGAAAATGTTCGAACTTTTTACTATGAAAGACACGCTACCTCTTGCAAAAAATGCCTTACAAGAAATTGAACGCCCGGATGAAGCCGCTGAGAAGTTAAAAGCAATTACAAGACGTCGTCGAGAACTAGTTCTCGAAAAGACCCGCATTATGAACAGAATGCAGGCTGATCTTGAAGCCATCTGCCCTGGAATACTATCTTTGACAGGCAGTGTCGACAATATCTGGTTTTTAAATTTTCTCACGTTTAGAGACGACATTACTCAGTTAAAACGCTTGCATAGGAGTAGTCTTCTACAAATTAAAGGCGTTGGCAGGAAGTACGCGGATCTCATTCAAAGCTGGCAGGGAATTGCAAAATTCGCCCCAAACTCAACCTGGATGGGTGATATGATTATAAGGGATGCCGGGCGCATCCTAGCGCTGGTGAGGGAATTAGCAGAGCTTAACAACGTAATAGATAAACTTATCCCGCATTCAAAAGCTGCGTTGCGCATAAATACAATCCCTGGATTTGGATCTATTTGCACAGCAGAAATTGCTGGTGAAATCGGCACGATTAATCGCTTTCCAAAAGAATCAAGTTTGGCATTGTATTTAGGCATGGGTGTTCTTGATAAGAGTTCTGGCAAGCAAGTTGGAACTAAAAAGCCACGCAACGTCAATACAAGAGCAAAGGCTGCCATGATGGTGGCTGTTGCCAGGCATATAGAACTTGTTCCAGAAGCAAAGCGTTACTATGACAAGAAGCGTGCTGAGGGCAAAAAACATAATCAAGCAATACGGTCAATGGGTCGGCATTTAGCACGAGTCATCTGGTCCATGCTAAAGCAAGATAGGGATTATGTTGTGAAGGACGAAGCGCTGAAATGTGCTGAGTTAGCTGTTGCATAACCACAAGGCCACGTAGGTAACGCTTTGGGATTAAAAAAGGGGACGATAGATTCGTCCCCGTCGAAATACATATCCATCGCCAGCCTTTCGGTTGGAGTATGGAAGTGTTTTCCTTTTGGCAAGCGCGATTCTACATTTTAAAGACCTGTTACGCAAGAAAATACACATCCAGAGCCTTGTACTGAGGGAAGGAGGTGGAAGTGTTTTCTTTTTGGCCGGGGGTGTGGGGGCTGGCCCCCGCTTTCTTCACGAGA
>JBGSSB010000109.1:0-4893 GCA_041737255.1 Chlamydiales bacterium | reverse complement strand
TTCGAAAGTTTGTACATGATCTTTATCTGTGAAATTGACATACTCTTTCATGAGTTACCCTCTGTTATTTGTTTTTTGACGAAAACCTTACTGAGGGTACACTCTTTTTATTTCAAACACAACTTCTGATCATATCTCAGACCAAAAAGATTTTATCTTAGGGAAAAAAGAAGATGATAGTTTTGGAGGAAAATTCTTTGATGCCTTCAAAACATCAAAAATGTTATTATTCGATCAAATCTTTACCGTAGTCGCCAACCGCCAAATGTTAAATGAGCTTAGAAAATAAGTTATACAGTATAAAAAAGGTATTCTCATGAACGCAGATTATAATTTCAAATTTTCCCAGCAAAGTGATACTGGACGTACTGAATTTGAATTCAACCTATCCAAAAGCGATTATGCAGAACAAAAATCAGAGTTCAGCGAATAGCCTTTGTATACAATTGATAGGTTTTGTAGACTATAAGGAACATGAATAAGACTAACCAGAACGACTATAAATTTGAATTCCAAGAAGAGCCGCATCCAGAGGACGAGCAAATCCTTTTTGAAGGAATCAATGACGAAGCTGTCCTTAAAAAGAAAATGGACCGAATCAGGTCATTTGGAATTTTCATCAAAGATGCCCAAGGAATTGTACTTGGTGGGCTGAATGGAGTCACTTATTACGGCTGTCTTTACATCGATATGTTGTGGCTCAATGAAAGCTTGCGTCAGCAAAGCCTTGGCAAGAAACTCATGTTGGAAGCTGAAAAAGTTGGCCGCGAACGTCATTGTTCGTTTTCAACAGTAAATACGATGGATTGGGAAGCTTTAACATTTTATCAAAAGCTCGGTTATGACATCGAATTTGTTCGAGAGGGCTACCAAAAAGAATCTAAGATGTACATGCTAAGGAAAAAGCTGTAAGCATTCATAAACTAAAAAAATCGGAGGACTATCATGAGTGAATTTACAATTAATTCTAAAGTAACCTTTGGAAATTTGGAGTGGTAAATCCACATTCGCAGCAAGGCTTGGCAAAATTCTAGATATTCCGGTCTATCATCTGGACAGGCATATGTTTGAGCAAGACGGAAAGAAACTGCTCAAGCGTAATTCCTGAAACGGTTTCTGTACCCCGTTTCAAGAAAGCAAGAGAACGAGGTTTAGGCGTGACAGGCTTCATTTTCCCACGATGAGAAGAACTGCTCGGATTCGATTGCTGTCATAAGAAGAGTGAGGAACGGATGTGAAGAATTCCAGTGACCTTCAAGCTCAACAAAAGGAATTTTTACAAGAAAAGGACCATCAGCCCCTCCACCGACTCGGCAGGGTTGAAAAATAATAATCAAGTTTTGCTCATCTATAACAAACGTATTAATATCATCTTTTGCCAATCTTTCGCAAAGAGACTTATGCCCTGAGAAATAAGAGATAGGATTGGTTTTCAAACTATTTTCACATAAATTTCTGAGAAATTCTTTTTGATCTTGAGAGGAAAACAAATCTTCCAATTCAACTCTTTGAAAACGGCCATTTACCTTGTAACATGTTATACCTTCATATTGCTTCCAACCATGCGGAAGGCGATCATGCACATTCAACTCTCCGTAAAGACTGGTGACATCTTCTGAAATAAAAACCGTGCTCAAATTATATCTAAATGAGAATGGCCCTTCTTCAATATGTGATAAACGAAGTTGTTCAAGGAATTCTTTTTTCAGAATACCGAGTTCGTCAAGGTTAACCGCGTCAGCTTCTTTTTTATTTTGACAACCTGAGAATAAAAGTAACAACATGAGGATGCTAATTGCTAAATTTCTCATTCTCGTGCCTATTTTAATAATTTAAATGGTTTAGAACTATATTCCGGTCGGAGATAATTAGATCCATTTTTTAGATGAACAACTATAGCATGAAGTCGCCCCTTGTTTGTAAGGGAGATAGCATCGTTTTTTGAGAGCCAAACGCTCTCATCTGACTTTTTAACAAAGTATTCTGTGATTGTGCCCTTCGTTTTGTGAACACCTGATATAATCCACTTTTCAATAAATTCCTCATCACCATTTTCCCATTTTTCAACCTCTTCAATTGCTTGCCAAAAGCTCTTAAATTCCGCATCAGTCAAAGTTTTAATGGTTCTCTCGGGGTCTAATCCCGTTTTTTCTACTATAATATCTATATAATCTTTCTTTTTTGGCTCATAATACAGCATTGCCGCTCGTAAAGTTTTAGGAGAATACACCGATCCTCTTAGCATTACGACAAGCGCTTCATGGCCGGTCTCCTTATCAGGATAAACAGCATATTCATCCACACCATCCCCTGCAAAACCAATTGCTCTTCTCTGCTTACTCATACTGTAATGACTTCTACGAAGATTGCCAGGATTATTGCATCTCCACGCACGTGTGCCACGACTTCGTATTATCATGTTTCCTTCTTCATCGAAGTAGTGAACAGTAAACATGCTCTTTGGGTCACCTACATCAGAAGGACCAGTACGTGCTTTTACAAATACCATTGACAAGCATCCATTAATTAAAAATTAACATTGTAAAACAACATATCACGATTATAGCTTTTGGTAAATATAAAGTGAAATATAAAGTGATTGCCAAAGTCATCCCATCAATGCAAAGGGTCAGGCAAGACCCCTTGCACTCGAATTCCTTATCTTCAAAAGACAAAAAGATGCCGACCTCTTCATAAAATCCGTGGTCTAAAGTAGCCTCCTCGGAAAAAAACTGCTCAAGCGTAATTCCTGAAACGGTTTCCGTTTCAAATGGGGTATCGAACGTCCTTAACGTTAGATTTCCCAACGTTTATAACGTTAGCATAATTCTCTATACCTTGAACAATTGAGTACCACTCGCCAGTATAAGGCTTATTATCAACAACGACTAAGCGGCGAAATCATAAACTGCTTCACAGCAGGCCAGTTTCCGTGGACCATAAGATAGCCGCTGAAATCGCTAATCGTATTATCACAAACCAAAGGCTCTAGATTGGCTGCATCTATCCGAAGATCTGGTGAGAAATAAAAGTAGATCTCTTCAATCGGAGATGGAATATGGTCCAGAATCACTTCAAGAGAGGGAATCGAGCTTGCAACAACGTCAAATAAATGAAGCGTTTTATCGCGCACTTGAAAGGAAAGAACACCATCAATAGAAGGGCAATAATAAAGCGACCAATAGGTAGGATATGTTGCAAAAAGCGTATTGAAAGACGCAATGGCGCCGTTGTCTTTAATCCATAGGTGGTTAGATACAGCTGCACGTTCACGAAAACAGCGGATAAAAAGATCGTTATCGTGCGGCGAGGTTAGTGGAAGTACTTGCCGTGAGCCTTGTGGGTGCTTGCATGCTAGATGAAACCGATATTCCTGGATGCGGCAAAATGATAATCGTTCATAAAACTCAGGGATTTCTGTGAATAAAACTACAAATTCGTAGCGCTCTTTTGCCCACACAAGCGCTTCATGAATCAGCTCTGATGCCAAACCTTGATTGCGATGTGTCTCTTTCGTGCAGATAGCATGAAGCGCGCCCGCTTTGTACTGCCGACCCGCAACAACCATAGGATACTCTATAAAGCCCACATGAGAAACAGATTCACCACTCTTGTCTTGTTTGAGAAATGGAATACTCGCCCAAGGAAACCCAAGGGTTTCGCAGCGCATAATATTGGCGGTAATGCCAGGAAATGATTCCTCCAGAAGAGGTAAATGAGGTTTCTTTTCACTCATTAAAGTCGCAACTTCTTTTTGAGGACAGCAACGCATTCTGGAAATTCCTTTGTATCACGGTCGCCACCAAAATGTCCTCTGTCTGTAAATTCATAGTACTCGGTATTAAGCTTGTCATGTATGTGGCGGGGTTCCTCAATGGGAATCCACGGATCATCACTTGAGGCAAATTGCACTATCCATTTTTGATTATTTTGAATTGCCTGCCACTGCCACTCTTTATCGTAATAGCCACTTATGCGCTCATTTTCAATCCCAAGGTCGGTATAACTAGCACCAACCAAAACTGAACCCAAAAGAGGGTATTTTTCTGCAAAACGCATTGCACATACCGCACCAGAAGAATGCCCAACAATTATCGTTTCTGCGTCAGCCTTCAGATCATCTTTAAGAAAGGGAATCCAATAAGAACTTCTTGCTAAATCACTATCTGGAAAGGTTTGAGCAATAACCGTTACCCCCAATTGTTCCAAATGTTCTTTCACATAAGGCAGCCAATTGTCTGAAGAGCTGCCGCCACCATTGCCGTGAATGAGTATTACCTTTATCATGAGTACCTAGTCTTAAATCAAAAGGAGGATTTTGATAGCACG
This sequence comes from Chlamydiales bacterium, assembly GCA_041737255.1. Lineage (GTDB taxonomy): Bacteria > Chlamydiota > Chlamydiia > Chlamydiales > FEN-1388 > SZAS-7. The sequence goes on along the minus strand of JBGSSB010000109.1, from coordinate 564 downwards.
AGCACTTTTTGTCAAATCAATTGGCAAGACAGGCTTTTTCAAAATTCTAGAAGCAAAAAATCTTAGCAATTCTTATAATAGCGTAGATTTTTATAAAGCTAATAAAAGGAGGCAATATGTTGAAGTCACTTATAAGTTTAACCTGCATCTCCACATCTATTTTATCGTCAAACACTAGCATACCAGTCGAAAACCATCTCACCGACTCAGTAATCCCAATACTAGAAGCCGTTGAAACCACTCCCCCAAAAAAATACTCTGATAATCACTATGCAGAGATAGCTCACGTGTTAGCAAAAAACCCAAAAAAGCTTAGAGTTGTAACGTATAATATTTTGTTTGATCTTTTTGACAACGAACTTGATGATAAAACACACTCCTGGCCAGAAAGACTTCCACGCATTATAAAATCCATCGAGGCGATGAAACCTGATATATTGTGTGTTCAAGAACCCTACCCAACACAACTTAAAGAGTTGCAACAGCAACTCGAAAATACATTCGCCTGCTTTATAGGTAACAGTTCCACAGGTGAGCTTAATGCTATTTTTTATAAAAAGGACC
>JBGSSB010000105.1:0-4376 GCA_041737255.1 Chlamydiales bacterium | reverse complement strand
TCGCCTCGCTTTACTCGGAAAGTGCGAATCTTTTTCTCTTTTCATCGTTCCTATCGTTCTATCGTTTTAATCGTTGGGAGCTTAAGTGAACGGTATTGGGGTCATGCATTGATCTCGCCTGTTACCTATTTAACCTATACTCTTTTCTTTTGGATTGCTCACAACTATAAATGTGCTATGATTTTAGAATGGAATATACTGTATTTTTTGAAAAACCACTTCATTTTACGGCGCACGTGGAAGCCGCCGGTTGCTATTTATGGTGCCAAAATAAGTTATTGTTACTTCGTCGGCACCCTAGTAAGCCTCAGGGTAATACTTGGGGAGTTCCCGCGGGCAAGCTTGAGCATAATGAAACCCCAAAAGAAGCGGTCATTAGAGAAATTCAAGAGGAAATTGGCGTTGATATTAGCCAAGATGTTTTAGAAGTTGGCAAACTTTATATTCAGTTGCCGCATGTAGCCTATGTCTACCATATGTTTTATAACCATTACGAAACATGTCCAGAAATCGACTTGGCATTGGACGAAAACGTAGAAGCCCGGTGGGTCACGCCAGATGAGGCATTTTTATTGCCATTGATTACAGCAGGTAAAGAGGCCCTAGAATATTTTCAGCAGGGCGTAAAGCTCAATCAGTAGCGCAGTTTCCATTCTAAAGAAAGTTCTGTTTCTGCATCGTCGCCAACATTTGCTTGGGCCGTTATATGGTCTGTAACATTTGCTTCAACACCAAAGCGGTTTACCTCGTTAGTTACATCTTTAGATAGGGTAACAATGACGCCGTCGGAGATGTATTTTCCTACCTGAACAGAGAGTGCGCTCGGGCCGCTATCTAAGGCTTCAGGTACACCAGTTGCTGCATCTGAAGTAGGCCCAGGAGCACTCATCTGTGGTTTTGAGCTTTGGCCTGAGCCGAAATCTAGGCGATCAATGCGCAACTTTTGCTTAATTTCTGAGATCACATCAACATCGTTGCCTGATCCCTTAAATTTTAAAAGCATCTGCCCGAGCTGTATTCCCTGCATAGGAGAGATATCAGAGGAGCTTTTATTAAATAAGATCCATGATAAAATTTCTTTCTCTGACATGGCAGGGTTTGACTGAATGACTATTCGAGGAGACTCTAGTGGCCCTTGTAATATAATCTGCGTGCTAATATCCCCAACGTCATTTGTTGCAATTACCTGAATCATCGATTTTTTCTGAAGGTCTCCTTGAAATTCAAGCGATCCTTGCGTTAGTGTAAAGGTTTTTTCTGCAAATTTTAAAGTTCCTGCTTGAAGGTTGATTTTGCCATCAAGATCGATATCTGAGTTTTTACCTTTGACTCGAACAGTTCCTTTCCATTGCGACTCAAGACCCATTCCACGAACCATACCTTTTGGCATGTTTAAGTTGAGGTCAAGTGCGAAAATGAAGGGCTTCTTTTCAATGTTTGTAGTCTGAGCCTTTTCTCCAACGTAGGTTAGGTCAATTGTAGGGACATTTTTTGATAGTGTTGGAGAGAGGATGTAGAGAGCTTCTTTTACTTCAAAGTCACCTGTAAGCGTAACTTCTTTTAAGGTTCCATTAAGAGTAAGGCTTCCTGAAGTTACCACACTTGAGTCGTCGCGTGAGACTGTAACAAAGTTTGTTGGTTCGCCCTCAAGCTTATAGTTTATGTTCTTGCTTAGAAGTTCTTTTGCCCAGCCAGTAGCTGTAAATTTGCCACTTAACCCATCTGTTGCAGAGATGTGATCTATGATGAGTGTATTATCTTTGAGGTGTCCCTTCATATCTATTGAGCTAAAAAGTGTGCCAAGAGCGGGTATAAAAAATTTACCTTTAGTCCATGTTACATCTCCTGTGATTTCTGGTTTTGATGCTACACCAGAAACTTCTGCTTTGAGACTCACAATGCCTTCCATAAGTTCATTTTCGTCTAGGTACGATGACAGTAGGGTGTTGCTATCAAATTCTAGCTGGAGGTGCCCTGTGAGTTTTTCGGAATCTGAAAATGAAATAGTCGATTTATCGAATGTTAATGGCGCTGTGAGTTCTAATACCGTTGGAGTTGTTGCGCTTAGACCCTCTATTTCGCTGCTAACGTGCAGCATGCTATGCTCTACCCTTACTTCACAGGACGCAGATAGTGGAGCTGCTTGTATCTTATTTGGATTCCACAAACAAAGCGCCGATGAGGCACAGGTCATGATGAGTTGAGGATCTTGTTTTGTCCCACTTAGCCCAAGACGTCCTGAGATATTACCGAATAGAGCTAAATCACCTAGGAATGGCTCAAAAGCTTCAAGGGGAACATTGGAGTAGGTAAGGGTTGCAAAATGCCTTTCATCCAATAGTTCGGCACTGCCTTCTAGACGCATAGTCGTTTCTGATACAAATTCAAATGGGGAAACATGAAGGCCATCTTTATCCTTAGTAACAACAAGCGGGCCGTTATTTTTTATTTTATGGCCTCCTGAAGTCGCTTGCAGGGTGTTTAGCGTGAATTTATCTACCCCAAAGTATCCAGTGCTATCTAAGTTGCAAGGGCCGAAACCTGTTTGGCCATCAATGTGCACACTATAGCTGTTTGAGGGTTGGGATTGGTCATCTTTTGAGCTGGTTTCAAGAAGCAATGTATGTAAAGTTATCGATTCATTTTCAAATTCGTTGGCGCTTAATACTGTTTTTACTTGTGCAGTGGAAAAGAGGTTTGTCGCCGAAAGTGCAAGCTGAGCTTTTTTGCAAGACATTGTTGTATTACTAAAATCTGCAAGTGACGCTTGAAGATCCATCTGTTGCGATGCTATGCTGTTCTCTTTGTCTTTATAATCAGGTGCAAAAGTTACCAAGACATGTGCCTTCTCCAGTGATGCATCAAAAATTTGAGCAAGCTGCCGCGCGTCGTTGTTAGTGCTTTCTAGTTTACCGCTGAGAGCAGTAGGAAAGAGTGTCGCTTGAAGATTGCCTGCTATGGTATGCCCTGCAACAGTAGCCGCTATTTCTGATATCTTCCAATAAAATGGGGTATCTGAGCTGTAGTTAGCACTAAGACTGAATGGTACTTCTTTAGCTTTGCTGGTGGCTAAAAGATCTGCTTGAACAGTGCCTTGCCAGTCGTTATTTTGATTTTTACCTGTAGCTGTGACTGAACATTTTGCAATTGTATAGTCTGCAACGGTAAGTGAGGATGCGGCAAGATTGCATGTGATAGTTGAGTCCAGAAATGTAATGCTTCCCTGGATAGATTGAGGAGTGGGTATAATTGTTATTTTCGAAAGTTTACTTGCATCTTTTGGGTTTTCGACGTCGGCAAGCTCAAACTCCTGAGAGAGCCTTTGCTTTTTTGTGGCTTTGTAGCTTCTTATGGGTTCAATTTTTTGACAGGTAATTTCTTCTGAGGCAAATGAAAAGGTAGAGTTGTTTGCGGCTTCTAAATTTCCTAAAGCCCTGAATTGTATGATTGGTTGTAATCCTGGCTGGCTTTTATCTCGGTGGGATCCGTGGATCTCCCAGCTTCCTTTGAGAGAGGGGATAGTCTTGCTGTCTTGGATGCTAAAAAGTGAATCTATTACATCAGATGAATTTGCCTCAAAAGTAGCTTTTGCCCCTAGGCGGTCGCAAGGAAGAGAAAAAAAGACACTTCCATCACCTGCTTTTAGTGCGTCAAGTGTAGTGATTAGTGACGTTGTCTCAGAAGTGGCAGAAAGCTGTAGATCAACGCTAAGGGGGGAGACTTCGCCTGCATATGGAGTAACTAAAAGTTCGGCTAGCAGTTTTTCTTTACCGGGCTTCCAAAAAACACTGCCATTTACAGAATAAAGACAGTTAATTTCCGACTGGTCACTATAGGTATTGAGAAGAGGTTCGTAATATTCTTTTGGAGCTTTTATGTCGGAGATGTGAAATGAATGGATGCTAAAAGATAGATTTGGGAGTAATTCATTATACGAAGTGATTTTTTTTGGTGTGCTTTTGACGTTTAGTGCTGTTAAATCTATTCCTGAGCTTGTTATCCAGATAAATGAGATTCTTCCGAAGATAATTTCAAGCCAGCTTGGGATGATATCTATTGAATCAATGTGGACAGTGCCTACATCTGGGTGCGAAAGTGTAATGGAATCGGCCGCAAGTAAAAAGGGTGGCGCGCCTCTAAATGATTCAACAGTAACCTCGCAGCCTGTTTCTTTGCGTAAGTAGGTGGCGGCTTTTGATTTTGCCCATGTTTGCACGGAGTCAAACTGTAGGCTTGCCCAAAATCCTGCAGTGAGCAGGGTGAAAAAGATAACTATGAAACGAATGCTTTTTTGCATAGATCCTCACATACTCCTTATATAGCAACTGAGCGGTATAAACTCAAAAGGATTGCCCGATGCTAAAATAAATTTGAAA
>JBGSSB010000087.1:0-11113 GCA_041737255.1 Chlamydiales bacterium | reverse complement strand
AGTTGATTTTTTTTAGTTTAGCCTGATGCGTATACCTACTTATCCTGTTTTTATAGATTTAGCAGAGAACAAGATAGGCAGGATCGCAAGCGGCATGATAAGCAGGATGAGGGAAGATATATGGACACATCATTAAAATTTAATGCATGTCAAAGGTTTAAAGTTTTTGACAGCCCAGGGCCGGCCCCAATGGTGTCAACTTAAGCTCTTTCCCCTAATTTCGACATTGACCCTTGTTCTTGTCTCTAATATTTCCGGTCGCCAAAAAAATTAAACACAAAGACACAAAAACACAAAGCACTGCGTGAGGTTACAATGATATGTAGGTCACGCTTTGTGTCTTTGTGCCTTTGTGTTTCAATTGTTTTTTGTAAATATACTGTGGTGGGCATAAAACTTGACTGAAAAGATGAACAAGGCCCGATCGTTATTAATAGAAAATAGCTTAAGTTAACACCATTGCCGCCGGCCACACTACTTGGTTTGCTTTTTCCACACTTCAGCTAAACAATCCCCAAACATAGCATTCCAATTTGTTCGGTTAGCGTTTGGAAATTGGCTTTTGAATTCCTCTTTAAACTGCGTTATATCTTTTGTTAAATGGTGCTTCACATTTTCCGTAGGAATCGAAACGGATTCATCATGATACGCTGATAGTAGAGCTACAGGGTAAAGATCTGCATACGCATCTGGATTTGAAACCTTAAGCTGATTTTTGATAATACTTGCAATTGCACCTGGCTGACGCTCTTGTCCCACAACCTCTTCATAGGCATCTGCAAGGATAACTTCTAACATTTTTTCAAACACCGCTACGGTCTCTGTAATTTTTTCTTCTGTTGTATCAGGGTAAAGGATACTAAAGGCTTGGCAAAGAACTTTATCTGCCACAGCTGCTACATTTTTTGTTTCAGAGGCATTTTCTTTTTTCGAAAGTGCCGTTTCTTTTGTCTGATAAAGAGTATAAAAAAGCTCACTCAAGTCGCCGAGCCTTTGAGCAAGACTGAGATGAGATTTACTAGTAAAATCACTCAGCAGCTGAACAATCTTCTTCTCGTCTACATCCACAATTTCATTACTGGACTGAAGCTTTTGTTGAATAAGCTGCGATAATGTCCCCTGTTGAGAGGCATGAATGACTTGCTTTTTTGACAAACCTAACTTTAAAAGGTCTTTAATTTTAACGGCAACTCTTACAATTTCTTGATTATTTTGATCTATGAGTTTGATATGAACAGTTGACGAAGCTTGTGAACCTGTACTTGAGGTGATTGTTTTTGCCGCAAGTTGGCAAATCCCCTTACCATCCGCTTGAAGTACTTTAATTTTGCCAGTCCCTTCTTTTAGATTAGATAAATCTGCAAGTAATGGCGACTGAGGTAGCTCTTTAGCCCCTCCAGAACCGATAGCACTCATGGTTCACCCCCCTATTAAGGTATCTACTTCATATTAATTAAAAATATTTATAACATATAGAGTAAATTCTGCGCCCCATTATCATTCAATTTTTTGACAACAAGATTCTAGATGCAAACATCTAAATATAAGAGATTTAAATAAAGCTAAAAACGTAGCGCTATCTATTTTATTAAAATTGCTTTAATTTAAAAAAATTTATACAATAAAGACGAAAGCAAGAACTACATATAAAGGGTACAGCCATGACAAAAGTAGCCCCCTCCTTTGAAGGCAAAGTCTATAGCCTCCCTAACGAAAAGACAAAAAAAACCCTTCAGTTTTCACAGCACGGTGGCATCACCATAACCGTACGAACAAAGGCATGCCTGAGTAAAAGCCAACTACTACAAGATATCACAAACATCACACAAAACTGTGTCCGACTTCAAGTTGGCAGCAAACCCATTCTTGTTCCTATAACTGATTTAGCATGCGAGCTTCATGTATCCAAAAAAATACTCCAACAGGCCGATAAAAATGGGAAATTGCAAGAAACAATCGACCTTGCCCTCGATGCTTTGGCCGCACACGTCCCTTTTGCACGATATTGCCAAATGCAAACACATCAGGCAAATAAAGCAAAAGTAACCGAGTCATTAAAAACACTCGATAACCTTATTGGCCAAACTGTAATCACACCAACTAAACAAGAGGTAACAATTTCCCAGGAGCACATCGATAAAATGAAAGCCGCTGTATCTACAGCTTATGACACGTTAGGCAACACCCAAGGCAAAACTGTAAAAATAACTAGCATAGATGAAGGCCTTCAAGTTCGCATTAAAACATCAGGTAGCTCACTCACCATCACTACCCTATTCGGCAAATTACTCGCTAAAGGCGGAGGCGGAAAAATTGCACATACCTCATACACTCTCGTTCTTGGCAAACCAAACAAAGGCAAGCACGATGTTGTTAAACTGCCTCTTGAATTTACTGAAGATACCAAAAAAGAAATCCTCCAAGAAGTTGCGATAAGCAAAAAACTCAATGAAAACGGACCGGTACTTGGCATTCAAGAAGCGCTCTCTTTAAAAACTATTACACTACCTGCCACACTAAATCCAGAAATCCAAAATCAAGAAGGCTTTCTTCATACCGGAAGACTCTACGATGGTGACCTATTGGGCGCTGTAAAAGCAGGACTTAGTTTACGCGATACGCAGAGCATAGGCTATCAGATGATCCATTCAGTTGCCGCAGCCCATGCCAAAAACATCACACACGGTGATATTAAATTAGAAAATTACCTTTTTCAAAAATCCCCATCAGAAGAGAGCGGCATTGGTCCCCGAGTTTACCTTGCTGACCTTGCTGGTGCCATAGACCATGATACTCCCCAAACATCCCCACAAGAGACCTTTTCTGATTGGCGCCCGCTAGAAGATATAAAAACAGGCAAAAAAATAATGTCTGAGGTTAACAAGCAAAGAAGTGCACTTGCAAATGTGGGCTCGAAAGAAAAAAGCTCTCTCAAAAAATCCATTAGGCAACTGGAAGAAAACTTTAAAGAAAACGAAAAAAAAGCGGACATTTTTACACTATGCGCAGCCTTTGGCCTTATGGCAGTGGATAACCCCGACTTTTCTGTCAGCAAGCTAAAGGATAACGCTATAAAGCATCTACAAGAGTTAAATATAGGCTCAAAACTCGAGCAAAAAGGGTGGAGTAAATCTTTTGGGGCACTCATTGAAAAAGGGCTATCTGAAAAAGCTGAAGAGCGGCCGAACGTAAAAGAGCTTCTAAAAGCCTACAGCAAAGAGCTTGCAAAGCAAAACCCTACACTTCTTGATGCCCTACAGCAGTTTCACTAATTCTTAACGTTCCAGCTACTAGAGCTCCACAGTATATAAAAAATGCATTCGAGACACTTACCTTACGCTGCCGAACCATAAAAATAATTTATATTTTTATATTGTGACTATTTCTTGGCTTTATCAACATTCCGGATTCAATTTAAGATTTTTAAACAAATGGACAAGGCTAGCTGCAGAATCTAGTATTAATTTAGTAGTAGGGAGCGTCTGCTCTTCTCCCTTTTTTATCCAATCGAAGTAGTGTGGATTAGGGTATAAAATCTCACTGGGAGCTTGCATCCATTTATGCATCTCTACGAGTAAGATATCATCTAGTTTTTGGGTGGATTCAGAAGGAATGTTGAGATAAATTCTGTCATTATCCGGTAAGAGAGGAATAACATGAGCTTGAGTGTATTTGATCCATCTAAATGCAACAATTGCCACTTTAATACGACTAATACAAAGATCACGAATAAAATAAAATTGTGGGCCAGGGCTACTCCAAGTGGATAAAACCCCTAAGAAGGGACAGCTATTCGTAAAGCCTGTTAGTACATTGGTCCACCCTCGCAGAGCTTGCTCCTCATAAAACAATTGTTGTTTAGAGTGTTCTTCACGAGCTTCTTGCGTATCAGCGGAATATGCTTGCAAGCAGGCCACTCCTTGAGCTAGCCGAAAACCAATTGTTGCAACTCCACCTCCTACCGCGCGCGGAACTGAGCAAAGGTACCCAATTATCGGGACCCATTCTACTCTATTGGCTAACACATCCAATTTATTCAAAAGACTTTCTTCTACAATAAGGGATGGAGGGCATTTATAGATTGTGAGCAAAGTGGCAATTCTTGTATGGATTGGAACTACTGCATGATGATAACGATCAGCTCTCATCATTGCTGCTAGATCCTCGAATGAAAGCCGCGATAAAATAGAGCTAATAACTTCATTTGGCAAAACAGAAAACAAACCGGTTGGCTGTAGGGGAACTAAACTACTGCTAGCTGAATTTATAGGCTGCATCTTAATTTCCTTATAATTAAAAAAACGAAATAAACCCCCGCCCCCTTCAAAAACCCCCATTTAGAAGCTGGTAGAGATCTTCTATAGGTCTAAAGCAGTAGCTCTAATCCTTAACGTGCCAGCTGCTGTTTTGTATTGATTAAGATTCGTACATCTTGAAACATCTCTTCTAATGGACGATCTCCGTCAATTTCGATGAGCATCTTTTCTTGCGTATAGTAAGAAAGTAGCGGCAAAATAGTGTCTTGGTAGTTTTCGGTGCGCTTTTTAAGCGTCTCAGGGCAATCGTCTTTGCGCTGAATAAGTGCTGAACCACAAAGATCACACTCTTGTTCATTATGCGGTGGCGAACGGTCAAGGTGATAGACTCGCCCACAATTCGTGCAAACAAGACGGCCTTCATGAAAATTGATTAGCCATGCCTCAGAGGCACGCAAATAAATCGGCATCATGCGATAGTTTTGAATAAATTTTACCTTGAGAGCCTTGGCCTGCTCTGCAGTTTTGGGAAACCCATCAAGTAAAAAACCTTTTGAACAATCTGAGCGCTTTATACGATCGGCAATAAGTTTTAATAAAAGCTCATCTGGGATTCGTCCAGTATTCAAGCACTCTCTTGTAATGCGACCAGTGTCGCTGTCATCATCGCTGTAGTCTAAAAGAAGATCTGCCGTAGAAATATAGGGCAAACTAAAGGTGCTGCTAACTTTAACAGCAAGAGCATCTCGCCCGGAACCGGGAGCTCCAAGTAAAAGAAGGATTAACGGACGCGTTTTAACAGCATCGTCACCACAAAGAGGGCTTACAAAGATCGTAAGCAAAAAAAAGTGTTTTATAATAGACCGCATAGGACTTGGCACTTTTTTAAAGTTGTAAAAATTATATACATCAAACACTTTTAGTGAAACCATGATTCAAGCTCTTTCATATTTAGATCGCTAAAATTGTCGATAATTGCATCTGCTTTGTATGGCAGCTCCTCAAAGCGCCCTCTAGCAAATGTAGTAGTTATTGCTACACACTTGCAGCCAGCTCTTTTTGCAGCCTCTACCCCTAAAAGGGCATCTTCAAAAACTACACAGCACTCAGGAGCTAATCCCAAGCTAGCTGCCGCTTTTAAAAAGCAGTCTGGGCTAGGTTTGCCCTGGCTTACATCTTCTCCTGAAATGATACGCACAAAATAGTTTCGTATAGGGTAGTGATGTAAAATAAGTTCAATGTTTTTAAGAATTGAAGAGGAAGCTATGGCGCATGTAATAGATTCATTGTGAAGGGTAGCTAATAAGGCATCAACACCTGGAACAAGCTCGATAGTTCCAGCATTTGCATGTTCTTGAAAAAGGCTCTCTTTTCGTTTAGCAATCTGCTCTATTTCCTCGGCATCTTGCGTCCAGGCTAACATTTCGCCGATAAAACGTTCATTTTTAACGCCGAAACCAGACAAATACTGCTCGTGAGTAATCTTCGCATCTCTCTCCTTTGCGACCTGCTGCCAGCACACCTCGTGATGCCACTCGGTGTCTACTACCACGCCGTCAAAATCAAAAATTGCGCCCCACAGTTTTGTCATAGACTATCCCGGCTTCGTTTTTCAAGGTGCACTACAGCGCTTTCTCCATTCAGATCTAAGATACTACCCTCTGATGAATTAAAGGTAAAAGATAGTGCAAGTACTTCTGATGAAATATAAGACTGATGCTTTTCAATACAGCTTTTGACTCGCTCTGTCGTATCAAGAGTTACGAGAATGCGGTCTGAAATGTCAAAACCTTGTTCTTTTCTCATGAGGTTTAGTTTATTGACAATCTCTCGAGCAAGGCCTAGCTGTATAAGTTCATCATCTAGGTCGGTATCAAGTGCAACGGTAATCTCTTTAGAATTTTCAGCAACCAATCCCTCTTTAACCTTACGCTCCACTTGAACTTCTTCACTCGTTAGTTGAATAATATTGCCTTCTACAACAATGTCTACACTAAGTCCTGACATAAGTTTAGCAAGGTCGTCCCGAGAAAGCTCTGATATTACCTTATGAGCACTGTTCATAAGTTTTCCAATCTTTTTACCTAGCACCCTAAAGTTTGGCTTTGCTTGCAAGGTAACAAACTGGCTTTCATCATCACTAAATACTATCTGCTGTACGTTAAGCTCGTCGGCGATAAGGTCTTGCTCTTCTTTAAGCAACGCAAGCGATGCCGCGTCTGCTGAGACGATATAAGCACGTCTAAGAGGCTGTCTAACCTTGATTTCATGAACTTTTCGCAATCCATGACCAAGACTTACTGCCTGTTGCACCTTTTCCATGGCACTTTCTAGATGCTCGTCTCTAAGCTCTTTATGATAGGCTGGGTAATCACAAAGATGGACTGACTCAGGATCCTGAGGCATGCGTAAGTTACGGAAGATTGCATCTGATACAAACGGAACAAATGGTGCTATCACCTTAGAAAGCTGTATGAGTACTGTGTAGAGCGTCTGAAATGCTTCTGCTCTGTCTGGGCTTTCCTCGTCACTCCAGAAGCGTCTTCTTGAGCGCCTAATATACCAGTTGGTAAGCTGTTCAATAAAAGCAACGAAGGGGCCAACACTTTGACTTAGGTCATAGCCATCCATTCCCTTTTCAACATCAAAAACAAGTTTTTGCGTTATAGAGAGCATCCAGCGGTCTATAGTAGCCTTAGGTGCCGGTGGTGCTTCTTCATTTTTCGGGATAAAATTATACAAACGCGCATACGTTAAAAAGAAGCTATAAGCATTCCACAGCGGTATAAGAACCTGCTTTAAAACAAGCTCAACCCCAGCTTCTGAAAAGCACATGTCATCTGCTTTTACGGCATTACTATTAAGCATGTATAGGCGTACCGCATCGGCGCCATATTTTTTTAGCACGAGGTCTGGATCGGGATAGTTTTTAAGACGCTTTGACATTTTTGTGCCATCTGCTGCTAAAACTATGCCATTTACAATCACATTTTTAAATGCAGGCTTATCAAAAAGGGCTGCGGATAACACTGTAAGCGTATAAAACCAGCCTCTTGTTTGGTCAAGTCCCTCCGCAATAAAGTCTGCAGGAAAACTTTTGTCAAAGAGCTTTTCATTTTCAAATGGGTAATGATTTTGAGCGTAAGGCATAGAGCCTGACTCAAACCAGCAGTCAAATACTTCAGAAATACGCGTAAAGACTTTGCCATCTTTTTTTATCTCAAGGTGATCTATAAAATGACGGTGCAAATCTGTTGCTTTATGGCCAGTAAGCTCTTCTAGCTCCTGTAAACTGCCTACAACAAGTATTTCGCCATCATCTGATCTCCAGAGAGGAATCGGTGTTCCCCAGTAGCGGTTGCGACTAATGTTCCAGTCTCGTGCACCTTCAAGCCACTTACCGAATCGCCCATTTTTAATATGTGTTGGCATCCAGTATATCTGCTCATTGGCGCGCAAAAGCTTATCTTTAATTTTTTCAACGCTCACAAACCATGTCGACATAGCTCGATAAATAAGTGGCGTATCAGATCGCCAGCAAAATGGGTAACGGTGACGTATAGTATCGTGTTTGTGGACCCTGCCTTCTTGCTTAAGGTGGCGTATGATTTCTTTTTCACAGTCTTTTACCATACGCCCTTGATACTCAGGAACCTCAGAGGTAAACTGCCCATTTTGATCTACAGGACAAACCACCGGAATTCCCTGCTTCTGGCAGGCATAAAAGTCGACCTCGCCAAAGCCAGGAGCTGCATGCACAAGCCCTGTTCCATCTTCAATAGAGACAAAATCGTCTAAAATAACTTTAAAAGCACCCTTTTCTCTTAATGCACTAAAGTAGGTAAATGCTGGCTGGTAGGGTCGCCCTTCAAGCTCTCGTCCCTTAAACCTGCGCAAGACAATCTCCTCTTCAGGATGCTTAAAATAGGCCTCCATACGGCTTTCGGCCAAAATATAGCGCTGGTGCGAGTGGGGGTCTTGTACAAGAACATAGTCGATATCGGGACCTGCAACTACAGCAAGGTTAGAAATAAGCGTCCATGGTGTTGTCGTCCAGGCAAGAAGTGAGACATTTTCTTCATCTAATAAAGGGAAGGTAACAACTACAGATGGATCATCAGTTTCTTTATAGTTTTCGCCGGCCTCAAAGTTTGATAAAGGAGTACCAAGCTTCCAAGAGTAGGGCATTACGCGATAGCCTTCATAAACAAGACCCTTCTCATAAAGCTGCTTAAAGACCCACCACACGCTTTCCATAAAAGAAAGGTCCATTGTACGGTATGTCTGCGTAAAATCAACCCATCTGCCAGTTCGTAAAACAATAGCTTTCCATTCTTCAGCATAGCGTAAAACAATTGACCGGCACTCTTCGTTAAAGTTTGCAACGCCAAACTCTTCTATCGATGCAGCACCAGTAAGCCCCTTTGCTTTTTCAATTTCATTTTCGACAGGAAGACCATGGCAATCCCAGCCAAAGCGACGTGGCACATAATACCCCTTCATCGTCTTGTAGCGAGGCACCACATCTTTGATAGTTCCGGCCAAAAGATGTCCATAATGAGGCAAGCCTGTAGCAAAAGGAGGCCCATCATATGTGGCAAAAAGTGGAGAGTTCTTTCGCTGTTCAACAGACTTTTCAAAAACCTTGGATTCTTCCCAGATTGATAAAATTTTTAATTCACGATCTGAAAAGCTACTGCGCGTATCTACTGCTTCAAACATACTAAACCTATATATTGCCAATAATGCTACATCAAGCGTAACAAAAATTGCTATAGTTACGTTCAGGCAAGAACACCATCTAGAACATCTATATAATAAAAAATTACATAATAACTGTGTGATTTTGCTTGCCGCTTCCTCAAATACCCTGTACACTCGATTGCCGATACTTGGAGTCTTTACTATGACCACTATCGAAACTCTAATTGTTATTATTTTAACAATCGTTTCATTACCCTATCTTTGCAAACTCATCAACAGGCCATCACTTTTGTATTGTGCCTACATTCTTGTAGGTGTTGTCTGTGGCAACTTCCTGGGACTATATACCTTTACAATGCTACACGAAGTGGGAAACATAGGATTTACTCTTCTCTTATTTCTTCTAGGCCTTGAGATAGAGCTCCCATCAAAACAGACGCTAAAAAAATCCATGCCATTTTGCATTGCCTGGTTTGCCATTCAACTACCCTTGCTTGCTCTAGCAGGCTGGGCCGCAAACCTAAGCTGGGGATTTATAATCATAGCCTCTAGTGGCATTACAGCCTGTTCATTAAGCATTGCCTACGGCATTCTCAAAGGACAATCAGATGCCATCGGCAAATCCACTACTACAAACATTGTAGTTAAGATGGTAGCACTTGAGCTTATAGCGTTAGTAATTTTAGCCGTATCAGATGTTGTCTATGCACACGGCTGGGGAAAAGAGGTCTTAGTACAGGCGCTGTCACTGCTTTTCTTTGTCTTTTTAATCAGAATTTTTTCGCAGACGATACACAAACAACTAAGTCGCCTGGTAGAGGCGCAGGGAAAATGGGAAATCCACTATCTACTTTTAGTTGTTTTCTTGGTTGCCATCATTGGGGAGAGACTTGGTCTTTCCGCTCCAAAAACAGCCTTCTTTTTGGGTCTGTTTATGTCGGAAACATCTCATAGTGGGGTAAAGTTTGAAGATGTCCTACAGCCTCTTGCTAAAGGTATTTTAATTCCAATATTTTTCTTAAGTCTCGGCACAACTATATCACTGCAAGGACTTTTTCCTTGGGTGCTACCAATTGCACTCACCATTACCGTAATCTTATTTTCTGTCCGATACTATTTATTTAATAACCTGTTCAACCACAACCTTGCCACTAAGTATTTTTTACTTTACTGCCCTAATATCACAATGGCAGCTGTTGCTGCTGAAATATTGATACACCATCAAGCCCCAAAAGAGCAAGTCGACCTAATACTTGTTACTGGACTGTTAATGACCTTAAGTCCCGCATTTATCTTTCCTAGCCCTCAAGAAGAAGTGGAACCACAAAATTTTCCGTCATCGACTGATCAAGAACCGGCTGAGCTTGCACATAGTGCATCGTAATACACTCTGATGATGGCCGGCTAAACCCACATTTTTCATAAAATGGCGCAAGTTCCGGCAAACACTTAAGCTCAATTTTTGAAACTTTTGAAAGCTCTGGAAGCTCAAGAATAGCCTCCACAACCATCTTGCCAATATTTTTTCCTCGAAAGTCTTGATCTACAATAACATCAAAAACATGCGCAAAATAAAGATAATCAGTAACCACCCTAGAATAGGCCACAAGGAATTTTGTTGATTTTTCTACAAGAGCAACAGATAAAGAATGTGCTAAAATATGCTGCACATCAACCGCTGTTCGCCCCTTAGCCCACCATACATTTTGATAAAGCTTTTCCAGGCTTTTCACCTGTTGATCTGTTAAAGATGTTACAACTTCAAACTGTTCCATAGATTGTATCTCGCACTTTCGGCGGGTATTGTAACGACTAAATCATTCATGTCAAAGCACCAATCCAAGATGCTATGAAAGAACCACTGAAAAATATATTGCATTCATTTTGGATAGATATTAAACCTTTTGGTTTAACAAAAAAAAAGGAGTCCCCAAGTGAATAAATTATTCATCATGCTATTTGCCCTACTATTTACAGCTGAGACCGCCTGGTCAGACAGCCCACCCCCCGTGCCCAATGGTGTCAACTTAAGGATTTTTGTTGACCTAAGATACTGAAATGGAGATGCTTCCATGGCTAAATCTTTTAATATAGGGTTTGGCCATAAAAATGAAAAAAGTAAGTCTGATCACTGCAAAAATTCAGCAAACAAT
>JBGSSB010000082.1:0-9604 GCA_041737255.1 Chlamydiales bacterium | reverse complement strand
GTGAATGAAGAACGATATGTCAAAGGGCGAGAGCTGCTGATTAGTATCGTGTCCATGCTAGTGAAAATGGCTCAAAAAAAATACTAATCGGGCAAGGGCAAGGGCAGGGGCAGGGGATTGTGGTTATGCAAGATGTCTATTATGTAACACGGGCTACTTACTCTATATTCGCTATTGAGTTTTTTCAAGTCAGTTGCGATGATACGTGCATGAGTTTAGCCAAATACTATCTACTTTTTTTGTTATCACTTTCTACGCTTGCTGCTGACTTAAGCGATAATGCAACTTTGTTTGCAGAAAAGATCAAGCACACGATATCTTGCCCAGGAAGTATTAATGAAGCATTGAAGCAAGGAGAGTATAAAGCTGCAATCAACGAACTTACTCAGCTTATACAAAAAAAACCAACCGCCGAGCTTTACCTTACCCTTGCAGTATGTCAGCTGAGAGATCAACAAGAAGAAGAAGCCTTTAAGAGCTACACCATTTGTCTAGAAAAAGCCTACAGTAGTCAAAATACCAACATGTCAGCCAGAGAGCACGCCTGTTATGACGAACTATTAGCTCTATATTTTGCAAACTCAGAAGATCTACAAACAAAGCTAGCATCAGTCTTAGAGCGTCATCCCGATTTTATTATGTGTCAGTTTTTCTTAGCTTCAAGCTGTGCTAATGCGCGACGGTACGAGCCATTTTTCTACATTTTTTACCAAGCCTACTGCAACTATCCCGACACGCATATGTCGCACAAAACACAAGGGGTAATAGCATCGTTAATTTTTCAAAGAGCTAAAGCTCAAGAAGAAAAAAATGTATGGAGAAAAAAAGCGATCAACTCTTTTATAGCTTCTATGAAGTTGTGCCCAGAAGATATGGGGCTTCATAAAATGCTTATTCATACAGCAACGGACACCGAACGTAAAGATGTTGTAAAACTCGTGTTAGGGCAGGTTATGCAAAATGATAGCAAGCTGCCTCGCACAGAAATTCCTTTTTACATCAATCATGCACTTTGGGTGGGAGAGGTTGAACTTGCCCAGAGGTTGCTTGACAAAGCAAAAACATGGTATGAGTACAGCCGGATTATACAAGAAATGCAAGACTTAATAGGGCAAAAAAAAGCAGATGAATAATATGGACGAAAACCGTTTACTCGGAGATTACAGACTTATAAAGCACATAGGCCATGGTTCTATGGGCTCAACATTTTTTGCTGAACAGCGGTTTACCAAGAAAAAATATGTTCTAAAGGTTTTGCCCGAGGAGCTTGCTCAAGATCGTGCATTTTTACAGCGATTTGAAGAAGAAATTGCCGTTTTGTCCCAACTTGACCACCCAAATATTGTTAAAATGTTTAACGTTTCATTTGCGCAGGGTGCCTATTTTTTAGTATGCGACTGTATCGTAGATGATAGGGGCGAAACCACTAACTTATGCGAGTACTTTCATCAGCGTGAAAAAAAGCTTTCGCAAAATGAAGTGCTTTGTATTGCCCAGCAGGTTGCAAGTGCACTGGACTATGGCCACTCGTGTAAGCTTGCTCACCGCAATTTAAAGCTAAATAATATTTTGATATCATCCAAGCAGGCAGCTCCTGCTCATCAAATTCAGGTTCGCATTAGTGACTGGGGACTCTCTAAAATTATAGGTGTTGGTGCTTGTCTTACAAGAACATTTAAAGGGATGGCTGAGGCATTGGGTATTGCCTCTATCACACAAAATCGTTTTTCTCAGCCAGCTGTGGATGCATCAAAGTTTGCTCCGTTGCATCAGATTCTTGTTCAAAACTTTGCTTTTTTAGCTCCTGAACAAAAACGTCTTGACGTTGTAGCAAATGAACGTGCCGATTCGTATGCCTTCGGGGTTCTTATCTATTATCTACTTATGGGGCAGTATCCAGAGGGGGCTTTTAGCCTTCCTTCCGCAGTTCTTGATAAGTGTGTTATTGATTGGGATATGCTTATAAAAGAGTGTCTTAACCCAAATCCGCAAACTAGAGCCTATTTGCTAGAAGACCTATTAGCAAAGGCAACTGTTGCAAAGTTTACAACTGCCGAGGAGCCCGCTGTAGCTAAGGCAGAACAGGCAAGGCATCATTCTAAACCAGAAGTGAGGCAAGAGCCTAGGCAGGAACCAAGACAGGAATCGAGACAAGAAATGAGGTATGAGCCACAATCTGAACTTCCATTAGAACAAGAGCTACCTATATACGCATCCGTTATGTCGACCGAGCCGCCAAAGAAATCTCCCTGGGTGAGAGAAGAGCGTGTTGTAAAAGAATATTTCCCTGAAAAGCGTGAGTTGCCCTCTATACAGCCAATTTTAACTGACATGGTAACGATTGACGGGGGGTATTACTATAGAGGTAGTCCAACGGGCTCTCGTGATGAAATGCCTCGCCACCAAATATCAGTTAATCCATTTGCTATAGATATACACCCGGTGACAAACGAGCAGTTTATGCGCTTTGTTGAATATATTGGTGGTGAAAAGGATTCGCAAAATCATGATATTATACGCCTAAGGGAATCTCGAATTAAAAAAAGTGCAGGCCGGTTTAGTATAGAACCAGGCTATAGCAAGCACCCTGTTGTTAGCGTGACCTGGTATGGAGCTATTGCGTATGCTCAGTGGATTGGAAAACGTTTGCCAACAGAGGCTGAATGGGAAGTTGCCTGCTGCGGCACACTAGATAATCCTCTCTATCCTACTGGCGAAAGTATAGAAAAAACTCAAGCTAACTTTTTTAGCTCAGATACGACAACTTCAATGAGTTACCCACCAAATGGGTTTGGCCTTTATGACATGGCTGGCAATGTCTATGAGTGGTGCCATGACTGGTATGAGTATAACTATTACGAGGCCTCAGCTCAAGAGCCTGACAATCCCAAAGGGCCATTGCAAGGCGTTTATCGCGTGCTGCGCGGCGGCTGCTGGAAAAGTCTAAAAGAAGACCTTCGCACCTCAAAGCGTCACCGCAACAATCCGGGAGTTGCTAATGGTACCTATGGCTTCCGTTGTGCTAAAGATGTCTGATGTTTCGGCAGGTGAAATTGTTGTAAAATAGGGGTTCTTAGCGCTTGCTGTTCGGGGTGAATTTTGCTATACTTCTGATTTGCTTAGACCGATTTATTAAGCTTGTGGTTGCGCCCTCACATAGGGCTCTTAAGGGTAATTATTGGTGACAGGAAATTCTACCAAACTTACAGCACGTATGCTTCAGGAACTTTTGCCAAAGATGCTGGCAGGAGTTGAGGCAAAATTCAATGGCAAACCACAAGTTTTACTAGACGAATGGCCAAATATTGTGGGTAAAGAGCTTGCCCCCATGGCTCGTGCAGAGCGGTTTGATGATGGGATTCTTTATGTAAAGGTGAAAAACTCTACCTTACTTAGCTTGCTGAGCAACCCGCACGACAAAAAAAAGCTCATTGAAAATATCAGGAAAAAACTTTCTGGGATCTCGATAAGAAACATAGTGTTTCGCATAGGATAAATTATGAAACAAGATCGTGAAATTAAAGAAGAAGAACTGGTTAAGCCAGTGGCTCCGCATCAATATGACGCAAGTTCTATTACTGTACTTGAAGGTCTTCAAGCCGTCCGTGAGCGCCCTGGTATGTATATTGGCGATACCGGAATCAACGGTTTGCACCAGCTTGTCTACGAAGTTGTTGATAACTCTATAGATGAAGCTATGGCGGGGCACTGCTCTACTATCGACATCACATTGCATCGCGATCGCAGCATTTCTATTGAAGATAATGGCCGTGGTATTCCTATTGGCAGACATGCGCGTGAATCTGAACGGCGCGGGCGTGATGTTTCTGCGCTTGAAGTGGTAATGACTGTACTGCATGCCGGTGGTAAGTTTGATAAAGACACCTACAAGGTATCTGGCGGTCTTCATGGCGTTGGCGTATCTTGTGTATGCGCACTTTCAGAAAAGATGATCGTGAATGTCTATAAAGAAGGCAAAATCTACGAAATTGAATTTTCGAAAGGTGCGGTTGTTGCCCCCTTAAAGACTATAGGTGATACAGCAAAAAGTGGCACAAAGATTACCTACTGGGCCGATGGCACAGTTATGAAGGTGCTTGATGTTGAGTATGACACACTAGTTACCCGCCTTCGTGAGCTTGCCTTCTTAAATCCCGGCGTTCAGATTATTCTTCGCGACGAGCGAAATGGTGGTCGTGATGACGCTGAATTTTTGTATAAAGGTGGTCTTCGATCATTTGTGGAGTATCTTAACGAAAATAAATCACCCCTTTTCCCTGTGCCAATCTACGTGAAAGGTTCAAAAGATGGCGACGATGGTATGATCGAAGCCGAAGTTTCCCTGCAGTGGAATAGCAGCTATGCAGAAACAATCTTCTGCTACGCCAATAACATTGCAACAAGACATGGCGGAACACACTTAACAGGTTTTTCTACAGCGCTTACTCGTGTTTTAAATAGCTATATAAAAGAAAAGAACCTTCTAAGAAACGACAAACTCTCGCTTACGGGCGAAGATATGCGCGAAGGCTTAACAGCTGTTATAAGCGTAAAAGTTGCTAACCCTCAGTTTGAAGGGCAGACAAAACAGCGCTTAGGAAACAGTGATGTTGGTTCAATTGTTCAGTCAATTGTTGGAGAAGGTCTTACAACATTTTTCGATGAAAACCCACATGTTGCAAAGACTATTGCTGAGAAGGCTATTATTGCAGCGCAAGCGCGTGAGGCTGCAAAGCGTGCACGTGATTTAACGCTACGTAAGTCTGTGTTAGACTCAGGGCGCCTTCCTGGAAAGCTAGTTGACTGCCAAGAGAAAAATCCGGCGCTTTGCGAAATCTACATTGTAGAAGGAGACTCTGCGGGCGGTACTCTTAAAGGCTGTCGTGACAGACGCTACCAGGCTATTTTGCCAATACGTGGTAAAATTTTGAACGTAGAAAAAGCACGTCTTGAGAAAGTTTTGCAAAACGAAGAGGTTTGTAAAATGGTGTCGGCTCTTGGTTGTGGTGTGGGTCGTGATGGCTTTACTCTAGAAAAGCTGCGATATCATAAAATCATCATCATGACGGATGCTGACGTCGACGGCTCCCACATTCGCACGCTACTCCTAACATTTTTTTACCGTCATATGCCACAGCTTCTTGAGAATAATTTTATATATATTGCTCAGCCGCCGCTGTATCGCGTAGCACGTAAAAAGACAAGCCGCTATATTCACTCAGAACATGAGATGGACGAGTATTTGCTTGAGCTAGGTACAAGTGATCTTCAGGTTAAACGCGATGGTGAACTTGTAGATCATGCAATGCTAAAACCATTTGCAGAGGCCGTTTTAGAGATCGAAAACTTTATAGGTAGAGTAGAGCGAAAGGGTACACCATTTCGTGAGTACTTGGCTTTAAGAAGTCCAGACGGTTTGCTTCCTCGCTATATAGCACATCTTCCTGATAAGGAACAGTATGTATATACTGATGAGGAGCTAGCAGGTCTTAAGAAAGTACACGAACAGCACCAAAAGCAACGCTTCGATGAAACGCTTGCTTCTATTCCTGTTGACGAAATTACACCTGATATGCGCGAGTTTCGTGCAAAATCCCTTACATTTACTGAGTTCTTTGACGATGTTATCTGGCGTGATCTTCAAAAGCACCTTGAAACGGTTAACTGCTCACTTGATCAGTACCTAATACCAGCTGAAAAAGAAATATTTACATTGGTTGAGTCGGGGAATAAAGAAACACCGCTTTATAGATTGAAAGAGTTTATTGACGCCGTGCGTTTAAATGGCCGTAAGGATGTTGAAATCCAGCGCTATAAGGGTCTTGGTGAAATGAACCCGGATCAGTTATGGGAAACTACAATCGACCCAACTAAACGTACACTTGTTAACGTAAATCTTGCGGACCTCGTTGCATGCGAGCATATGTTTTCGATGCTTATGGGAGAGGAAGTTCCTCCTCGAAGAGCCTTTATCGAACAGCATGCCCTTGCAGTTAAAAACTTAGACATCTGACGGAGACTGTTATGACTTCCTATACTGAAGGTGAGATAGTAGTTAATAGAAGCGTTGAAGAAGAACTACGCGAAAGTTACCTACGTTACTCAATGTCGGTTATTATCTCTCGAGCACTTCCTGATGTGCGCGATGGGCTAAAACCTTCGCAGCGTCGCATCCTTTTTGCGATGAAACAGCTTAATCTTAGCCCCGGTGCTAAACACAGAAAGTGCGCAAAGATTTGCGGTGACACATCTGGTGACTACCATCCTCACGGTGAGATGGTAATTTATCCAACGCTTGTACGTATGGCACAAGATTGGGCGATGCGCTATACGCTTGTAAATAGTCAAGGTAACTTCGGATCTATTGACGGAGACCCTCCGGCTGCGATGCGTTATACTGAGGCAAAGCTTACCCATTCAGCTATGCAGTTGATGGACGACCTTGACAAAGATACCGTTGATTACGTACCAAACTACGACGAAACAAAAAAAGAACCAACAGTATTTCCTTCGAAGTTTCCTAACCTTCTTTGCAATGGCTCATCAGGCATTGCGGTGGGTATGGCGACAAACATCCCACCACACAACCTCTTTGAAATCATCAAGGCAACCCTTTTGTTGCTGGATAACCCACTGACTACTGTAGATGAGATCATGGGGGTAATGCCGGGTCCTGATTTTCCTACAGGTGGTATTATTTGTGGCTACAGAGGCATTAAAGAAGCCTTTCATACAGGTCGCGGTAAGCTTACTGTACGTGGTGTTGTTACTACAGAAGATATCTCTGAAGGCTCAGATCGTCAGCGGTTAGTAATTAGCGAGATTCCTTATAACGTCAATAAGTCTACGCTCATTCAGCATATCGCAGAATGTATCCAGAACAAGGTAATCACTGGAATATCTGATCTTCGCGATGAATCAGACCGTGATGGCCTACGTGTTGTTGTAGAGCTGAAAAAAGGGGAGATGGCAGAAGTCATCACTAATCAGCTTTATAAACATACTGAGTTAGAAGGAACTTTTGGCTGCAATATGCTTGCTCTTGATAAGGGCATGCCGCGCATGATGAACATCAAGCAGATGATCATGGCTTGGATTGAGCACCGTATGGAGGTAATACGTCGCCGTACACGCTTTGAGCTTGCTCAAGCGGAAGCTCGTGCCCATATTTTGGCAGGATACTTAAAAGCGCTAGATCACCTCGATGAAGTTGTTAGGATTATACGTGCAAGCTCATCGCGCGATGAGGCCAAGACAAGTCTTATAGAAGCTTTTGAGTTTTCAGATCGTCAAGCAATGGCCATCTTAGATCTTCGTTTGTACCAGCTTACAGGTCTAGAGCGTGATAAGATCACAAACGAATACAATGCTTTACTTGAAAAGATACGTTACTTCAAAGAGATTTTGGGCTCTGAGCAAAAGGTAAAAGACCTTATTAAAGAAGAGCTTTCTGATATCCAAAAGTCTAATAAGTCTGAGCGTAAGACACAGATCGTAGCTCATGAAGCCGAAATGGATATGGAAGACCTTATCCCAAATGAAAGCGTAGTTATTACCATTTCAAACGATGATTACATAAAGCGTATGTCTCCAAGCCTCTTCCGCGAACAGCGTCGAGGTGGTCAGGGCATTATTGGCGTCGAGATGAAAAAGCAAGATGATGCAATCAAGAGCGTTCATGTAGCTTCAACTCACGACTACCTGCTTTGCTTTACATCCCTTGGCAGGCTCTACTGGCTCAAAGTATGGCAGATTCCAGATACGGGACGTCGCTCGAAGGGCAAACCGCTCATCAACTTACTTGAAGACCTCAAGCCAAATGAGAAGATTGCAACCTTTATCCAGGTATCCAAGTTTAATGCAGAGTCATACCTCTTCTTAGCAACTAAGCAGGGTGTTGTGAAAAAGATTTCACTCGATGAGTTTAGCAATCCTCGCCGTAAGGGAATTATTGCCCTTTCTATCGATGAAGGTGACGAACTTATTGCTGCTCGTCATGTTGCAACCGGCCAAGAGATGATGCTCTTTACCAAAAATGGTATGGCTGTTCGCTTTGACGAAAAAGAAGTTCGTCCTATGGGACGTACTGCTCGCGGAGTTCGCGGCGTTTCTCTTAAAGGCGAAAATGACTGTGTAGTAGGTTGCGAAACTGTATCTGGTGATGAGGTAATACTTGTAGTCTGTGAAAATGGATTTGGTAAAAAATCTCAGGTAGATGAGTTTCGTAAATCTCACCGTGGCGGCGTAGGTGTTCGTTCTATTATAACAAGCGAGCGCAACGGCAACGTGGTAGGAGCTTTGGCAGTAACTGATAGTGATGCCCTTATTATGGTATCACAAAGTGGCCAGACTATTCGAATTCGCCTAGGCGATGTTCGAATTATGGGACGTAACACACAGGGGGTTCGCCTAGCTAACCTCAAAGATGAAATTTTAGTGGCTATGCAAAAAATTGCCCGACTAGAAGATGAAGTCCCGTCTGATGAGGACATGACTCCTGTTGAGCAAAATGGCGCAGAAGTACTAGAAGATGGCTCTATTGCCGTGGAGGTTGAGGAAGATGCCCTTCAAGAAGACGAGCTTCAAGAAGAAGATTCACAAGAAGATGATTCACAAAAAGATCCACAAGAATGACGAAGGCTCTTTTTGTGACCTTTGAAGGCGGGGAGGGTGCTGGAAAAAGCACCCTCGTTCGCCGACTTGAGGAGGCTTTACGAAAAACCACCCAAGAGGTCATAGTTACAAGAGAACCAGGTGGCACTACATTTAGCGAAGAGCTTCGCAACATGCTTTTGCACCATAAAGGGCCCGTGACATCGCGAGCTGAGCTTTTTTTATTTCTTTCAGCACGCATCCAGCATATAGAAGAGCTTATAAAGCCAGCTCTTGCGCGCGGTGCTATTGTTTTATGTGATCGTTTTACAGACTCAAGCATCGCCTATCAAGGCGTAGCGCGTGGCCTTGGCATGGAGTATGTATCTTCTTGCTGTACCTTAGCTACCGGTGGCTTTCAGCCAGACCTTACCTTTTACCTAGACATCGATCCCAAAGAGGGGCTTCTTCGCACCCATAAGCGCCGCAGCTCAACCAATGAGATAGCAGATCGCCTCGAAAACGAAGCTCTGCAGTTTCACGAAAAGGTGCGCTCAGGCTTTCAAAAACTTGCCCAAAGTAACCCAGATCGCATTACAACATTAGATGCTACACTCTCAAGTGATGAGCTCTTTTTATCGGCATTTGCCATTATCCAAGACCATACTTGAACCCTCTTTTTGAGAGTTTGATTTATGGCCAGGAGTAAAGTAGGGTTCGAACTAGGGTGTTGATTTGAGCCCTTTTCCATACTAAGGATGCAGTAATAAATTTGTTCTTGAGCTTTAGCTCTTTGGATTGCGCGCGCAGTATGCGTCGCTCTCAATTTCATCGTAAATCTTTACCTTGACAGACTCAAAGCAACATCCCTATAGAGATATGATCAGAAGTTGTGTTTGAAATAAAAAGAGTGTACCCTCAGTAAGGTTTTCGTCAAAAAACAAATAACAGAGGGTAACTCATGAAAGAGTATGTCAATTTCACAGATAAAGATCATGTACAAACTTTCGAA
>JBGSSB010000054.1:0-3212 GCA_041737255.1 Chlamydiales bacterium | reverse complement strand
CAAATGCCTAGATCACTGGTTCGAAACTAAGAAATGGGTGAAGTTAGCATGAAGAGCCGTGTACGAGAACCGTACGCACGGTTCTGTGAGAGGTCGGGGCCTCTGGCCCCTCCTACTCGGCGTGGTTGGAAAATAGACTTCAGAGTCCGGCTGAGGACGATTCAACTCACATATATTTATTTCAATTTGGCCATAGCGCGTGATTGAATCGTCCTCAGTCGGACTCCTATAAATTTTCTCTTTTCCCAAAGCTCCCTAAAGGTCGCTCTGGGCTTTAATAAGTCGCTCTGAACGAGCTTTCATACATTAATAGACCGCTCCTGTTGATTTTACTTGCACAAAGCTGTGTCCAGTACGTATACAAAAACAAACTCACACAGCCAGGAACGTATGAAATTAAAAATAGGTGTAATGGGGTCTGCGGCTCATAAAATGCCTCGCAAGCACCAAAAGCTTTGCTACGAACTTGGCTGCGCCATAGCCGAAAGTGACTGTATCACCATTACTGGCGCCTGTCCTGGGATGCCCCTAGAAGCTGCCAGAGGGGCTAGTGAAAAGGGAGGACTCGTTATTGGAATATCTCCGGCATTAAGCGAACGAGAACACAAGCTAAGGTATGAGTCCCCCACTGCATACCATCAAGTGCTTATCTATACAGGCAGCGGCCTTATGGGTAGAGAAGTTGTCAACATACGCAGCTCAGATATTGTGGTCATTGTAGGAGGAAGATCAGGCACACTTGGAGAGTTTTCTATTGCATACGATGAAGGCAAGCTTATTGGTGTACTGCAGGGCACCGGTGGCATAACCTCTGGGTTAAAGTTCATTGTAAAAATGATAAAAAAGAAAACTGGCGCAAAAATTATCTACAAAAAAAACCCTCACGCATTAATAGATGCACTTATTACCTATTACAAAAAGAAGCAATACAAAAAACCAAACATCCACTACCACTACGAAGCAGAAGAAAATAAATAATCTCATCCATTAAAGAGCTGAGAGATTTCTTCTCCGCCCTTATGGGGGGAGAAGGTAAATCACTGTTTAAGGTTGCTGTGGCTAATTTGTCGGTTTTTGAGCTCTTAGCAGAAGTTGCTTTCTTAGGAGGTTGTTGGAGGTGATCATGTTCTGTAGCTCTAAAAGGTATTGTTGGGTCTCAAGGTATTTCACTGCTTATAGATAAACCTCATGATTTCCACTTAATTTAACCACATCAAATCATTGCTATAACAACAAGAGGTGTTAAGTTGTTGTTTCAAAAGATGGTTTCATGTCATTTATTATAGTGCATTGTTGCTATTTACAAGGTGCTCGCATCCTTTCATTTCTAAGGGTAGCTACTGGCACTAGCAAAAAGAGGGGGGGGGGGCCTTTTACCAAAACCATCCACCACTAGGTTCATTGGCTTTTTTCCATTCCTCTAGAGCTTGCGTTGCATTAGGTCGTTTGCCTGGGTCTTTGTCCATCATTTTCAGTAGCAACTTATCAAATGGGTCATTCTTTCCACTGGGTATTTCCAGTTGTTGGTAGCGAATTGCGGCAAGCGTCAGAGCGGCAGAAAAGATATCTTGAGATGGTTGGGGCTTAGCGCCACGCCAAAGTTCAGGTGCTACATACGCCGGACTTCCTGCTGCGTCAATGTCCTGATTTTTTCTTGCCATTAAGTCAAAGTCTGTTATTAGTACTCTTTGGGCATCATTACTTAAAAGTAGATTATCAGGCTTTATGTCTCTATGCACTAGGCCAAGTTTTTCAATGTCTTGAAGGTATTCTAAAAGAGCAGTTCCTGCCTTCTGAAACAACTCCTCTCGCTTTGCATCTGAAGTGGTAGCTGCCATAACATAGTCGAAAACATCACCGCCTGTCATGTTTTCGCAAAATATGACTCCCGATTCAGTAAATGAATATAGAAGGGGAATGTTACGGACTTTTCCCTCTTGTTGTTCTTTCCAATGACTTGTTTCTGTTCTTAGTTGCGATCTCGGGGCTCCCCCCTTTAGTTTCAGGCTTGCAATGTCTTCTAATGCAGCCATGGTGCCCACAAGTCGATATACTTTAGATGCGCCAGATGGTGGGTTTTCTGATTTATAGATCAGTGCTACTTCGTGAATCCCTTTTGAATTCTTGAAGAAGAACTTTGCCAGACTTGAATTCCCAATAGGAATTTCTCTTTCTAAGCTTTCATTTGCAGAGGGCAGCGTATAGTGCTGCTTTATGGCTTCTTTAAGGTCATTATCTGCTACCTTTGAAAAAATCTGCTTCAATGCTTTTACTTGGATGTCTGCAGCATCTAACTGATTTTTAACTAAATCTAGGGCAAGGCATTTGTCATCAAGACTGCCGTTGAATAATTCTCTTAGGGCAGAGAGGCTGCGCATGCCTGCCTCCTCACGATAGCCAATCTCCTCTCCCTTTTGTAGTAACACCTCTAATAAATTGTTACAGCATGTTTCATCATTATCGATAATCTTATCGGCCTCAGCTTTATCGAACCCGAAAGCAGGTAAGTGTTTGACAAGTTCAGTTTTAATGGATTCTTTATACTCGGGGTGGCTATTGAGTATCTTATTTCTTATGCCATTGATTACTGAGGTATTACTTAAATCCCGATTCAATTTTTTTGCTATACCTTCCAAACGCACAAGATTTTCGGTCTCTAAAGTTTTTGATTCCTTCGCGCCGATTTCTAGTACAAAATTCATTTGCTCTATGCCAATGCTTTGAATCAGCTTTCTTATTGTAAAGAAATTCCTAAATCGAGAGGAGGGATCAAATCCAAGAGCTTTAAGAGTCGTGTTATATGTGCCATTTTTATGAAGTGTACGAAGAAGCTTCCACGTTTTAAGGAAGGGGCGCGCCTCTTGAAGAGAGGCTTGTGGGACAATTTTTTTGCTTAAATCTGCTGTGACTTTTGAACTTTTCTCAGAGGGCATCTGTGGGGTATGCCGGCCGGATGTAGGTGAAATCATGATAAAATCTCTTAAGTATAATATTTATTTGTATATGAATTTAACTTATTATGGTCAAGCTAGTTAAGTTCCTATAAAATCTTGGTCAAAAAAATGGAAATCGGGGTCAGACCTGGGCTGTCAACTATTTGGAAATTTTAAAATACTATAACTTTTAAACTTGCTTCTATAAGTATTCCATCAAGAGCTTTGAATATTTAACGATAACACCATCCTGATAACCAGCTAGCTAGCTCTGATTTT
>JBGSSB010000149.1:0-9273 GCA_041737255.1 Chlamydiales bacterium | reverse complement strand
ATTCAATGGATGAAAGTTTCTGTATCGCTTTGTATTTCTGCATAGATGACCGACAATAAATTTGAGAATCAGATCTTTATATTTAAAATCAGTATTGTGAGCCATAAGTTCTTCAAACATTTCCGGGCAAGGGCAAGGGCAGGGGCAAGGGCAGGGGATTGTGGTTATGCAAGATGTCTATTATAGATTCGGCAGTTACGGTGTTTTGTCGCTTGTAGTAGTTACTTGCTGCGGCGCGTGAAGATTTTTTCCCAGGCGGGGATATCTGCAAGGGATGGAAGATTTTTCATATCGAGGGGTTTTTCTGGGATCTCTTGTAGGGGTTCTTCTATTTTTGGGGAAGGGATCGGGGGTTGTTTTTTTGTGACAAGCGGGGCACGGGCGCTTTTGGCAAGTTTATTGCGGCTTTTTTTGCGTAGGTGCACAAGGAAGTTATGCACGCCCTCTACTGAGGCATGTGAGCCCTTGGCCTTAAAGGCTAATGCGCGATCTGATGTTACGATTAGGGCTTTGTTGCCATGCGCGTCAGCGCAGGCTACGAGGTACTCATCGGCCGTTTGGCCTTGCGCGGTAAAAATAATTTCAATTGATTGGTAGTGACCGCGTTTGATGTCGTCGCTTTGAAATGGGGCATCAAAAACTACGGTGAGGTCGAGGTTTAGTGTGGATGCTAGTGAATCTAACTCTTCTATAAGTCTTTTTCTTGCTTCTTGCAATGAGGGGCCGGATCTAGCCCAAGCCTCTTTAAAGAGCAGGTTATACCCATCGATAAAGTAGTGCATCTAACGAAGTGTCTCAAAAAAACTTATGAGTTTTTCTAGGGCTTTGCGACGTGGAGAAATGCGAGAGCGAACAGAAGGTGAGAGCTCAGCTAACGTTTTCATATAATCATGTTTTATGAAAATAGCATCAAAATCGTTACTGCCCTTACCTTGCTCATTATCGGCTATAAAGCCTTCTACACGGCCAGTTGCCGTACGTTCTTTACCGTCTGGTGTTACGCAGGCTATAGAGGATTCTATGTAGGCTGTTCGTTCATGGTCGCTTTTGCCGGAGAGCATGTGGAGTATGTTTTTTGTCTGGGCCGAGCTTGTTTCCTCGTTGAAGAGTTCTTTTGCGCGCTCCCCAAGTGAAGGCAAAGAGAGTGCCCACTGCTCAGCTAGGCAACATTTTTGTAAGGCAGTGGCTGCATGGTGTGCTTTTGCAAGCGCGTTTTCGACAACTGTTTTTGAGGGATCAAAGACAGGAAGTTCATATTCCGGAAAATCAAAAAGAGATACAACGTAGGCTCTTGGGGCAATTTCCTTTAGAACTTCGCGTATCTCAAAGACTTTTTGAGTATTACTGGAAGCAATGACTATTTCCATAAATATCCGTTACTCAAGAAAGCTTTTAATAGATGCTACTGTATAGTTTTCACTCTTAAATTCAAACGTATCCCCTGCTTTTTTGCCTAGCATCGACTGGGCCAGTTTTGATTGAAACGAGAGGATGTTTGAATCTGGGTTTGCATCCCATGGGCCTAAAATAGTGTATGAAGCAGCTTGGCCCTTAGGGTCTTCTACGGTAACATTTGTCCCAATTGCTACTGAGTCAGTGACGATGTCATCTTTTGTAATAATGCGAGCATTGCGATACTGATCAGAAAGTGTTTTGAGCTCTGATTGTAGGCGAGCCCTTCGCTCACAGGCTGCTTTGTATTCGGCATTTTCGCGTAAGTCTCCGTGACCACGTGCTACTTCAACCTCTTTTGCGTTGGCAAGCATTTCAACTGTGCCAATTTCTTTAATGCGATCATGTACTTTGTTGTAGCCATCTTGCGTTGTCCAGAGTACATTTTCGTCTAGAGAGTGGCTGTTATCCTTGGCTTTGGCAAGTGATGGGTGTACAACAGCAGCAAGAGAGTGGAGGATTTTTTTATCGTGATCAGAAAATGCCTGGCACTTTGATGTTAAGAGAAGAAACTCTTTTACAAAAGCAATGTCTGAATCTTTCAAGAAGTTACGTGTTACTTCAAAGCGCTTTGAAGTGAGGATGTTGTACATTTTTTTGGAAAGGTCTCTTGACTCTTGCTTGTTATCCAAGAAATGAAAGAGAATTAAAAAGGCCTCAAATGCAAGCTCTTTTCCTTTTTGATCCTGAAAATGGGCTTCTTGGCCATCGATAATCTTTTGGAAATACCATACAAGAGCTTCTGGGTATTTTTTTGGATGTGTGAGTAGATCTTTAAGTTGTTTTTTTAGCTGGTCGCGAGTTTGCTCTGAGTCAAGTTCCTTCAAGATGTAATCACGAAGGCTGTTTTGATCTATTGTAAATAAAAGTGCGTGGAATATTTCGCGCCAATCAGCTCTGAGTGACTGTAGCAGAGTCAAAAAGCGTTTTTTAAGTGCCACAATTTCAATGTTTTTAAGGCAGCTATTTATGTCTTTTAATGCCGCAATTTTTTCTTTTAGCGTCTCTTGGTGGGTGGTGTAGCCTAACGTATATTCTAGAAACAAAAGCGCTTGTAAGAGTTGGTCTTCTGAAATATTTGGAGTCTCGATTAGACCTTTAATTTTAGAGGTGATTTGCTCTTTTGTTGTGGCATCTTTTAGTGTTTCTGGAAAATCTCGTACAAGGTTGTGAGCTGCAGATAAGATGTCGTGAAAGCGTTTTTTGCCAGAAAATGCTTTTTTAAGACGGTCAGATACCGAGGCTGAGTCTTTTCTTAAGGTGTAGGCCATTTTAGGGTTGTCAGGGCTTTCAATAATGGCATCTTTTTTAAGCTTTACCCGTGCTTGTTGCCACCACTTTGAATAGTCCTCTTCTGCGATGATGGCGTCTGAAAAGAGGTCTTTTATTTCAGAGGCTGTCTTAGGACCGAGGTTTACAAGGAGGTTATGGATAACCTGAACAGGGTTTTCTCGGGCTTCTGCTTCTAGTTGATCTGCATCTCCAAAGCGGCGTGCTAAAAAGTGATCGTGTGCAAGGGGGACGAGAGTTTTAAAGGCATTTTTAAAGGAGATATCTTTTTTTGCACCATTGAGGTTTTCAAATTCTATTGAAATTTGTTCTCTTATAAAGGAAAAATCTACAATTTCACCTACACCCCATCCGGCTGTATGGAGCACAAAGTTGCCGTTTTGAATATGGTCGAGGAGGAAATAGTTAGAAAGGGCCCCTTGAAAGTTTTCGCTATTTCTCATGCCTACTAGACGTAATTTTTCGTTGTAGGTAGGATCTTGAGAGAAGTAGCTCGTTAAAATGTCTTGGGCAATAAGAAAAAGCGTTTCGCTATTTGTTACCTGGAGGTCAAATATAAGTTTGAGCGCTTCGAGCTTTAGGTCATTTTCTTGAACGGTGAGAGTTATGGGTAATATGGCCTCTACGTATTGACCAAAGGGCTTTGCAAAGTCTGATTGCTTGATAAGCTGTAGAATTTCTATGATCTCTTGTCCATCTGGGATGTCTCCCTGACAGTATTCATGCCACAGCTGCATAATTTTCGAGTAGTCCCGAGCTTGAAGCTGATTCCGAAATTCTTCCACGTATGCCATTAAATTCTCTCCTAAGTGTTCCTCTTAACGAGAAAAGTATAGACGTGAATTGAATTAAATACGAGTCTTTTGGCTCTAAGAAGAAGAGGGTTTTGTTTTAAGTTTTTTCTTGATAAAATTAAAATAGGTGGAATGTTATTTCCTTCCATTGATATTACGGCAAGTTATGGGCGATGAAAAAAAAGAAAAATACTCCAGCATTTTTGATGCTGTTTCTAAAATAGAGCGAAAAAAGGCTGTAGATAAGGTTTTGTCGGAAGATGAACCAACAGACTCTAGCGCGCAAAAAGCTCTATTACTCACTGATGATGAGATAGCTGAGAAACTTGATAAGTATCAAAAGCTTCATAATCTTCTTGCAGATTCGCTTGAACAGGCGTTTGTCAAAAATAATTTGTCACCTGGGCAGTTACGTGAGTATTTTGATACTCCGCAAAACTTTACTGCCGAACAATGGTTTCTTATAGAAAAGGAAAGGCAAAACATAGACGAAATGATTGCTCGTTTGGTGCCTCAGCCCAGTGGCTCCTCTGGGGGCGTAGCTT
This sequence comes from Chlamydiales bacterium, assembly GCA_041737255.1. Taxonomy (GTDB): domain Bacteria; phylum Chlamydiota; class Chlamydiia; order Chlamydiales; family FEN-1388; genus SZAS-7. The sequence goes on along the minus strand of JBGSSB010000149.1, from coordinate 5,192 downwards.
CGAAACATGATAAAGCAGATCAAAAGCGCCCTAAAAAGATGCAAAGCAAAAGCCGTTGGCTCCCAATGCACTAATATTCGTATGAATAAATAAATTTATTTGTTACTAAGAGTGAAACCCTTAGTAAGGAATAGGCGCATCATGGGGCTCAATTTAGGTGATTTTTCAGACAAGCTACATTCAGAGGTAGAGAAGTACAGTCAATCACATCCTGGGAAAAATGAAACAGTCGCCCTGGAAAAGTTTTATATCCGTTTTAAAGATGGAGCTATAGTAGTAGAAAAAAAGAGCCTTTTGACTAAGGTGTGGAATTTCTTTTCTAAGACAAGAAGAGCCGAGTATGACTTTGAGGCAAATTTTACAAAAATTGCAGAAGAGTTCTCGAAAGCGGTTAAGAGTGAATCCCAGGATCAACGCCTTACTAGTCTGGCAAAAGAGCTCAATACAGTTCTTGATCATGTTAATGCCAAGAGGCAAGAAAAGGGTAAGGAACGTTATGACCTCAAAAAGTTGACTATTACCCATATATCTTCCACTGAGCCTTCTTCTGATGAATCCGGCACAGCACAGGCGCTCCAATCGACAAATGCTCAACGGCCAGTTCGCGAATCTTTAGCAATGGATGCTAAAGCTGCTTTGCCAGATAAAAATCCTGCTCCTACAACTTCGATTAATAGCGCTACACCAGCTACATCTCAGCCTGGAAAATTGCGAAAGGATCAGATGCCAAATGAAGAGCAGCAAAGGGCCATGATGGAGGGGATTTCAGGAGGGAAGGTCTTTGTTTCTAACGTGCCGGTTGAACAATCAAGTGGTGTCGCGGGCGCTTCTGCAGCAGATAGTGGAAGCGCAAGAAATGTCCGTGAGCTGCCAAGAAAAAAGCAAGGGCAGCGTCCCATAGGCAAGCGTGAAGTTTTTTTAAGACAGCATCAAAAACAAGAACCATCACAACCCGCTACTAATCCGCAGCCAGTGGTGCAGAGCACTCAAATTGCAAGCGCGGCTACAAAGGGAGGTGACTTAGCCGGATTACGGGAAGTATTTAAAAATCATCAAGAACTTTTTGAGAGATGCCTTGGAGAAGAGATATCGGAAGTTTTTGATGGGGAAGAGATCGACCTTATAGAGAAATTAGCTGACTATTTAGATTCTTCTGTACAAGAGATCTTTTCGGATCGCATGAGGGCTTTAGAGGGGTCGTGGTTGGGAGGGTATACGAGTTATGATTACGCTGGTACGCTTGCGTACCAGCTTCGTGAAGATATCAACGAGCACTTTACCGACCTTATTGATGAAGTATATGCTATTCAGAGAGAAAAACAGGGTCTTGGAGAACTTACGGCGACTCTTAATAAAATGGTTAATCTGTTCGAGCGCGCCGAGTGTTTGCTTGAGGCTCATGATGCAGAATCTGACAAAAACAAACAGGCTCAGTATAGTAAAGCTTTGCTTCTTGCTGAAAAGCTCTTTTCTGCTGTCGATGAAGAATATAAGGACAGACAAATCCTTTTGGACAATTTGCAAATCCTGATTGGATGTAAAAAGACTGTAGAGCCCTACTTTGTCAAAAAAAGATGGCTCTATGAATGAGGCCTTCACTGAAGCACAAAAGCAAGGTTCTACGTTAAATGATGAATTGAGATCTTTAGTGGAGTTAGCAAAAAGGTGTCATGCTGCAGGATGCGCCCCAAAGGATATTTTTGAAGAGTATAGCAAGCTTGAATTGCCAAGTTTAGAATAACCACCGATAGGAAAGCGTGTGACTGATCAAAAACAACAACTAGAACAAGATGTAGTAAAAGCAAATAAGCTCATTGAGCGGCTGAAGGGTGAAATGGCAAAGGCTGTTATTGGCCAGAGCCAGATGATCGAGCGGCTTATTATGGCTATTATGTGTGGAGGCCACGTGTTACTTGAAGGGGTGCCTGGCATCGCGAAAACGTTGGCTGTTACTACCTTGGCCAAAGCGCTCTCTTTGGATTTTAAGCGGATACAGTTTACGCCCGATCTTTTGCCCTCTGATCTTATTGGAACATCGGTTTATCACCCCAAAGAAGGGACATTTTCTGTTGAAAAGGGCCCTGTTTTTACAAACGTTGTGTTAGCAGATGAAATTAATCGAGCTCCTCCCAAGGTTCAGTCGGCACTTTTAGAGGTTATGCAGGAGCGACAGGTAACGATTGGCGGTGAAACCTTTAAAACAAAAAGTCCCTATTTTGTTTTGGGAACACAAAACCCAATAGAGCAAGAGGGTACCTACCCCTTGCCCGAGGCTGAAACTGACCGTTTTATGATGAAGGTGATTATCTCCTACCCTAGTTCTCTGGATGAAAAGGAAATTGTTAAGCGCTATGGAGCGTCGGCGCGTCCTCAGATTGCTCCGCAGATGGGTCCTGAAGAAATTATAGCTATTCAAGAGCTCGTAAACAAAATTTACATAGATGACAAGATTCTGGAATATATCATCAGCATCGTAGCTGCTACGAGAAACCCAAAAGAGAGCAAGGTGGATATTGAGGGCCTTCTAGAGTATGGGGCCTCACCAAGGGCAAGCCTGTGGCTTGCAAGCTGCTCGCGGGCGCATGCCCTATTGAGAGGCAGAACCTATGTTACCCCTTTTGATGTAAAGGAAGTGGCCTTTGATATTTTGCGCCACCGCATGGTGCTCTCGTATGAGGCGCAAGCCCAAGAGATTACTCCAGATGAGATTGTTCGACGAATATTTAACAAAATTCCAGTACCGTGAAATCTGAAATAGAGCAGCTTTCCAGTAAGGTTAGAAAGCTGGAAATTACAGCAAGACGCGAGGTTCTTGATGTTTTTTCTGGGATGTATGCTTCTGCCTTTAAGGGCAGGGGCATAGAGATGGCAGATGTGCGCGAGTTTCAGACAGGTGATGATATACGCTCTATTAGCTGGACAAAGACGGCGCAGATGGGAAAGCCTTTTGTAAAGGAATTTTGTGAAGAGCGCGATTTAACAGTAATGCTTGTTGTTGACGTGTCAGCTTCGTTGTCTTTTGGTAGTCACTATGAAAGCAAGCAGACTCGTCTTGCTGAAGTTGGAGCGTTATTGGCATTTTCTGCGATATATAACCATGATAGGGTAGGGTTGGTGCTTTTTTCAGAGGGAATACAAAAGGAGATTGCTCCAAAGAGGGGGCTTCGGCACGGCGCTCGGCTTGTGCGCGAACTTATTGGGTTTCAACCGGATAATAAAAAGACATCCCTTGCTACAACGCTTGATGGTTTTAACATGGCTACAAAAAAGCGCTGTATCTGTTTTTTGCTCTCTGACTTTTTGTCAGAAAACTATGAAAAACAGTTTGGCTACACGGCAAAAAGAGATGACCTTGTCGCTGTACGTCTGTTTGATCCTCTTGAGTGCACTATTCCAAAGCTACACCTTTGCCAGATGCAGGATTTGGAATCGGGCCGTAGTTTTCTTGTGGATGTAAACGCTGATGTTCAGGCGCAGGTGACCCAAGACGCAAAAAAACGCGCCCAGGTTTTTGAAAGTCTTGCAACCAAGTATCGAGCAGGGGCAATTACCATCGACACAAAAAGTGCCTTTGTAGCAAAACTTGCGGCCTACTTTAAGATGAGAAAAGAGCAGAGACGATGAAGTTTTTATTTTTACTTTATACTCTTTTTTGTTCTACGTTGCTCGCAGCTGAGGTCTCTATAACTACTAAAGCTGACAAGACCTCACTTTCAATAAATGAACAGCTTGCAGTTGAGGTTAGCCTTTCATATCCGGCAACTACACCACCAGAGCTATTTGCCTTTTTCTACGATCTTTTAAAGCAGCCTCAGGAATCATTTAAGGTAGTTTCTTTTAGCTTGGATAAGCCTATTATTGATAGTGAGAGCGTATCGCAAAGTCTCCATTTTCTCTTGGAACCCGGCCATACAGGAAGGCTTATCTTTGCGCCGGGGGTTATAAATTTTTCAGGAAATACTTATTTAGTGCCACCACTCAAAGTTGAGTGCAAGTCTGTTGCTTTATCAACCCCACCACTTGCCCCGCTTTTGCCACTGTATTCAGAAAGAAGGATCTATCTTAGTCCCACAAATCGTCTTTTTATAATGAGTGAAAAAGCACAAGAGATGGCCAAAGAAAAAAACATAGAGGCCTACCAGAGCTATCGATCGGCGTGGGATGGATTGGCGTACGCTATGGTCTCAATTGCATTTGGTGGGCTTTTTGTGTGGGCTATAGTCTACTATGAGCTTATAGAACGCGCTAAAAAGCCTCTTAAGATAGCCCAGACGCCGCTTCAGCTGGTGATAAGGGAACTGCAAGACCCAAACCTTGCCCCTAGCGTGCGCTGGCAAAGGCTAGCTCATGCTTTTCGTGTAGTTCTTGGTGCAAAAACAGCCCAAAATGTACAGACTTTAAGTCTTATTGAGCTGGCAGAGTATGTCGAATCAAGTAGTGCCTTTACAGCATCAGAAAAAAAGGAACTTATCCCATCAATACATATTCTTGGGGACATTTGTTACGCGGCCAGGCCTGCAACAGATGAAGAGTGGCAAAAGATGCGGGCAGGTTTTTTCAAAGTTGCAGCAGTTGCAGGTTGACGCTATTTCCCTTGTTGGTAGTATTAGGAAGCACAATAATAAAGAGGTGAATATGACATGTTTATCAGCGCTTTGCTCAGATGGAGCAAAAAAAGCTTATTTGGGAATCTATGCAACAGCGGTCCTGATGGCCTACCCTTTGACGATTTATTACGAGCACTACGATAGCGTTTTAGTGGAAAAGGTATCAGCGGCTTTCGCTCGCTGTGTAGCAGATAATGTTACATCTGATTCACTTTGCTGTGTTGCTGGCTGGAGCGAAATCATTGCTCAAGAGCACCATAATCCACTTATGTCGATAGTGAGTACGGCATTGATGCCAGTTTTAACGTTTGGTTTGGGGCTTGCCGCTTATAAAGCTATTACTGTAGCTTGCAATGCTAAGGGCAAGTATGAGTATACTCCTGTGCCGGAGACGCTAAATCCCAATGACGATTTTTAGATAGAAATTGCGGGCCGGGCCTGGGGTGTCAAAAACTTTAGATTTTCAAACTAAAAATTTCTTCAAACGTGTGACCGTTTTTCTTCCAGTTTAGGTAATGTTGACGCCGAGTAAACGTTTACAATTATCCTGCTTATCCTGCCCGCGCTAGCGTATCCTGCGTATCT
>JBGSSB010000137.1:0-21820 GCA_041737255.1 Chlamydiales bacterium | reverse complement strand
ACAAACATATGGTGAAGATCATCCAAGGGGTGCAATTTAAGAATGGTGAGGAGGTCGAAATTCAAGAAAAAACAGCTTAATTATTAACTAGAAATTAGGGTGCAATCTTTTTTGGAAACACAACATTTGACAATATCTCATGAGGAGAAGCTCTGCTGCAAAATCTCCTCTAATGGATACTTAGGACTGTTGCACTCAGCTCTTCATATTTTAAAAAAACAATGATGTATTTTCTTAAGTTGACACCAGTGGGACTGGCCCATTTTATTATAGAGGTTTTTTGTTTTATGCTGAAATGTTGGCGTTCGTTTCTTTTATTAAATTATATGCATCAAGAAGCTGCGGTCTTTGGTTGGCACCGCTTGGTGTATTTTGCAAAAGCTCTTTAACAAGATTTTCGAGTGTGCTTGTTAAAAAGTTACCAATCATCTGCTGTGGAGTGCTGACAATGGAAGTGTTGGATGTTTCTTGCGCAAGCATACGTAATAGCTCTGAGAGTCCACTTGTAAGATCGCGAAATTCTTGGGTATTTAAAACTTCGCAGCAGTCTTGTTGAATACCTGTTTTGCCTTTGTAGGCATCTGTATAGATTTTCCCAAATGGGAGATGTTCATTTATTTGTCGCGCTGCGTCATATTGAGCATCAATATTTTCAAGGTTCGCTTGCTTATTGAGGTTGGCTAGTGTTGTCTTAAGTAAATTGGCACACTTAGTTGCCTGCGTTTTGCTTTCAGCTGAAATAGGGAGTTTTGCGATATCTTCAACTTCAAAAATTTTTTGTTTGATGTTTCCATGAAGCTCTCCAAATTTCTGCATGCAAATTTGGCCTAGTACTGAAGGTTGCTTTAGTTTGGGTTCAATTTCAAGTGCGCGTTGTGCACCTAGCAGCGCCACTACTTCTGGATGATCTTTCATTCCTAGTCCTTTTAAGCGATCTAATATGCCTTGCAGATCAGGAATATGTTCATCAGATTTTGCGTGGTAGTTTGGGGCTAAGTCTATTAAAAGTTTTTTCCACAAGCTTATCAATAACTTGGCCTGCTGATCTTTATCAGGAATTTTGTTCGCAAAAGCGTTTTGTTCTTCATCAGTGCGACTTACAAGTGCTTTGCGAAGCATTGTAGGCATCTTGGAAGGTGTTATGTGAGAGGGGGCTTCTTTTAGAGCGTTGATAAATTCTTGCTGAGAACCTGTTGTTGGAAGTGTTGTGATAGCAGTTTGGACTTGTTGACGAACCCAATCTGTTTGATAAAGGGTGTCTCTTAGGTCCATTATTTGGCTGAGACCAAAATATGCAGGCTGTAGAGCTTTTTGAGCGGCTTCTGGCAAACTAGCTTTTAAATTGGTATACTCTGTTTCAAATTTTGCAAGTTTCAGGTCAAGTAGTTGTGCGTTTACATCATTGATAGGTGGCGTGAGTAGCTCATTAAGTTCTTTGGCAAGATCTTTTACAGAGTTAAACAGTTTTGCTGTGGGTGCAATTAGTGTGGCTGCAGGGGGGGCGTTTTCTTGTGTTGCTTCGCTAAAAAGTGCTGCTGCTAATTCAGTATTATGAAATACAAGAGCGTTTGCAAATTCATTGTAAAGATGCTCGGAGTTTGAGGCGAGCTCGATTAAAACTTCTTGTTGGATAACTGGGTGCACTTTTAATTGATCGAATAGCTGATTAATACTTTCAGAAGAAAGAGTCAGAGAGTCGGGGCGGTAGATCAGCTTGGCAATTTCTGCACTCAAATAAGATGTAACTAGTTTAATTTGACTTGAGTGATTTTTTTCAAATTTTCCATCAGGTCCCACTTTAGGAATTCCACTTCGTTTTAGTTTTTTGAATTCATCCAGATCAGTCGACATGAAATTAGCCTTTTCGATCATGGCATCTTTTTGCTTCTTCATGGATGTTTGAATATTCTTTAGTTCGGGATCATTTCCTGGGACAAATTCACTGAATAAGTCAATCGCGCGCTGAAAATCATAGGCTCGAGTCTCTATCGGAGTTGTGCTATTTTGAATATTATCTAAAAGCATTTTAAAGTCGTTGCCTTGTTGAACTGCTGTTTCGCGATAGTTGAAACCGGATTTTGTTTTGTATTCGGATAATAGTTCACCCAAGACGAGATTGTTAAATGGTTCGGCTATTTGTAATTTTGAGTTTGTTCTGCAAAGTTCTATAAGACGGTCCAGATCGACGTTGCCGCCTCCATCTGAAAAGTGGAGTTGCTGCACTAAGGATTTGGTGAGTAAGGGTTGTAGTGACTTCATCTCATCTTCTTCCGGCTGTTTATTGCTTAATACTTTTTCTTTTAATGTCGATTCATCAGGGGTCAATGTCAAAAGCGTGCTTTGAGCATCATCTAGTGTCGATTTTAATTTTGTTATAAGCTCATCTTTATATTGACTGAAGGTGTCCTGGGAATAGTTGTCTGTAGACGTACTGCGTTTTGTAGAAAGATTTTCAAACTCTGTTGCGGCGTGATGGAGTTGTATTGAGGCAAACAGGGAGTTGTTGTGCTTGTGGAGGGTGTAGGCTTGTGATAAGTGGTCATAGGCTGTTTCTGTGCTCTGATGTATGGCAACAAAATCCTCACTTGAAAGAGCTTCTAAAAGATTTATTTTTTGCTCAAGAGTTTGGATTTCGGTTTCCCATTTGAGGATGCTGTTTTGTGCTTTGTCACTAGATGTGCTCCTTGTGCGATCTGATAAATAGTTTCGTTCGTGCTGGAGTCTGAATTTTGCCTGAGTAAGGCTACTGCGTAAATTTTCAATGATCTCATTTTTGTTTTGCTCGGGCTTTTCAGAGAGTAGATTAGCGATCGTTTTTTTGGTTTGTACAACTGCTGTCGCAACGTTTTCGATATTTTTTGCGCTTGCTGCAACATGTTTATGGGATAGCCGTTCAAAAGGTGACAGTATAAGGGTTGTTGCTTTTCTAGAAGAATTTGGTTTTTCTAGTGATGCAGGAAGAGTAGCTTTGTGGTCATTTGTCTCAGGTTTTTCAAATTTAGTAGGAAAATACCGAATGGCGAAACCGTCGGCTACTGTGAATTCGTTTGTATCGAGTACGTTTTTACAAGTAGCGGCAAGTGTGTTTTTTGCCTCATCAATGAAGGTTTTTAAATCTTCAGGTATGTTTTTAAGTTCATGAAGTTGTTTGGCTTTAGTTGTTGCTTCCTCTAGGGATGATCGTGCACTTTGTGGATTTTTGATGGCTTTTTTACAAAGTTTTAAAATTTCGTTTCTCTTTTCAAAAATTGCGCTGTGTTGTTTCAGCTGAAAAATTTTGGCTTTTTGAGTAGTTAGCGTTGTAATGTTTTGTCTAATTTGAAGTAACTGTTGTCGCATCATGGGCGTTTTATTATTGTTAGGGGGGAGTTTTGCTAGAGCATCGGAGAGTTCTTTAGCTTGGTTGTTAAGAGAATTCAGGGTTGTTTCAATTTTGCTCATCGCATCGTCAGGGAGGACTCCTGTTAGTCGAAGTTGGGTGTTAAGCTTGTTTAGGGATGTCTCTTCTTTGGTGATGGCCTGTTGCACGGCCTTAATTTTTGTAGAAAGTTTGCCAACAGATCCCGATAGTGCTGACTTAATTCGCTGTGATCCAGAGAGCTTGATTTCAGAGGGAGGTAGGGGTATGTTTTCTTGGTTACCGGGTCCGATTTGCATAGAGGTACCTGTTTTTTAGCTTTATGCGATCTATAGCCTACTTATGGTTATTTTTAAATATAAAAGTATATGGTATTGGCTGAGGTAGTTACTTGGCCGGAATAGGCATGCGCTCTACAAGCTCAAGCATGAGGTAGTAGGCATTGGCCCATACGGCCTCTGATCTGTTGGAGGTGATTTTGGAGTCATCGTGTGTGGTGATAACGCCATTTTGGGCGCGGGTGTGGGCAACGTAGTGGCCCTGATCTGAAGTGCCACCGCAGCGCTCGATCGCTGCCACAGCTCGGAATACGCAGAGGTTTTTTTGCTTTACATCGACCAGGTGGCCCTTGGAGTTGTGCGTTCTGTATACAGGTTCGTGCTCCAATACCGTAATTGTCCCGGTCTCCGAGAGTTTTATTTTAGAGGTGCTGACATGGCCGCTGTTTCTAAAAAAGTTAAACCCAACGCTTCGTTTAAGCATAATTTCTAGTTGGTCAGGATAGCGGGTGACTGCGTCGTAGCCCAGAAAATCTAGCGGGTCACGGTAGGAGTTAGTGGATTTGCCTTTAAAGTATTCACGTACGTCTTCTAGGTGGCTTTCGGCCATGAAGGCTTGTTCAATGTCAAAGCTTGTTTCATCAGTTGGAGTAATTTGCAGCTTGTCTGTTGTAAGTAAAGATCCTGCCTTCCAGACATTATCTGCTAAGCTTTTATAAAGCTTGGCAAACCATATTTCCTCGCGGTTTGCTGCGGGAAAGTGGTTGTTAAGCTGTACGATAAACTCATCGGCATCTTGCTGTTCATGAAAGAAGGTTGTAAACGGGCCTGATTGGAGCTCTTTTATAAGTTCCTGATGTAGGGCGTTGATAAGGTGCTGGTCCCAGTTTTTACGTAGGGCTTCAATCATGCGGAAAAGGGTTTTACGTAAAGCCTCAAGAGTCGGGTCTTTTACAGCTGTTGTAAGCATGGCATCATAAAGTTCGCTTGCTGCAAGAAACTTTAACGAGGCATTAAGCCAGCAGTGCTTCCATGTGGGGTTAAAAAGACTTCTTTTGAGTAGGTCAGGTTTTATAAGTTGTTCAGTTTGCGAAAAAACACGCACTTGGTAGTGAGCGATGTTTGGTGGCTCAAAGATAAATAGGGTCTTTTCAGCGCGTCGTGCAAAAACGTAGCGACCAAGCGTATTTATGCGCTCTTCTAAGCGCAGGTATTTTGCTTTTTGCTCGTCAGTCAGAGGGTTTTGAATAGAGGCGTAGAGTAGTTTGACTTTTGCTACTTGTGCACGAAACGATTGGTCGCCAGGCTCTCCCGCAATAAAGCGTATCAGGCAATCAAGTAGGCTTCGTTTGGTTTTTTGTTGAAATTGAAGCTCGCCATTAATTGTGACAAGAAAAAGGCTTTGGACAAGTGATTGCGAAGTTGCAGGCGCATCTGAGAGGCCAGCTTGCATTGCGACAGTATCCCAGGAGGTAAGTAAGAGGTCGATCGAAGTAATTGTACACATAAATTTCAGTGTAGCGAGATTCTCTTTTTTTGAAACCAAGATATTGAATGTGTGTTGTAAATATATTGAGTTTGGCTCATTCACCATTTCATTTAGAGGCATGCTAAGCCATGCCTCTAGGTGTGTGTTGCTCTACAAGAAGAGATGGACATTTTTAAAATTGGGCGCGTCTACATTTAGTTCTTTTGCTTTAGCTGCAGCTTGTTCCGCATCGTTTTTGAGGTCTAGCGCTAGTAGGATTCTGTATTTGCAAGCATAAAGCACGCCATTGTTATTTCTGCGTTCGATAGAATTATTTATGCAGATAAGGGCATTTTGAAAATCTTTCTTCTTGCTGTACAGAATGGCTTTATTTACCCAGGCTTTCCAGTTGTCGTTAGGGTGTTTCTCAATAATAGTTGAATATATATCTAGAGCTTTGTCGATGTTGCCCAATTTAGAATAAATTGCTGATACTTTCAGCTTTATTGTCAGATTGTCGGGGTCTTGTTGGAGCAACTTCTCGAGTTTTTGAATCTCCAGTTCCAAATTTCTGTGGATTGCACTTTTAAAACCAGATTGAACTTGGTTAATTTTTGCTACTAATTGCTTATCGCGGGATTCAAGCTGTGAGACTCTGGCTTGTAGCTGCATAGTTTCTTCTGTTTTTGTATCTGCTAGCGTTTTAAGTGTGCTGTTTTGCAATGTAAGCTCTTCTATACGCTGTTTTAAGCCTGCTTTTGACGAGCGAGCTTTAAGTAATAAAGCTTCAATTTGTTCGCTTTTTACGATTTTAGTTTCTAAAGCTTTCAATTCTACATGAGCAAGAACATCTTGCGCACGCACAAGTGCTGTGATGCATTTTGATATTTGAGTTTGGTTTTGCTTTGATTTTTGAAGGTATAGTTCGCCCAAAGAAATTAGCACGTCGAGGTTGAGTGCAGGTTCGCTGGCTGATGTATCTTTGTCAAGTGCCTCGAGCGCTGTTATTGCTCCATCTGTATCTTTTTCAAGGTAGCCATTACCATGCATCAATAGCTGCGCGTACAAAACGGCAGCATCTAGGGATTTGGCAGCTATGGCTGATTCAAGGTGCTTCATTGCCTCTTGATGCTTTTCTTCGGTAAGGTTTTCTTGATCCATAAAAATGGTTTCGGCAATAGCGCAGGCGATAGCGCCTGTTTGAGATTCATCAACTTTAGAGTCACGTGCTAAGCTTGTTTTGAAATTAGAAAGAGCTAGTTCTAAATTTTTTTGATCATCAGAGTACTCTCTTTCTTGTGCTGCGGAAGTTTTATACCACCCGGTTTGATAAATAACCCCAAGGTTAAAGGCGGCTTGGCAGGCGGTGAAGTCGTCGCCTTTATCTTTTGCAAAGGTGTAGAGATCAACAACTCTTTGTCGTTCTTCATTGGTTGCAACGCAAGTTGTTTGTAAAAGTGTAGCAAGGCACTCGGCGCACTCTGGGCAACCTAACGCATAGCCTGCTGCATAAAATTGTTCCGCTCTTTGCAAATCTATCGTTTCCTCATTCCAGCCATATTGGAACGATAGTCCCGCTTCTTTAAAGCTGTGACTATAGTTAGGGAACTTTTGTGAGCACTCTACCCACGCTTCTCGGGCTTCTTGAAATCTTCCGAGACCTGTGTAGTAGCTTGCCAAATTGTAGTGCGCGGTAAAGTTGCCTAATTTTGCAGATTCTTTATACCCTTCAATCACTGTTTTAATGTTATCGTTTAAGTCGCATTGGTTTAGTATGTTACGTTCTAGATGCCATGAAAGTGTGCAGCGAAGCCAGGCATAAAAGTCTTTTCCAAGAGCCTCTTGACCTAAGTCAATAAGGTTACTGAACTTTGTTATAATTACTTTTGTTTGTGTGTCATTAACTGTTTCTGTGGCAATCCAGTCAAAGAGTATTTTTGCAACTTCAAAGGCCTCTTTGTAGGCAGGTGGCTTTGATTTAACAAACGTATCAAACAGTTTTATGCCATCATGGTAGGAAGGTTTTAGTGCAAAGTTTTCGTAGCGCTCAGCAGGTGATGGATCTTCGTTGTAGTTCTTCTTTTTTGCAGTTGATCGGACAAGTTTAACAGCTGCAGAGGCGATGTTTTGAGGTGCTGCAGGTGCTGCTACCTGCTCGGGATAATGGTTGTTATTATTAAGTGGTGCCGGTAGTGGCTCTTGATGGTTGAATCTTTTTTTAAATGGTAAAGATGAAGGAATTGACATTTGGTTACCTTTTTTTGTTCATAGGAAAGATTATATAATATTAGTTAATTTAAGTAAATGGAATTTAATAACTAATTTAATTTAATGATGCCAAGTTTTAATAGTGTAAGTATTAGCGGGAGGCGGTTTGCAGTAAACGTTGCTTCATCAAAGAGCCAGCTATTGACCTCGCCTTTACGCTCTATTTCTAGCTCCGAAAGTGCTTCTAGGTTTTTTTTGAGGAGACTCTTTTTTGTTTTGTATTCTTGATACCCTGGAGCATGAGTTTTTAGGTGTTTTTGTGCCCAATCTATGTAAAATGTGCGATAGCGGTCATCCTTCATAAGATCAAAAATGTACTCACAGAGTACTACTTGTGTATAGAGTTTTGTAAAGGAATTTTCGAGTGTTTCAAGAGAAGGAAGTTTGTATCCAGTAAAACCATTTTCTTCAAATGGATCTTCCATTTGGTAGGCCTGACGATCTGCAAGCTGAAGCTTTTCGCCTAATATACGTTTTATATAGTGAAGTGCATGAACGCTCTGGTTTTTGTTTACGTAGGGTTCTGTCAGCATGTTTTCTACAAGAATGCCTCTTAGTATTTGAAACTGCTCTAAAAAGGCAGAATCTAAGGATGGATTCACATTGAGGCAGTAGGTGTTGTATAGCTCAATGGGGGTCGCAAAAAATTGGGCTCCACAGAGTGTGCTAGCTTGGGCAAGCTTGTGGCATATATCGTAGGTTTGGTGTTGGGTTTCTTCCTCGGGTTTTGAGGCAAGGTAAGTAGCTAGATGACTCAAGGCATTTTGGATAGTTTTGTAATATTCTTTTAGCGCTGGGGAGTCCTTTTTTGGTGTTCCTTGAAAAGGTATCTTGTTGGCTACGTATTCAAGAAATTTCGAAACTTGTGCGGTGATTTCGTCTCTTGATAGCTTTGAGTTGTTATTGGTTAAAGCTTTATTTTGGTTAAAGCGATTGAGGAATATATCAAAATCTTGCCTCTCTATATCAGGGGGAGCAGTGCTCATAACAGATTTTATGTATAGATGACGTGGATCAGTCGTAAAAAAATTATTTAGTACAGCTTTGTGTAGTACAGAGTGGTTATGTTTTTTCCATATCAGCTGCAGCCCTTCTATTTTTTGTTGGTCCGTCATTTGTGTGAGGATATTGGCAGAGTCAAAATGTACCAGCAACGCTACTTCAAGGGGTGTGCTACTTTCTGTGCAGCAGGCTTGTACAAAGTATGCTTTGCTGCAGGCTTTAGTTATAAGAGTCTTAAGCTCTTCAGGAGTGATATTAGCTATTTGCTTAGCTTCTGCTTTAATTATAGTTCTGCAGGTTTCTGATAGTGGATACAAATAGTATGCCTTTACCCACTCAGGAACTCTTCCGTACATTGCTATGTCTCTAGGAAGCACTTTTCTGCCATTTTCTACATAGAGGTTAGCTCCATACTCCATGAGTGCCCAAAATGGTCTGGCATCATTATGCTGAGCGCTATAGTGAAGAGGAGTATTGCCTGCGTTGTCCTGAACCGAAGGGGCGGCACCAGCTGCAAGTAGCTTTTTGACTAAATTTATGCTACATCTTTTGGCTGCGATATGAAGCGCAGTCAACCCCTCTTTTGGCTCTTTGCCGGTGATGCCAATGCCTAAGTCGATAAGATCGCTACAAAGGGCGACAATTTCAGGCGAAAACCAATGGTTCATAAGGTTTACTACTAGCGTGTCGGAAAAGCTTTTTACTATATCTGGACATGCTGAAATGAGCTCGTGTGTGCATTGGGTATTATTGCCTACGCAGCTATTTAAAATATCTTCATCAGTGAGGGTGTCGCCTAGGCTTACATAATGGATGGCTTTGGAGACTTGCATTGTCGAAAAGGCATGCTTTGCATCGCTTGTTTCGAGTCGATTTAGAAGGGGCTTGTTTGCTTCCATAAGTAGCGCAATATCTAAAGCTGTTTGGCCGCAGTCATCAAGTGCGAGGCGATTAGCCCCTGCCTCAAGCAATAGGCCTACTGCAGTTATGCACTTTGCTTTTGCTGCAAAGTGCAGAGGTGTCGATTTGCTCGGTGTTACCTGACAAAGGGCTTCATTGTTTTTCACTAGCTGCTTGATTACATTACGGAACTTCCATCCATCTTCTGCTGCTAGGTGCAGTGGCGTTATACCTGTATGGGGGATTTTGGCTAATGGGTCTATTCCATGTTCAATAAGTTTTTCAGCTGCGGCCTCAAGGCCATTTTCGATTGCATGATGTAAAAGCGTATACCCTGTAAGTTTTTCTCGTCCTGCAATGCAGGCGCCGGCTTCAATAAGTGCTATTAGTATATCTTGGGTAGTCGGGGTTGCCGCTGAAATGCTAGGTATTGCATAGCATACTTCGTTTTGGCGCGTAGATTTTCTGCATAGAGCCAGGAGTAAATCAAACGGTGCGTTTTTGGCTAATTCAGGGTAGAGGGTGATTGCTTTTTGAGCTAAAAAGGGTAGTTGAAAACAGATTGTTGAAAAATCATCAGGTGTAAGAGGGGCCTTTTGATTCATTAAATTGCTTACAGCGCCATAGCGGCGTTCTGCAAGATGGTCAGTTATGCTCATTTGATTAATGCGTGTTGAATCATCATCAGTTTGGATAGAAAAAGTAGTAGGTGTAATTGGCTGCATGAAGGGATCCTCTCTTAAATGAAAAGTAGAGTATGCATGCTTTATATATTCTTATAAACAATAAATAATTTTTACTTTTTTATTTACTTAATATACTTTAATTTGTATTATGTGTTCATATTTAAATAATATAAGGTGTTTTAGTATGAAAAAAGATCAAACTGTAGAAAAAACAAAGAAAGTAGAAAAGATTGAGCCAAAGCGTGTACAAACAGCAGAAGGCAAGCGAAGAGCGTTACTGCGCAATATGAAAGGTTCCAAGAAAAAAGTAGCGTAAGAGCTAAAGTTTGTTAGCCGCTATATCGTAAGTGCCCCGAAAATTTTAGATATTCTTGTTATTTCATCTATAAGAGGGGCTTCAGTCTCTTTGCGTATAGGCCCAAGTGGGGCTTGTCCTAGTTTTTTTTCTAATTGATTCAACGTCTCCTGTAGAGCTGGATCATCTATGTTTTTGCGTCCAATATCCATTATCAGCCAATAAAATGATGCTGCCTCAGCAATTAGTGAAGTTGTAAATTTTTCTGCGCTCACTGGTATAGAAGCTATCCTAAGCAGCAGATCTCTTGTGGGGTCATAGAGTGTTTCAAGTCTTTCGCGTATTGGGTAGAAAGGGTGATCTTCTGTGATGTCTGTTCTATTTGATACAAGCTGCAGTGCTTTTGCGAGGTTCATCAAAGATTTACTTGTTTCAAAATCGATTGTGTCTGAGTTTCTTCGCACCTCTCTTGGTTGCACAAGTCCTGGTAAAAGATATCGTAAAAAAAATATAGATCCAACTAAGACGCTGACAGGCACTGACTGGGGATTTGATTCGGCAACTTCTTTTAGCGACTGCATAACAACAATTAACTCACGCGGAAATGCGGCGTTGGGAAGTTTTGCCAGATGCTGCAGACACTGGCCTAAAATAATGCACGTTGAGTCTTCTTCCATCTGTTTTTGGCTATTTGTCGCGTTGATTGTGCTTCTGCAAAATTGAACAAAATTTTTGCGAAAATCAGCCATTTTTCCAGGAGCGTTTAACACAGCGCCTGTCAATACTACAGCAGGTGTTTCTAGCCGAAATGGCACTCTTGGCGATTGATTTGCAGGGTTTTCTTGCAGCTCTACATCAAAAAGTATCTTTAGGGTGTGAGGAAGAATTTTTCGTGCAGTTAATAACGCAACAAATGTTGCTAGCTGATTTGGAAGTTCGAGGGGCTGAGCTTCTACTACCCTTACCAAAAGAGAGGGGTGGATAAGTAAAACGTCTAGTGCCTCTAGGTAAACATTTGGTGTGTGCATATCTAGCAGGTTTTTTGAGATCATCCCTTTATTTGTACCATTTGAAGCAAAGAGTTTGTCGTGCTCAGAGTTGTCAATTTCATAAAGGGTAATTTTATCTCCTCGGTTATAAGTGAGAAAAGTAGAGTCCTTAATTTTCACGTATGCTGGTGCATAGAGTGTGCATAAGGGTTTTAAAATAAAGGAAGAGCCGCTTGACCTTCTAAGAGTGGGCTGTGGCTTTTTTTCTTGAGCTCTTCTTTCGGCAAAGCGTTGGAAGATCCCTTTTGGCTTTTTCGAAGGATCGATAAGGCCCGGTTGCACAGAGCAATAGGCGCCATCAGTTGACGACTTTCTTGTGCGGAAGATTCTTTCACCTGTATCAGCTGGTGTTAGGGGGGACGAGTTTACCTGCACTATATACTCCTAGGGTGTTGGGCCTATTATAAAACCAAAGTGGGTGGTCTATTGCTAAAGCTGTACGTACTTTTGTTTTATAGCATCTCTTGCTATTTTTGCGAGAGTTGCTAAAGTGATATTGCCATTTTTCGTGCTAAGCAGTACATTCGGCACTATTTTAGGGGAATGTCATAATGCGTCAATTCTTAGATAGCGATACCTATAGCGCCCGCAAGAGTTTTGTGCCTTGCATGATTGTTGTACAAGCTCGCCTTGGCTCTACACGTCTTCCTGGTAAAATTTTTAAGCCTGTCATGGGTAAGCCCTTGCTTTCATACCAGCTCGAGAGGCTTGGTCGAGTAACAAATATAGAAGGCATTGTTATTGCTACAACAACAAATCCAAAAGATCAGCCTATTGTTGATTACTGCAACAAAGAGAGTTTACACTGCATTAGAGGCAGCGAAGAGGATGTCTTAAGCCGATATGTGGCAGCATCTGATGCTTTTGGTTTAGAGGTTGTGGTACGCGTAACATCTGATTGTCCGCTAATAGACCCAAATCTTATTGAGAAGGGGTTAGAGTGTTTCTGGCACAACTTTGAGACTCTCGACTATCTTTCTATATGTCATGATCGCACCTATCCGTTGGGGATGGACTTTGAAATTATCCGCGTCAGTGCCCTTAAGAAGGCTTTTTTTGAGGCACAAGATAGCGCTGAAAAAGAGCACGTTACTCCCTATATATGGAACCATCCAGAGCTTTTTGGCCTTGCTAATATGCAGCAAGCTAAAGATCAGTCATCGTATAGACTCACCGTAGATACGCAAGATGACTTTTTAGTGATCGAACATATCCTTAAGGCGCTTTACCCAGAAAAGCCTGAGTTTACTCGAGGTGATGTAGTGGAGCTGTTACAAAAACATCCCGAATGGCAGAAGCTAAATGCCCATGTAAAACAAAAAACTGTGTAAGAAGAGATTGAACAATGGACATAATCCTCGAGAGCGTCTTTCAAACAAAAGAGCATGCCAAGGTAGTCGCAGAATGGAGAGCTGACGCACATGCACGTGCTATGTCGCTTCATCCCCAGCCTATGACAGACGATGAGTTTTGGAGCTATTTTAGCAGAGTCTATTTTTTATTAAAGGACCTCCCTTCAGTTTTTGCGCATGTCGATGGCAAAAGAGCGGCCTTCATTGGCTTTGACCCAGTAGCTGAAGCTAAAAACAAAGCTGCCTGTATTTCTATTATCGTGGCTCCAGATGTTCGGGGTAAGGGTATTGGATCACAGGTTCTTGACAAAGTGAGCTTATATGCCGCTCAGCAGGGCTACGATGAGCTGTACGCTGAGATCAAGCCCGAAAATATAGCTTCAAAGCGGATCTTCGAAAAGGCTGGCTTTAGCTGCATTAAAAAAATAACAAAGGTTGTTGATGGCTACTCTGCAGAGCTTTTTGTCTATACTAAACAGCTTTCAGACTTAAGGGGGCTGGATAAGGTTTTTATTATTGCCGAGGCGGGATCTAACTGGCGTGCGGGAACCCTAAAAGATGATTTAGCAAGATCAGAGCAGCTTATTAACGCCGCAAAAGATGCAGGCTGTGATGCTATTAAATTTCAGGTCTATCGCGCTGATACTGTCTATGTGCAAAATGCAGGCGGCGCTGATTATATGCAAAAAATGGGGATAGAAGAGAGTGTGATTGATGTTTTTAAACACCTCAGCATGCCTTATGAAATGATTCCAGAGCTACATGGTATGTGCCAAAAGATTGGCATTGAGTTTATGGCGACGCCTTTTTCAAAGCAAGATTTTGCAGCAGTTGATCCTTATGTATCACGCCATAAAATGGGTTCCTACGAACTTGGCCATATACGCCTGTTAGAGCTTGCAGCAAAAAGCCAAAAGCCACTTATAGCCTCAACTGGAGTTTCTGAAGTAGCGGATATCGAGTGGGCCGTGCAGTACTATAAAGCCCAAGGTGGTAAAGCACTTACGCTTTTACAGTGCTCATCACAATACCCTGCGGCATCATCTGGCATGAACCTTCGGGCGATACCTTGGATGAAAAGCTATTTTCAAGTACCGGTGGGCTTGTCTGATCACAGCCCTGATCCTATCACAGCTCCTGTTGCGGCAGTGGCTCTTGGGGCATCCGTAATAGAAAAGCACTTCACCCTAGACAAGCATCTTCCAGGACCTGATCACTCTTTTGCTCTTGAGCCACAGGAGTTAAAAAGCATGGTTCAAGCGATACGAGAATGTGAGGTAATGGTGGGATCGTCAGTCAAAAAGGTGGCAGCAGAAGAGCGTGAGCTTTTTTCTTTTGCAAGGCGGGGACTTCAGGCTATAGCTCCTATCACTAAAGGTGATCTATTTGTAGAAGGTGCAAACATAGCCATATTACGTCCCGGTAAACAAAAAATTGGTGTGCATCCGCGGCATATAGACGATATTATAGGGAAAAAAGCCACACGAGATATACCCCTTGGCGATGGAGTGCAGCATGACGACTGGCAATAATCACTCTATTTCATTTACGCCGCTTTCAGACAAGGTGCGCATACTCTTTGAAGAAGTTCCTGAACTTGAGCTTCCTTTACACCTAGAAGAAGAGGTAGAGGCTGTTTGGCAACGAGAAAAAGCAAAGCATAACCTTTATGATTCATTTTTATTTAGTTTAGATTCCTATAATGAAACTCGCCTGATAGGACACTTTGTAAAGTATCGATATTACATAGCCAGTCGTCATTTGCCTGAAATTCAGGAGTATATGAACATCCATCCGTTGGGGGTGAGTGGCCTTTGTATTTGTAAGAATAAGGTGCTTGTTGGCATACGCGATAGTAAGCTGTCACGATTTGGTGGCTTTTATGAGTGCGTGCCCTCGGGGAGTGTTGAAGCTCGCGCTTATATGCATGGAGAGGTAGATTTTGTAGCGCAAGCTATGTGGGAGCTATCTGAAGAGGCGCACATTAGCGAAAAGCAGGTGCGCGAGGTGCATCACTTGGGGCTCTATTTTTGCCCCAAAGAAGGAGTGTATGATATAGGCCTTCTTATTCGTCTAGACCTATTAGATCATGAGATGTTAGGCGATGGAACCGCAGAGTATCCTTTGCTAAAGTGGTGCGACTTTAAAGAATTTGAACAAAAGCTACGCTCACCTGAGGTGAAGATGGTACCTTTGTCAAAAGCATTGTGGCAGACATATAGCGAGGAGGTTCCTGAATCATGACATCAATAGAGCGTTATTTACTTGTGGTGCGGCCTGCAGAATATGAGCGTCTCGAGGCTATACAACCCATAAAAGGTAAGTTTAGCGGGTCATATAAGACGCCCGCTGCAGCCTTTAATAAATTTGTAAAACTTTTTAAAACAGCCCCACTTTCTTCTGTAGATGGTAGAGCATCTCCAATGGCAGAGGCTGCAAAGGCCACGCTACAACAGATTAAAAAATTTCAGGCTAGTGCACTTACTTCAAATGATGTAGATTTCATTGCAAAGTTGCTGCCTGTTGTTATGCGTATTGAGAGTCTTGTAAAAGACTCTTCTTTAGATGCACGGTTAGATGTGGCTACCCGTCGAGTGCTTTCTGATCTTACCTATGCTGTAAAAGAGGCGCCCAAGGCTCATGCAAAAAATGAACTTTTAACGAGGCTCCAAAAGGTAATTAACGAAGCCTACAGCTTTGCTACACCTCAAAACCCCAATTTTCTAGAAAGTTCTTTGGGGTGGGTGCTTAAGAGCCAATCTGAAGATAACATAGCCCTTCGAGCTATTTTGGCAATCAAAGTTGATCAGCTAGCTACAGCGGAGGTCTCTCAAGTAGTTGGCCGTGCTGTACTGCTTATTAAAAAGGGGTTCAGGCAAAATCACGTTTTAATGCCCGAGCGTTTAGAGCGTAATCTTACAGAGCTTAACCACGAGACATCCCTGCTTTTTGATGAGGCGCTTTCTCTTAAACAGCAGTATGCACGCAATTTACACAGCGCATTAGATATGGCTTATGCACATAATGCAAAGAGTAAGTTTTTAGAAAAGTCACTTGGTCACTGGCTGCATGAGATATTCTCGGAAAATAAAACCCTTAGAAATATACAGCAACTGCCGTTAGAAAACCTTGCAACCAATACGCTCATACAAACTGCCCAGACAGCTATTGCCTTAATCGAAAAAGGGTTTTGTCAGAAAGATGAGCCTATTCCAACATCTTTAAGCAAAATGCTTAACCAGCTAAAAAGTGGTTTTTAGTGTAGCTAGGCTTTTCGCTATGTTAATTATCAAACAGCTGAGCTAAGTAGTCACATGCATGTGGTTACAGACCAGCAGAGGCTTGACTTCGCTGATAACTTTGGTGTACTGAAGGTTTGGGATATTTATTTTACTTGCCTTGACACCATAGTGCCTATAAGGCAGTGTAAAGAATGCCCCCCAAATACATTAAGCTCCAAAAAGTAGGCATTATGAAACTCACATTTTTAGGCGCAGCAGGCACTGTTACAGGCTCAAAATACCTGCTAGAGCTACAGGATAAAAAAATACTGATAGACTGTGGGTTATTTCAGGGATTGAAAGAACTTCGCTTACTTAACTGGCAACCCTTAACTGTTGACCCAGCCACTATCAGTGCAGTTCTTTTAACACATGGACATCTTGATCATGTTGGATATCTTCCTCACCTAGTAAAACTTGGTTTCGCAGGAAAAATCTATGCGACGGCCCCAACACTAGAAATTGCTGAATTAATTTTGAAAGATAGCGCAAAACAGCAAGAGGATGAAGCAGATAGAGCCAATAGAGAAGGCTATTCTAAGCACACTCCGGCCCTACCATTGTATGGTTTAAAAGACGTAGGTGAAACTATAAAACTCTTTTGCCCTATAGAAGAAGGCCAATCATTTACAATCAAAAATCTTTTTAAAGCTACATTCCAATACAATGGCCACATACTAGGCTCAACCTATATTCAAATAGAAGTCGAAGGGAAAACGATTGTATTTTCCGGAGATATTGGCCGCAAAGATGATTTACTACTCTACCCCCCAAAAAAACCGAGTAAAGCCAACGTTATTCTTATGGAATCTACCTATGGTGGAACTCTCCACACAAATGAAGATACCATTTTGCCTGAACTTGCAAAAATTGTTAACGAAACTATAAATCGTGGGGGGTCACTATTTATCCCTACCTTTGCCGTAGAGCGTACACAGTTGCTGATGCTTATGCTCTGGAGACTTATTCGGGCAAATATAATACCCAAAGTCCCTATGATAATGGATAGCCCTATGGGGGCAAAAGTACTTGATGTTTTTCGCGATTCTATTGGTTGGCACAAACTTAACCTAGATGAATGTAGTGATATGTGTTCGCATTTCCAGGTAGTTTCTAAGTTCAAAGAAACACTAAAACTAAGAGATGACAAAAGCCCAAAAATTATCATAGCCGGAAGTGGTATGTTGACAGGCGGACGAATATTAAACTATTTGGAAACTTCCGCAGCAAATGAAAAAGACACCCTATTATTTGTTGGGTACCAAGCTAAAGGCACCAGGGGTAGGGCATTGGAGAACGGAGCTAAAGAAATAAAAGTTTTTGGTAAATGGTTGCCATTTGCCATGCAGGTAAGGAGAATGGATGGCCTTTCAGGGCATGCAGATCAAGATGATCTCATAGACTGGCTATCGGAGATGCAGGCCCCGCCAGAGCACCTTTATATTATCCACGGTGAAACAGACGAAGCGCAAGCACTTAAACAAAAGCTCATGGAAGTAAAACATTGGGAAGCTACCATACCTGCGCTTAATCAAAGTTTTGACATATAGCATTCGAGCATTTCAGATCAGTGTGTTAGTCGGTCATCTAACAATGTAAACCTCTTCATCGAATCAACGAATATCAGGCCCGAAGGGTAGGATAACTCTTCATGTTCTTTACTTGTCTGACGAAGTGCAAGTGAGGGTATTTTAAGCTTTTTTGCGGTACTCTTAAGGTCGATAATAGCTTGGTTAATAGCTTCATTTGCTTTTGAGAGCATTTGTTGAAGATCTTTGTGAGCCTTTTGAGCCAATTTATCAGCTACTTTGGCAATCAAGCCTCAGTTCATCTTAGTCTTATTAAATTGTCCTTAAAGATCTCTCGTCATGCAGAAAGCCATAGAAGTGACTATGCCTACGAGCTTGTTCTTATAGACCATGGCACGGCATTTCCAGATCCCGTTTGAAGAGTTTTTTTGCAAAAAGTTGGACCAGTCTGTATTGGGTTCGGCAAACCTTGTTGTAAAGGTGGTCATTGTGCCTCATCAAATATGGGGGTTGTACTGCTTTGGTGCTTCGTTGAGTTCAAATAAAAAATCATTTGCTAGTTGTTTGTCATGCTTTTTAAGCCATTTTACAATAGGTAAAAGTTTTTTAAGGTCTTTTGCTAGGTAGTCGCGGCTTGCACTTTTTTTAGATCGCTTGAAAGTTCCTAGATCAATGTAGATGGCGCGATCTTTTAAAAATCCGATGTTGCCATGTTTAAGCAGGCTGCTATCTGGATTGATAATGCCTAATGAAGCTCTTTGTATAAAAAGATCAATTAGCTGGGTAAAGCGGGTGTTTAGTTCTTTATCTTTGTTTTGTTTAAGAAGGCCCTTTAAAACGGGCATAACCTGTTGAGCTTTTTCTTGGAGGATAAAGGGGACACTGTCGATTGATAGAGTATGGCTAAATCCTAGTTTGTCAATAAGGGTAACCGTTTGTAATAGTTCTATGCGTGGCTCGATATGTAAAAGGAGTATGCCTGTTTGCTCATCTAGAGGGTCTTTAGCAAGAGACCAGCTAGTTAGAAGTCTTTTTACTCTATCTGTTCTTTCATAGAGCTTGCCTTTTCTTTTTTTATCTAGAAAATGAGGAAGTGGGATGTCAGTATAGAAATTACTTACATTGATTCTTTGGCATTTTATAAATTTCAAAATGTATTTGCCGTCCTTGCTTTCAAAGACAAAACTTTGTCTGCCTTTGCCGAGGTAGCTAAAGGGCTGATCTAGTATTTTTTTAGCTTGCTTGATTTCATCTTCACTATTGTGAGGCAGGTGAGCTATTGGCTGCCAATCTTGTAAAGTTATGTTAGCCACTGAAAAGTTATGGTTAGCTTTATTGTAGCCAAAATAGCTGGCAATGATAGCAACTATAATGAGGGTAAACTTTTTCACTGAAAAACCATTATTTTATATTTTATCCCGCAAGAGTTCGTAAGAACTCAAAAGAGTGGTGAATTTTGCAGGGAGTATAGCAAAATTGCGATTTTTATACTGTGGCTGTTAGCTGTTGGTTTTCTCTTGCGTATTTTGAAGATGCGTGTAATAACAAGACGATATGAACATGAATAATTTAGTGATGCAGACAATACGAGAAGTGATGGTAGAAAATCAGCGTGCGGAGGTTGATTTAACACCAATGACTCGTATTTTAGCCGAAACAGAACTCGACTCTCTTGACTTAGCAATAGTCGTTGTAAAGCTGGAAGAAAAGCTAGGCAAGGACCCATTTAAAAAGGGCTTTGTCTTTTTTACGACAGTTGAGGAACTGGCCCGTCTTTATGAAGAATAACTTTCTTTACTTGCCTGATCAAACGGTGTCATTTACAGCCTTCGAAGAGGGCGTAAAGAAAGTCAAAGTGCTTTTTATACCACACACAAGAGTGCTTATAAAAAGCCAAAATCTGCTGGTCTTTTATGCATCTATTATTGCAGCACGCGACCTTAAGTTATCTTTATATCTTTGTCCGGCCACATTTGATGATGATAAAGCTCGCCAATTAGCTGCTAAACACTCCTGTGCGCTTTACTTTGGCAATGAGGCGCTAGAGGTTGCCTCGATGGAGGCCGAAGCATCAGCCCCAACTCTTGGAATATTTACCTCTGCTACAACGGGTGAGCCTAAAATAGCCTTGCACCGCTGGGAAGCAATAGAGGCCTCATCTTTTTTTGTTCCTAAACATCTTCGTGAACAAACATGGCTTCTAAGCTACTCTCCATGGGGGTATGCTGGCATTCAGCTATTTTTTGCGGCATTTAACAGTGCTGGTTCTATCTGTTGTCGTAAAGAGCGCTTTGAAGATATCTGCCAAGATGTGGTGAGTCATTCAGTAACAGTGATCTCTGCTACTCCAACATTTTGGAAGATGCTTATAGCTGCCTGGCCAACAGCTTTGGAGGTTCCAACCCTATTGCAAGCCACTTTAGGTGGTGAAATTGTCGACCAGTCAGTGCTTTCGTTAATCGATGCGTTTTTTCATCCGCAAAACCTTACCCATATTTATGCCTCTACAGAAGCTGGAACTTGCGTTGTTGTATCAGATAGGCTTGCAGGGTTTCCTGTTTCATTTTTGGATAAGCAAAGTAAAAATGGTGCTAGGCTGCGCGTTGCAGACGAGGAGCTTCAGGTGCTATCTCCTATATCTATGCAAAGCTATGTCGAGGGCGCTTTACCTAAGGTAGATGGCTGGGTAAAAACTGGCGATCTTGTGCAGATAAAAGATGAAAGAGTCTATTTTCTAGGCCGCTCTGATGGCAGAATTAACATTGGCGGCCAAAAGGTGTGTCCTGAAGAGGTGGAGCTAGCACTAAATGCTCTGGAGGAGATAGAGGACTGTCTGGTATATGAAAAAAAGAGCCCCATAGTAGGAAGCCTTATTGCAGCTGATGTTGTAATGAAAGAGGAGTGTACTCCAGCTCTACTTAAACAAAAGCTTAAGGGCCGCCTACAAGAGTATAAAATCCCGCATATCATTCGGAGGGTAGATCATTTTGAAATCTCAAGTGCCGGAAAAAAGATTAGAAAACCGAGCTAAGCATGTGGTGCTATCTGGTGGCTCAAAGGGGCTAGGGCTCTATATTTCTCAGCAGTTGCTTTTGGCTGGGTATACTGTAAGCGCTTTTAGTCGAACCAAAACTGAGGAAGTTGCCAAGCTTGAAGAGGACTTTGCCGAACGCTACTATTTTGCCCAAGCCGATAGCGCAAACTCAAATGAGGTTGAAACTTTTTTCGGACAGGCTATAAAAAAGTTAGGTGCTGTATATGGTGTCATTAATAACTCCGCCGTTGCAGTTGATGGTGTATTCGCTACGCTTCCTGAGGTTGAAATAGAAAAAATGCTTTCGGTAAATTTAGGGGGCGCTTTTTGCCTTACACGTCTTTGCCTGCGTGATATGCTTGTTTCAAAGCAGGCGGGCCGCATACTCTTTATCAGCTCAGTGGCTGCCAAAACAGGCCTCAAAGGCCTTGCTGTCTATTCTGCTACAAAAGCTGCGGTTGAAGGGATGACAAGAAGTTTAGCTCGAGAGGTTGGCTCAAGGCAAATCACTGTAAATGCTGTAGCTCCTGGATATATGCTGACAGATATATCTAAAGGGTTGAGTGACGAGCAAAGAGAGCAAATTATCCGAAGAACACCCTTAGGACGGCTTACTGAGTTTGAGGATGTCTTTGCTGTAGTTGAGCTGCTTTTGTCCGAAAGGGGCAAGTTTATTACTGGTCAAACTATTGCTGTAGATGGCGGCTTATCTATTTAAAGGGTCTTTAGCATGGCGGCATTTACGCAAGAGAGTTTAGAGCGGGCGCTAAAAAAACTCGGCATAGCAGAGGGCGATGTAGTGTTGCTACACAGTGATTTATTAGCACTAGGGGTGCCTCAGGGTACAAAAACAAGAGATGATATCCTAGCATTTTACTGGCACGTCTTTCAGCGGGTTTTGGGGCCAAAAGGTACACTATCGGTGCCCGCCTATTTTTATGAATATGCACGTACGGGCGTGCCTTTTGATACCGAAACATCTCCAGTTTCAAAATCTTTAGGGGCTTTTAGTGGCTATATTTGTTCTTTGCCACAAAAGGTTCGTAGTTTAAATCCGCTTCAAAGTATTGCCTCAATAGGCACAAAGGCTATGGAAATATCAGGTGGTGATTCAGTTTGTGGGTATGGGGTCACATCTCCTTGGCATCGCCTGCGTAAGAATAAAGCAAAAATGGTCTTTCTTGGTGTAGATATGGAGGCTATGACCTTTGTGCATCATATAGAGCAAGCAGTAGGCGTGCCTCATTTGTACTGTAAGCTCTTTTCAGTGCCTGTTTTTCGTGGGGGAGAGCCTATAAAGGCAATGCCGGTAAGTCACGT
>JBGSSB010000135.1:0-1935 GCA_041737255.1 Chlamydiales bacterium | reverse complement strand
CAAACATATGGTGAAGATCATCCAAGGGGTGCAATTTAAGAATGGTGAGGAGGTCGAAATTCAAGAAAAAACAGCTTAATTATTAACTAGAAATTAGGGTGCAATCTTTTTTGGAAACACAACATTTGACAATATCTCCACTTGAATCACATTGGAGTATATTTTTCTGGAGTTTCTTTTATATATCGGGTAGGTTGCCGAATATGATGGAGATTTTGTATGCAACCCAAAGATGAAAAGAGCTTTCAGTGGTCTTGTCAGCCAAAAGCAGAACAGTTTATTGCAAAAACTGTGGCAATGTGTACGGCGAAAAATAAGTTTTTGATGGACTTTGAAAAAAGACTCTATAATGAAACAAGCACCCGGCTTATTGACTGGGTGGACCATATCGAAGTGGGCTATTCTGCAGAGCTTGCAAAAGAGCTTGAAGAGTGTGGCTTTATTTCTGAAATTGCAACACCCTTATATCGTGTGTTTATTCATCCCGGTGCCCAGCTTCCTTTGGTAGTTGTAAAAGATCAGTCTCATCCCTTTGTAGGTATTGGCATTGTTGTTGAGAGAATTGCCGATTTTTTAATGTGCCGTGGGCTTTCTTGCTGGATTGAAGGATCTCCATACTCTCAATTTCGAAGATCGTGTGTATCGAAAGAACAGGGCGTATTTGTATATGTAGTAGAGCGCCGGGGAGTGCTATCGATGGAGCCAATAACTCTTCGAGATGGAGAGCTTGACAAAGTTTTTGCTGCGTATGAAAAATGGCAGACGCGCTCACGCGATCAAAAAACAGAAGAGCAAGAACAAGAGGGTCTAAGTCAGGCAATAGCTCTTGCCGAAGAGATTGTAGAGAGTGTTGGGCAAGGAATAGGCGCTTGGATTGTTCTTGAAGTTGAACGGCGCTACTGGCAGACAAAAAATAGTGCAGCCCAGATTCAAAAAAATCGACAAGATGCGCTTGGGCTTGGTTGGGCAAACCATGATCATCATACTTTTCGATCATCACGAGGTAGCTTCAAGCTTTTAGTAAGGCTCTTTGAGATACTGGGCTTTCATTGCCGTGAAAGATTTTATGCAGGCAGTGAGGCGGGTTGGGGAGCTCAGGTAATGGAGCAAAAAGAAGCGCGCCTCGTGCTCTTTTTAGATGTCGATTTAGCCCCACACGAGATCGAAGGAGATTTTGCACATTCTGGCTTGCTAGACACAGCAGAGCTCGGCACCATTGGCTTATGGTGTGCACTGCATGGAGAGTCAATTTTAAAAGCAGGTATGCATCATCTTGAGGCTACTTTTGACTTCGAAAAACTCCAGCAGGATTTAAAAACAAAGGGTGTAGATGTGATGTCCCCTTTTACTGATCTTCCCTACCTACGTCAGGCGTTTACTGTCGGAGAGCGTTGGGCGGTGGATGAGACACGTATACAGCGCCTAATTGCGCAGGCCTATATTACTGAGGCGCAGGCGTGCCGTTTTCGTGAAAAAGGCGCCATTGGCAGCCACCTTGAAAATTTAGAACGTAAAGAGGGGTTTAAAGGATTTAATCAGCGAAGTGTGTCTGATATAATACAAAGAACAGACCCGCGCGGGGCGTAGTTGTTTAAACCGTTAATCAAGAAATGAGCTCATAAACAGAAAAAAATAGTTTAAAGTTTTGATGTATTATCCTGCCTACCCTGTTTCAAATCTCTTACAACCAGTTACTTCTGATATTTTCTGTTATTTTGGAATGATACGCATGTCAGTTTGTCCTGCTTTTATTTTAAAAATAGCGTAATAAGCAATACCTGAAAACCCTGCCCTTGGAGATATTGTCAAATGTTGTGTTTCCAAAAAAGATTGCACCCTAATTTCTAGTTAATAATTAAGCTGTTTTTTCTTGAATTTCGACCTCCTCACCATTCTTAAATTGCACCCCTTGGATGATCTTCACCATATGTTTGT
>JBGSSB010000134.1:0-5054 GCA_041737255.1 Chlamydiales bacterium | reverse complement strand
ACAAACATATGGTGAAGATCATCCAAGGGGTGCAATTTAAGAATGGTGAGGAGGTCGAAATTCAAGAAAAAACAGCTTAATTATTAACTAGAAATTAGGGTGCAATCTTTTTTGGAAACACAACATTTGACAATATCTCCGCTTGTAATGGATGAACCTTTCATAAATAAGCTAAGGGCTGGACGCATGCATTTATTGCGGCCTAAAAGAATTGATGATGCTACGCCTATCCAACCTTCTAATGAAACCATAATGGCAACGTTTGCTCATGCCCTGTTTGATCAAGGTATACGCATGCAGCATAATCCGCACTTATCGGAACTGGCAAAAATCCCAAAGGTCCGCATCCACCCCTCAACATATCAATGCCAAAACGGCGATACGGTTGAAGTAGAGGCAAATGGAAAAACAATTAGAGCCACAGTCCAATTTGATATACAAGTAGCAAAAAATACCGTTGTAATCCCCATGGGCTTTAACGAATTAAACGTATTTGACCTCGGTCAAAACCTGCTAAATGGCTTACCTGTAACTTTAAAACACTAGTACTTAGATAATTTTTAGCCTCGTACGCCTACGCTACGGACTGAGCAGGATGGACACGTGCCCTCCTCGTTTTGGTGTCTTTTTGGTATTTTCCACAATTTGCAAGTCTAGCTAGATTAGTGGGAAGTAGGAGAAAAAAAACAAGCCCGATAAACGCATACTACGCATTACCGGGCTTGTTTTGGAACTTAGAGTGAAGCTTCCAAAATGGCCTGTTCTAACCAGCGATCTCTCCAGGTAGTGTTATCTGTAGGATCGGGTTGAGCGGTGCCATGAAGTGCTACCCAACCTGGAAGCGGAGCATCCGGGTGTGGGAACATGAAGCCAAAGTCTACATAGACCGTTTGTTCATACTCCTCCGGAAGAGGATTGCCGCCAGAGCCGCCACTGAGCGTAGGCGCTGGATCCATGGCAATCTCTGGATTCTGAAGCGTGACCTTAAGCCCGTGAAATGTAGTAGGAGCATCCATAAAAGGAAGATCAATTCTCATCCTCGGAATCGCCGATACTGGATTTCCACTAGAATCCTGCAAACGCTCAGAGTATTTTTGAAGAGGCATGCAGTCGCTATAACCGAGCCACGCCCCTCCTTTAAGTCTGCCATCTGCACTTCCAAGAAATACCGATTCAGTATTTGCTCCGAGCTGTTTGTCATTGTTTTCACCAACCCAATTCGTCGTTAGGATCATGTCCCCTCCTGATGCCCCTTGCTCATTGTGCAAGACTACAACCTTTCCTCCAGAGAAAACGGCATTGCTTCCATATCGCGCAAGGGTCTCATCAACATACAAATATCCCTCCTGTTGATCCAATAGCGATATCAGGTGCTTGTACCCATCATATCCAAGTTCACTTACATATTTTTGAGGCAGTCTGCGGCCGTTGTCTCGCCAAAATGCTGTAGAGCCTTCCATCAGAAGTCTTTTTGCTCCGAACATTTCACCAACAACTTGATTTTGACCACCGTAGCCTCCGGCATTGCTTCTATCGTCAAATATGATAGCATCTAGGCCTGGGCCATCAGGATGCATCGTATTTAAATAAACCATCAACGGTGCCCATACTCTTGCATAACCTTCTAGACCAAACCGTTGGGAATTTTGATCTTCATCCTTAGTAAAATTTATACATGGCATCAAAACAAACCCATCAACCCGAACCTCATCTGGCATGTATATGTAACCAACTTTTTTCCCGGAAGTGAGAAGTGGATTTACAAAACCAAAGAATAAGTTATTGGCAGATGTTACCGGATCTCCGTCAAAATCTACGCCTAATAACGACCATACATTAGGATCAGGGTTGCCCGATTCTGGATCTGCAAAATTCAACGGCGCCACTGTTCCTGTAAAATAGGCTCCGCCGTCACTATTGCCAGCAAGATTTTTGTACCCTAAGAGTCCAAGAATACTGTGCTGCGGTTTTGTAGGAACACCAGCAAGTGTGTAATATAAATTTGATACTCCAACAAGATAGTTTTGTCCATCTACGTTGTAGTCAAGTAAAGGATTGACGCCAGGCAACAGATCATAAGGCTCATTAAAGTCCCAAATATACCCACCCAAAGGTGGAATATCTAAATCAAACTCCGTCTTAACTGCAGGATTTTGGTAATATCCAGGAGGTTGAAACCTGTTTGTCCTCGAACGAAAACGTGCAATTAAGGCTTCGTCAACATCAAGCGCGGCCTGCAAATCTTCCCACGTATCTGCTAAGAAACGAGGGTTTTCTTCTGTAACCCAGCCGCTTTGTCCTGTATGTTGTGCAACCTTGAACGCATCGTAAAAGAATGCAGTCATTGCTGCTACAAATGCAGGATATTCCATATCATCTGTTATTTGATGGGTAACACTTAGTGTTGGAGTAGTTTCTCCCCAGAGGGTTGAATTAGCCGAACCATCTGCAAAGTTTGGATATCCTGAATTTCCTACAAACTGTGGAAAGCCAGTGCTATCAAAATTAAGATAGAAGTAGTGTTTCCAGGTGCCGCCTGAGCCTACGTCAACAAACAGTGGATTTGGATTTGGTATTCCACCAAAAGCATGTACGGATACGCTATTAGTATGCGTTCCATTAATACCTGCCCAACCTCCTCCAAAACCTGAAAGTGTCACAGTAGAACCGGGAGGCGCGTAATGAAAGTCCTCTGTAAAGATACTTGTCATGCCACTTCCATTTTTTGTTGTACGCGTCTTGTCGATATTTGTAATATATGTCTTACCTGTAGACAAATACTCGTCAAAAAGGGCGTGTGCTTCCTGAAATCCAATAAAGTCAGGATTCCAGTTTTCGCTCGTTCCTTCCCCGCCGCGGGCAATTCCATGATAAAGCATTCTGTTAAAGATGTATTGAGCAAGATTTGTGGGGAGGGTATAATCTACTGGACGATAGTCAAGTTCATCATACCTTGGAAATGGAGCTGGCAGATCCATTGCAGATATCTTCTTGTAGATTCCGCCAATCATGAAATCCCCATCAAATGTGACAACAGTATTTCCAAAAACGTTTCTGGTTCCCTGGTCTGTTAATGCAATAAGATTTCCATCGCTTTGAAGCTTGAGGCTGTTATAGGATTTACCATACAGCTCGGTAATCGGATCACCGGGGTTTTTGGGCAGTGTGCTTAACAACGTTTTAGCATCCCGTTGAAAGTAGGTAGGTCTATCTGCTACTTCGTTTGGTTTTGGCGAGCGAAAGTCCTTGCCATTTCCTCCCATTGTTGTGATCACAATAGGATCTTGCGTAGCATCTATAAATATATAGGCATCGATATCTTCGCTGCCAATCTGCGCGAAAGTATTAAAATCACTTCCAAACCCGCCTAGTATTCCCTTGTCTACTTTTGCCCACCAACCATGAAAGGGATTCTGGCACTTTTGCGACTCTAAAGTTGTTGTCATGCCATCCAAAAATGTGGTAGCGATGACATTGGAGTTTGGGCCGAGCTTAGGGCATTTCTTTTTGTGATGGTGAGTTGATGATGAGCAATGATGCTTTTTCTTTTCAGCAAAAACAGGCTGCTGTACAGATGCAAGCAGCATGCTTGTGGCCATCAGGCCAAAAATAAATCTTGATCCCATGTATAAATATTCCTTTATTTAGTAACTGCACTAGGCATGATTGGTAAACAAGTACACTCTTTGCCACATTTCTTTACATACATGCCATTCTTGTCTTTAACAACATGTCCGGCTTCCATCGCGTCTTTTAGCATTTGCATAGCAAGTTGGTAATTTTTGCTAGCAGATGCGAGCTTTTCATCACCATCATCACCTTCTGCATATAAAACCTTGCGCTCACCCTTTTTTAGGACAATTTTTTTGTCCACCTTAAACTTACCAGCAAAAATAGGCTGCTGCATACCCGCAAGCATGGTTCCTATAGCAATTAGGGCAAAAATAAATTTCTTATTTAAATACATTGAGGACCTCCTTTGGTTTTGGAGGCCTCCATGTTGACGAAGCAAACCATATTTCATTTTTTCTTTTTTAACAAAAGAAAAAACGAAAACTCAGAGATGTTCAAGACCTATTAATATAATGTGGATTATGTACACGTTACACTTCACAAAAAAATCGTGACATCTATTTCTAAACTTGTAATTATTCTATTTAGGAGAACTTTGTATGCAAAAGCCACAAATTGTACGCTATAAGAAAAAAATACAACTCTTTTGTGAAAAATACCATATCTCTAGGCTGTCTCTTTTTGGATCAATTTTAACTTCAGCTTTTAAAAAATCCAGTGACGTTGACTTTTTAGTACAATTTGATAAAAAGCACACCCCCAACTTATTTATGTTGATAGGCATGGAAATGGAACTAAGTGACCTTATTGGTCATAAAGCTGACTTGAGAACACCTAACGAATTAAGTCCCCCAATACGAAAAGAAGTTTTGTCACAATCTAAGATCATTTATGAACAATCGTGACAATATACGCTTAGATCACATGCTAAAATGCTGTACTAATATTGCTATTTTTGTAAAAGGCAAAAGAAAAACTCAATTTTCCCATGACCTTTTATTAAATTCAGCTGTTCGTCACCAGCTTGAAATTTTAGGCGAAGCAGCTAATTCGGTAACTGTAAAAACACAAAATAAGCTTCCAAATATACCTTGGAAACAAATAATTGGTTTACGCAACAGACTGATACATGAGTATTTTGATGTTGACTACGATATAATCTGGCTAACTATAAAAGAAGGCTTACCTCCACTTATTATCGAGATAAAGAACTATCTCAAACTCAATGGGGAAAGTTAGCTAAAAACCTGAACCATAGTTGTACGCCTGCTTTAAGTGTAAAGCAATGAAAGGGGGCCGGGCTCTGCGATTATGCGATTTGAAAGGGGCCGAGGCCCCTTTCATAAGATACTGTGCAAGGCCTCCATTTAAAAGCGAAAACATCCGAGTGCATAACTCACTCATAAACTATCGCCTCCCCAAACCCTCTCACGATGGGAGGCTATTTATGACTCTCGACCCACTAGATTTTCTGGAGAGAA
>JBGSSB010000132.1:0-7815 GCA_041737255.1 Chlamydiales bacterium | reverse complement strand
TCGAAAGTTTGTACATGATCTTTATCTGTGAAATTGACATACTCTTTCATGAGTTACCCTCTGTTATTTGTTTTTTGACGAAAACCTTACTGAGGGTACACTCTTTTTATTTCAAACACAACTTCTGATCATATCTCTTTTTGCAGGTATCTTCAACACTTTGAATCTGGTCAATTCTATCATCAACAAAGATGATTTTTTTAGGTTTTGCTGCCATTTTTTGTAGCATCTCGTTAAGTACAGGTCCCTTTAGGGAGTGTTCTGTTTCTACAATACCTTTGCTATATTCATAAAGAGAGCCTGAAGGCAGCTCAGGAAGGTCATCATTGATAATAACACCGAAAGCAGCAAGTCTCTCGGAGCGCTTTGCTTTAAATCCTAATATTTTGGTGAAAGCTACTACTTTTGCTCCTTCAACTTGAGCCTTAGCAATAGTTTCCTGCCAAAGAGGATCTGTAAGACGCCAGCTTTCATGTGCTTGCTCTACAATTCGTACTAGGGTAATTGTTTCGTCTTTTGTGATGTTGGGGTAGTTTGTTTTAAACCACTCTTTAGTCCAATTTTCATGAGACTTGTGAAGTATGGGGTCGCAAAAGGCAAGAATGGTCCCTCCAATATCAAGCAGCACAAGCGTCTCTTTATCGCTACATTCAAACTCGTTTGCAATAGGTTCTAGATTGTCCGCAGTTCTGATTTCGGCATGGCACATAGAAGTTGCAGCGATTGCAAACAAAAAGAAACCCTTAGAGAACACATTCATAGTTTGCCTCATAAAATACTCAGGCAAGCATAACCTGGAGGGAGATTTATTTGAATTTAATTATATTTTAACGCAGAACTGTTGCGAAATACAGTAAACTGAGGTTATATGTGTATTTCAGTAAAAATTCTTCTCTTATTATCAATAATAAACATCGCATAGCCAAAAATAGAGGTTGAGCCTAACTGGACTACGCTGACACACGAAACAGCGTACGAACTATTGCGCGTCGGCCAATACGACCCGCAGAAAGTATCAAATGGCAGCGATGCCGTCCTTCATAACGTCGTAATAAGTCGTGTAGCCCGAGGGGATCTCACCCTCAGGCTCTCCCAGAGACATGTCGGTGCGCCTGTGTATATTCCCACTTTCGCACTATGCACTGGACCGTGCCACCTAATATAGTGCTTGTTATGGATGTTTGCTAGAGATAAAGGTGAGGCAATTCAACCACGACCTTGGGGTAAACTGAAATAAACATATGTGAGTTGAATCGTCCTCAACCGGACTCTAAAACTGTTATTGAAGGACAGACAGGTCTTACAGTTAATTTATTGCGTGAATATGTGCTTAAATCAACAGCCTAGGCCCGTCTCTTATCATCAACCCCCTAAAATATGTAAGAAACTTACGGAAAACTCAAGTTTCTTGCATAAAATAGTAATATAGGTTATTTTTATGTTAGAAGCTTCGGAAAAGTGAAAGTATTATACATAAATTGTGGAGCAATGAATGGATGCTAAATTGGAACAATTTTTGATTGATTGGCCTCTTAGTGTGCTAAAAGATGTGGATATCGCCACGATTTTTCCCAATGAACCAGCTCGACGCTACGCTGCAATTAATCGCGCTTTAAAAAAGAATTTTCTAATTCGATTGCGTCGAGGTGTGTATGTACTTGGCAAGCCGTTTCAAAAAAACCTCCCGAGCCCTTTTCAAGTTGCACATACAATTTACGGCCCTAGCTACATAAGCTTTGAATCAGCCCTTGTTTACCATCAGTGGATTCCAGAGGCCGTTTATACTACAACATGTGCCACTGCAAAGCGAGCAAGCGACTTCAAAACCCCACTGGGTCTGTTTACATATAAACATGTGCCAAGTTATCTCTGTTATTTAGGTGTGCAAAGATCGGGATCTGGAAGTGAGGCTTTTTTAATTGCACATCCTTGGAAAGCGTTAGCAGACCACTATTATGTACACAACAGAAATTGGCGAGGACTTAAGGACATCCACTTAGATTTACGAATCGAAATCGAAGATATGCTTGAAGCCGATACAGCCATACTAAAAACCCTTTCAGAGCATTACAAAAGCAAAAAAGTTAGAATTTTTCTACAAAGAATACTAGGAGAACTTAATAATGGAACTAAGAATCATTGAAGAAAGAATCAAGGAGTACAAGCCTAATAATAAAGTTGAGGAATTAAACGCTTTAAAGGAAATTGCCCAAGAAATAGTCTTATCTGCCCTCAGTCGAGCAGAATTTTTTAAATATGCTGCTTTTCAAGGAGGAACGAGTCTTAGAATTGTGCATGGACTGAATAGATTTTCTGAAGACATGGATTTTGTATTATACGAAGCAAACCCCCATTTTCAGTGGCGTCAATTTTCCAATGAAATAAAACTTGAATTTAGCGGTTATGGCTTTACTACAGAATTAGTCGATAAATCAAAAGCGGACGATGCTGTAAAAAAGGCGTTTCTCAAAGACCAATCCTTTGGCCAAGTAATTAAACTTATGTACGACAGAAATACTTCA
Source organism: Chlamydiales bacterium (assembly GCA_041737255.1). Lineage (GTDB taxonomy): Bacteria > Chlamydiota > Chlamydiia > Chlamydiales > FEN-1388 > SZAS-7. The sequence continues at coordinate 5,293 of JBGSSB010000132.1, read as the reverse complement.
GACACACAAGTCATAAAAATAAAATTGGAAGTGGACACTAGTCCTCCTGCAGGATCGACTTATGAGACAAAGGTGATCCATTTCCCTGAACCATTTTCAATTATTACACAAGACATGCCTAGTTTGCTTGCAGGAAAAATTCATGCACTTTTGTGTCGAGAATATGTTAAAGGCAGGGATTGGTATGATTTGGTTTGGTATTCTTCTAAAAAACCTGAGCTCAATCTGCCCCTGCTACAAAATGCGCTGTTTCAGCTAGGACCTTGGAAAAATGAACATTTACATATCGACAAAGCATGGGTTGCATCAGCTCTTAAAAAAAAGGCCGATGCACTAGACTGGGAATCCGTAAAAAAAGACGTACAACCTTTTTTACGAGAAAAACAACTACGCTCGCTTGACTTATGGGATAAGGGATTTATTAATGAATGCATAACTCGTCTGTTATACTAAAACAAGTATCCAAGGCAAGAGTGAGAAATACTATGCCGTGACAATAAAAACAAATCAGAATATCATAATTCCCTATTGTAGTGAGGTTGTTATGCATTCCATGCACTTTTCGTTAAGACCCCCAATCAACCTTTACCAAGAAGATTTTAATTTTAGAAGGGATTATATGCGCCCGGCTCTCATGGCTGCCGGCGGAAATGGTCCCCCACCAGACATCTTTGGCCGTTTAAATATTTCGTTACCTTCAGCTTCAATTATTGGAGACTTTCAAAACCTTGCCCACAACATCCTATTGCTTCCCAAAAACCCTCCGCCACTACCAGTTTGCTCCCCAAGCGAATACAGCCAACAGCCCCTGAGCAATCTGCTAAGCCTTCCTATCGAACTAATAGAAAAAATATTCACTTATTTACCCTGCATGGACGTGCAGTTGCTATCCAGTGATTGCGACATGTGTGTAACTAATTTTAAATACCTTGCCGTACAGATATATGCCTTAGCTCTTTCTTGTAAAACATTTTGCGCATTAACGCATTTGCAACGTACTTCAATTTTAGTTAGAGGGCGCACATCATTTTCAATAGCCCCTATGTACGCGCCCGTAGACGAGGAACGCAACTTCAAACTGAGATTTAAAAATGAGAATTCAGCATTTATTTTCAAAAATCAATCATTAAAAATAACACCGTTACTTAAGTCGGGAATACTGACTGTCCCAAGTTTTACGTTTGATAAAATTAATTGGTTACCTGAAGAAACCAACTCTTTTTCTGCTAAATGCATGACCCATTTGATAGATTGGCGAAATGACGCGGCTAATTTAAATGGCAATAAAATTGCTTATATAACAAAGGTAGCTGCAGTAGAACTTGCACTTCCGGTAGTTGCAATTGCAGCTGCTGCTGAAGCAACTGCATGCAAAATTTCATGCTGGGCAGCAGAGGTGTTCCGCCCGATTACAACGATTCCTCTTGAATGGTGCCAAAGAAATAAAATTATAGAGCGAGAACAAAGCAGTATCACAACTCTGTTTAGGGCAATACCTGCACTACACCAAAATATTTTTAAAGCTAATCTCTTAGTTCATAGTGAATCTCAATACCACAAACCAGCAGCAATAAATCTACTTACTGACAAAACAGCTTTGCTTGCTTAGTAATTTTTTTAACTACGGCAATCTCAAGAAGCACTGCGACAGCCACGCCCACTCCAATACCCACAGGGGTAAGCTTGCCAAAGCTTATAGCCGTAATTGAAAATGCTGTAAGTGCTCCAGTGAGGGCCGCTCCGAAAGTTCCTACAACTGCGGCAAAGCCCAATGTAGCCCATTTAGCAACCTTGTATGCAGTTTTATGTTTAGAGCCGACTTCTGCAGCTTGCTCTTTTGCTGCAAAAAGCTTAGACAAATCACAAAGCTCGTCAGTGCCAAGGGCTGTAATAGTTCCGCTAACTGCCGCGCCAACAACAGATGATAGGCCTAAAAAAACTGTAAACTCTTTTAACCCAATAGCAGACATCCCACTCATATATTATCCCCTAAGTTAAATATGCATTATATTAAAAATAATAAATAAATAACAGGAATTAAATTACATTAATTATTTCCACATTTACTATGTGCAATATTTTGGAGTGCGTGTGCAACATGCACGGCTCTGGTTTTTTTGAAAAAATCTTTACGATTGTGGCTTACACTAGATGAGTTTGTGTATTTTTCTTTGACTCTAACTAGGTAGAGATTTGTGTAAAAATTGAGAGCGGTGCATGCTGCACACGCACTCCATGGAGCTTCGCTCAATAAAAGAATTGTGATTTTAGGGAATTACAAGCTTGGCACTTCATTGCAAATGTAGCTTCTTTTTAAGAACCGCGACACATTCTTTAAACTCTTTTACATCACGATCGCCACCAAAATGGCCTCTGTCTGTAAATTCATAGTACTCGGTGTTGAGCATATCATGTATGTGCCGTGCTTCGTCAATGGGAATACAAGGATCGTCAACTGAAGCAAATTGCGCTATCCACGTTTGATTATTTTGAATTGTGCGCCACTGCCACGCTTCATCATAATATCCACTTACCCGCTCACTCTCAAGCCCAAGGTCTGTATAGCAAGCTCCAACCAGTACCGAACCTAACAGGGGGTATTTTTCCGCAAAGCGCATGGCACATACAGCCCCAGATGAATGGCCAACAATAACTGTCTCTGAGTCGGCCTTCAACTCATTTTTAAGAAAAGGGATCCAATAGGAACTTCTTGCTAAATAATTGTCCGGAAATGTTTGAGCAACAACCATTACTCCCAATTGTTCCAACTGCTCTTTTACATAAGGAAACCAAATATCACTAGCTCTTCCGCCGCCATTACCATGAATCAGTATAACCTTTAGCATGCGTACCTTCTCTTATTGTGCCATCAAAAAGAGCATTCTAATGGTGCAAGCGCATTTTATCAAATCAATTGGCGCTCTCTAGCACAAGTGAAGTTGCCGCATCATGAATGCGCTGTCTGTTAAGCTCTTTAACAAGTTGGCCCCAACCCTCTTGCATATGCTCTGACATATGGCGATGCAAGTAGGAAATAAACGAATCTTCTTTCATAAGAGATACGCTAAGGTCAACCAAACCTTGATTTTTCTTCGCAAAAGGGCGCATCATTTGCTCATATTTTTTATATGCAGACTCATAATCACCATTTGCTTGCGCAAGCATATTGGCAAGCACATAAGCACCAACCATAGCAACACTTGTGCCTTGGCCCGAAACTGGTGAAGGCGCATACGCTGCATCCCCCACAAGTGCAACACGCCCTTTTGTCCAACTTGGCATGTTGATTTGCATGGCAGCATCAAAATAGAAATAGGGTGACTCATTCATCAACTCTAAAAGGCGCGGCGCCTGCCATCCTATGGCACTAAACGCCTCACAAAGCACTTTTTTCTGCTCATGTATATTGCGCCAATCAAAACTAAACGCCTCTTTGCTAAAGGCAAATCCCGCAACAGCATCCGCAGTTGGGTCAGAGCCATACATAATAATAAATTTTTGTTGATCGTGATACTCTATTTCCCAGTGATCCAACTTCATGTAGTTAGGAATCGAAAAGTAAGAAACATAAAATCCAAGGTTTTTTGAAAAGAGCTGCTCTTCTCCAAATGTCAACCTTCGTATCTCAGAATGTAGGCCATCTGCTCCTATAACAAGATCAAATAAACGCGGCTCTGCCTTTTCAAAGGCAACTAACACCCCCACGTTGCTCTCAGTTATGTTTACAACTGAATCATCAAAAATATACTCAATATCATTTACTTGCTGATGTAAGAGATTGCACAAATCAGCACGTAAAATCTCTATGTCTTCTTTAACACGCCCACCACAAATATCAGGGTCCATATTGGGTATTTCATTGCCATAGCTGTCAAGTACACTTGCACCGCGCAAATGGCTGCTCGCCTGCAAAGCTGCTGAATGAATCCCAGTACGCTTTAATACATCGATTGCACTACCACGAATATCCAGTTTGTAGCCCCATGTACGTAAGGCCTTGTGACGCTCTACAACTGTAGGAGTAAACCCATACTGTTTGAGCCAATAAGCAAGAGTAAGCCCTGCCACTCCAGCTCCTGATATAAGAACCTCTTTACCCTTCATTTTGCCTCCATCTACGTTGAATATCTCTAGTATATCACGTTGACCGACGGTCGGTCAATACCAAAATTCATAGACATTAAGTGCTAAAATCTTATACTTACAGATACTATGACAAGAATTGTAAAACCTCCCAAAGAACGAAAATCCGAAATCCTACAGGCAGCACGACGCCTTTTTCAGACACAAGAATATGACAAAACCTCCATGCAAGAGATCATGGATGAGTTAAAAATAGCCAAGGGCACGATTTACCACTACTTCAAGTCAAAAGAAGCTTTACTCGAAGCAGTTGTTGAGGATATTGCCGACGAGAACAGACAAAACATGCAAAAGCTTATTGAAGCGCCAGGCAATGCTCTTGAAAAAATGAAGCGCCTAGTTGATGCTGGCCGTATTGCCGAAGATAACAGACACATCATGCAAACACTGCACCATCCTGGAAATGAAGCCATTCACACGCGCCTACTTGCATCAATCATTACTAAACAGGCTCCCCTTTATGCCGACCTTATCCTCCAGGGCTGCCAGGAAGGGCTTTTTAAAACAGATCTAGCACTTGAGTGTGCAGAATTTATCCTGTCAGCTGTCCAATTTCTTACCGATACAGGAATTTATCCCTGGTCACAAGAGGCTTTAGCACGCCGTACACAAGCGTTTCCAAAACTCATTGAACAGCTTTTGCAAGCCGATCAAGGCTCGTTTGCTTTTTTATTTCCTGATTCTGCTGATTAAAAACCACAGCTCACATCTCTATTTTTGGTAGTCCAAACTTTACCTCATAAGAGTAACTGCCCCCTATTTGCTAAAGTTACGCAGGCCCAGCCCTCAGTGGTTAAACCTTGACTACTGGCAAAAAGTGGGCCCAAGGGCCATTGGCAAGATGAGCAATATTGAGTGTTGCCTCTGGAGCTTTTGGCTTTGGTCTATCTGGGTTAGGGGTAAAACTTTTGTCATCTAGTTTTGTGCAAACGAGATGATAGTCATCTGCTGAGGGAATGGAATCAAAGCCCTCATACTGCTGACCTTCTAAGGTATCTAAAAGCGTTACCGGAGATATTGTCAAATGTTGTGTTTCCAAAAAAGATTGCACCCTAATTTCTAGTTAATAATTAAGCTGTTTTTTCTTGAATTTCGACCTCCTCACCATTCTTAAATTGCACCCCTTGGATGATCTTCACCATATGTTTGT
>JBGSSB010000131.1:0-3029 GCA_041737255.1 Chlamydiales bacterium | reverse complement strand
ACAAACATATGGTGAAGATCATCCAAGGGGTGCAATTTAAGAATGGTGAGGAGGTCGAAATTCAAGAAAAAACAGCTTAATTATTAACTAGAAATTAGGGTGCAATCTTTTTTGGAAACACAACATTTGACAATATCTCCTTCTAAAACCTTTTCAAGCGTAAGTTCAATATTTGGCCGCTTCGTCACTTTATATTGGTCAAATAATTCTATCTGCCAGTCACGTGTGCTATTCCATTTGGCAATAACTTTATTCGCGGCTTGCTTAAGAGAACTTTGTTCTGGAATAGCGGCGAGGTGATTGATTGCATAAGTTGATTTGCGCAGTTTTATAAAAAATCACAAGTTAAGTTACAAAAAGTTGAATTCCTGCGCGAAGATAAGAATCAAGGGTAAGGATTTCGCCATCAATCTTTAATTCTGCAATGCCCTCTTTGAATCCCCTCTCTTCGCGCTCAAAAGTCTTCCTCTCGTCCATCTTCCATACCACCTGAAAGAACTTTTTATGCCCTCTAGGCGTTTGCACGATAAAATCTACTTCGTTACGCTTGTGCGTGAGGTAGTAATTTATTGTGCAGCCAAGACGTCTTAAGTCTAGATAGATGACATTTTCAAAAAGCCTACCAAGGTCATTTTCATAATCCAACGTCAAAGCTCGCGCAAGCCCCGGATCTATAGCATATATTTTTTTCGGGTTCGTCTGCACTTTTCTGATGGATTTGTCAAAAATCGGAAGAGAAAATGCTAAATAGGCATCTTCAATAAAATTCGCATATTCATAAAGTGCATCTTTTGCAATTTGATACCCTTGGCTTCTCAAGTCGTTATAAAATTTATTTACCGTAAATGGTTTGCTAACATTATGAACCATTGACATAATCATATATTTTATTATTGATGGAGTTTTTACAGAATGTCTCTCTACAATGTCTCTATAAATTACCACATCAAGATATTCTTGCAACGTTCGCTGGCGCACATCTACACTATAATCAATCACCTCAGGAAATCCCCCTGTTGATAAATAGTCTAAAAACAGCTTATGTAGCCTATCTTCAGTTTTTTTGTCGTATAAATTAAAATCAAACTCTAATTTCTTGGCTCGTAAAAACTCGCGAAAACTGTAGGGCCATATTTCGGTAGCAAGAGATCTACCTCTCAAAGTTGTGGCAATTTCCTTGCTCAATAATTTTGCTGACGACCCTGTCAAAAAAATTTCAGCATTTTTACTATTATGAAGACGACGAACAACCAACTGCCATTCTTGAATAACGTGAATCTCATCTAAAAATATATAACACTTTTTTTCATGGTTTTCCGGGTAAAACGAATAAAATGCATCGATAAGTTTTCCTAGTTTCTGCTGATCTAACGGGAGAAGTCTATCATCCTCAAAATTAATATAAAGAATTGAGCTACGACTGACACCTTCCGAAAGCAATCTGAGAATGTGCTGGTAAAGAAAATAGGTTTTTCCGGCACGCCGCATGCCGACAACTACTTTGATTTTATTCTCCGCTTCGGGAAATTTAGCATCTCGCGGTACTATCTCTTTGAGCGTCGCCAGCTTATCGTAAAATTCTCCCAGGAGAATTTGAAGTATCTTTATTTCGTCCATAACAAAACCTTCTGCTTTCAATGAAAGAGAGCGTACGATCTATCATCCATATAATGACAGTTTATCTTAAATCTATCATTTTCGCAAGGAAATAATAAAAAAAATAAAAAACGACTTTTCGGCACCTTTAACACATGTATAAAACTTTATCGCTTTAATCAAAAAAACAATCTTATCTCCAAGCTCAGCTACAGCGATTCTGGGCTAAAGAACAGTCTCTAAAACTGACAGCAACCGTCATGGAAAATTTACTTGACTACCGGATCGAAGGAATGCTATGTAACCCATTTAAACAAAATAGCCCCGTTACAAACACTGTATGAACAAATCTGATGACACTACACACCCTATTCGCCCACGAAACAGTGTCGATCACATGGCAAATGAACGAACATTTCTTGCCTGGATTCGAACAAGTATTGGACTAATGGCCTTTGGCTTTGTAGTTGAGCGATTTGCCCTTTTTACAAAACAAATCAGCCTCTACTTAGGGACACATCAAAGCGAAGAACCCTCCATAATGTACCCGGGCCACTCTTCAATTTTTGGCGTTATCTTAGTAATTTTTGGTGCATTTATCGGCCTACTTGCCTTCATTAAATATAAAAACGACCAAAAGAAAATTGATGACGAACGCTATACGCCATCATCTCTTCCTGCCCTTTTACTGACCCTGTCCGTCGTTGGAATGGGAATTTTTCTGGGCATCTACTTGTACTAACAAAGGTGCCTCGATGAGTATACTTGCGTTAGGAGTCTCTTCTGTGAAGTAGTCCTCTAAATGTTTACCATTTGAATCAAATGTAGTGTTCACACAGATCAAGCGTATATTTCCTGAATCAGAAAATGCTGGACTGTGGTTGGCTATATCAAATGTTATGGTATCATTACCACCGGCAACAAGTGTGTGTGATCCATCTGCAATAAACGAACCTGCGGGTGTACCATCAGATGTAAACTGCACAAGAGTAACTCTCCACTCACCTTTTGGCACTGTCACTGTAATAGTTTCAGGGCCTTCATTGTTTGGTTTTGTCACATTGAATGTATACGTTCGCAGTGCTAGTGCTTCTGTTTCAAAATGCTCTGGCAACGTGCGTATGAATGTCTCACCTGCAAAGGGAAGGTTATAGTCTGCAGGAATCACGGCGTTATCATCCATCTTTTCCCACCAGTCAGCAAACCGCTCACGGCCAAAAATAGCTGTTGCAACAACAATCTTGTTAAAGCCGCTATACTCTGTGTTATAGATCCAGTATGGAAAGTAGTTGCGCGAGATATTGTCAAATGTTGTGTTTCCAAAAAAGATTGCACCCTAATTTCTAGTTAATAATTAAGCTGTTTTTTCTTGAATTTCGACCTCCTCACCATTCTTAAATTGCACCCCTTGGATGATCTTCACCATATGTTTG
>JBGSSB010000130.1:0-6734 GCA_041737255.1 Chlamydiales bacterium | reverse complement strand
ACAAACATATGGTGAAGATCATCCAAGGGGTGCAATTTAAGAATGGTGAGGAGGTCGAAATTCAAGAAAAAACAGCTTAATTATTAACTAGAAATTAGGGTGCAATCTTTTTTGGAAACACAACATTTGACAATATCTCTTTTGGTCTTCTGAAAGGGCTTGTCCTTCGTCTCCGACTAACTTGGTTCTGTCAATAGTCTTCGTGGTTGGATCAAAGGCATCAAGGGGAATACGAAATTTCTTATCGCTAATATTGAATGTCATTTTATCTTCAGCGATATTCAGCTGAAATGAATGCTGCGGCTGGCCTTCTCTTGCTGCTGAAGAAACAGGATAGAACCAGGTTTGCTTGCTCACAAGCCATTTCTTCATGACACTTTGGTCGGGGTTGGTATCTGGACGGAGTATATATTCGCTATATGTATTTTTTTTCTTTTTCGTTTCACTTGTAAAATTTTCTTTTTTAACAATTATGGGAGTTGGCGAGCTGTAGTTTCCCGGGACTTCGATTAGCTCCACGGATAGATGTAAATCGGGGTTTTCTGCATCGGGGGGTTGTGGCTCTTCGCGAGTGCCTTTACCAGCATGAAACTCTTCAATACGTTTGTTTGGCTCGAGTATCAATATGGGAACGTTATGCTCGATTTCGATTAAAAGAACCCCATCTTTACCTGGCACCACAACGGCTGCATGACCTGCCGGTTCGTTTATCCCCTTGGCTGCAATAACGATATGCTGGATCACTACGTGCGCTTCTATCTTTTTTTCTGCGAGCACTTTGACTATATGTAAAGCTTTGCCTACACACGTAGTACCATAGGTAAGAGAAGCCTCATCTTTTGAGTCGGGCTCGAACCGATGAAAAATTTCGATATTGCTTATATTGGGGTCTAATTTGCGCTGCTCCTTGCAGAATGTGATGAACTGTGTGACAATGTGAAGGCCGTTATAATCCACCCCTCTAACGATATCTGCTATATACCCTTGAATTTCGCTCTTTAATTCGGCACACTCTTTTGCCTGAGGGTTAGCAATGGAAATCTTGTGGTCACTAAATTTTGGCATGGAGCTTGCCCAAGGTGGGAATAGTGGATGTGCGCTTGCGTGTGCGTGTTGCTGAACGTATGTATGTACGTTTTTTGCTGTTTCTGTAGAAGGTAGCGGTGGCTTGGTTCTGGCAACATCGAGCTCACTTAGGCGTCCAGCAAGTGGACTTGCTCCCTTTTTTGCTGTCGCAGGCAGGTCGCTGAAACTGCTCCATTTTGCCTCACCTGGGGGCGCAAAGCTAGTCTCATCTGTGTTCATATTGCCTCCCCTTTCCTTAATTATAAAAAAATATAGCATTTAAGTGTATTTAAATATTGTTTTAATCACGAGTGTAACAGAGGTAGAGGATTATTGCCCAAAAAGATACATTACTATCCACGGACGCTGGTCAAGATGCCTGGTGGGTATTTCAAACTTATTCTTGTATAAATTAGTGCATTATGCTAACGCTATCATGAAACGATCAAAACGTATGGCTCCGGTTCTGCCTACTATCTGAACGGGGATTATATTTCGGCTGTTGATCGACTGGAAGCGTTAATCGTCCAGTTGCTCGATCATATCTCCCTACCAAGGCTCTTATGGTGATGAGAATATTAAGATTAACATTAGTGAGGTAGATGATGAGAACTGAAATTGCAATTGACGAATTACAGAAAAAGAAATTGTTTGTAGCTACACCTATGTATGGTGGACAGTGTCATGGAATGTTTGCTATGTCTATGGCAGATCTAGCTGTAATTTGCGCAAAGCATAATATTAAAGAAAAATTCTATTATCATTTTAATGAGTCTTTGATTACCCGTGCTAGAAATTACTGTGTTGATGAATTTTTGAGATCTGGGTGTACACATCTCATGTTTATTGATTCTGATATTGGTTTTGATGCAAAAGATGTTTTGGCCTTGATGGCTTTGCAAAACGAAGAGTCAGATTACGATATCATCGCTGGGCCATACCCTAAGAAGCATATTTGTTGGGAGAAAATCAAAATGGCTGTGAATCAAGGAGTCGCAGATGATGATCCTAATGCGCTTGAACAATTCGTTGGCGATTACGTGTTCAATCCTGTTGCGGGACAAAAGGCTATCTCATTCAATGAGCCTGTAGAAGTTGGCGAAGCTGGTGCAGGATTTATGATGATTCGTCGGGAAACTTTTGAAAAATATGACGAAGTTTATCCTGAGTATAAGTATAAGCCTGACCATTGTCGAACAGCACACTTCGATGGGTCTAGAGAGATAATGGCTTATTTTAATTGTACTATTGACCCAGAGTCGAAGCGGTATCTCTCTGAAGATTACATGTTCTGTCATAATGTACGTAAGGCAGGAATGAAGGTATGGCTGTGTCCATGGATGGAGCTTAAGCATTGCGGGTCGTACATCTTTGGGGGCAGTCTAAGGGCATTGGCACAGATTGGTGCTGCTCCCACTGCAGACATGAACCAGCTAAAGAAAAAGAGTAAATAACTAGATTCGGCAGTTTAAGAGGCTTATGCGATGCAAGGGCATCTCTGACGGTGTAAACACGATAAAATTGCATAATCTGCACCTATTTATAGGTCCCGCATGATGGCAGGCTTAATGTCTGAGGATGACCTATAGGTGAGGGTGACCGTTGTAGCATCATCGGCAATACCCATCTTTTGCAAAATTTCTGATGTTGCTTTTTTGATGGTTTCTGGAAGGTTCGGGTATGCTTGTTTCTTTTCTTTGAGAGCGTCTAACACCTCGCCCTCAACTTTTTGCCCCTTGGGATCAACGGCATTATCAGGATCTTCCATTTCTAATAGAAATCCAGTCATTCTTTCCTTAACGGCTACATCAATATCTTTTTTCCCGTCATACTCGAATTTGTGGTTTGGGCTGAAATCAAAAAAATCTATTGTACAGGAATGCTCGATCCATTTTTTTAAATGGGCGACATCAAGTGTTCCTAATTGTTCTTGCTTTCCACTTGTTGCAGCCATAAAACAATCGGAATATTGTGCGAGTACCATAGGCATCGGGCGACGTTCTTCGGGGTCAGGGCCACTATTTCGGCGAAGCACGTTGCGCATGAGAATATCGACAGGAACAAATTTTAGTTTTTGCTCAATTTTAAAATCGCGGTAGCACCATAAATTGGGCGATTCTTTATCTATACTAATTTTGTGAGAACCATACCCTGGGTTAACCATGGGAACATCATCGATAATGACGCTTTTGCCCGCTTCCGCAATAGACAGTGCTTTATCAAGCATGTGCAACTGGAGGCAGTCCTGGGTTTTGTCCCACATTTTTTCCATGTGCTCTGCGAGATTTTGACGCGCCTTCTGATAGCGATCAGCATTGGCTTGTGGTTTATCCGGGGGGTTGCCATGTATTGCCTCTATAGTATTCATGGGGGAAGGATCTTCTAGGTGAGACTCCAGATAGGACAAATCATCGAGTAGTGTTTCTTTTAATTGCTGAATGCGAACATAGGGTCTTTCGATATCTGCCTCAATACGCATCCAGCCAGCGAATTCTGGCCCCTTTGTTGAAGTCGTTTTACCACTTGAAGAAGGGCCTGCAAGATAGACTATCTCTCCAACTGGTTTATTAGCATTAACAGAGTCAAAATTCATAAACTACCCCTACGTATTACAGCATGCCCCTGCTTGGCTGAATGCTCACAGCTATTATGACCTTTGTGACTGCTGTTTTTTCGCTATTTCGTTGATTTTGTCGCTTTGTGGGGGTGGCGTTGTTGTAACCTTTCTTCCCCCGATTTCCCCTTCCTGTAGCGCTTTTTCTGCTGCCTCTTGAGCAATCCGGTCAGCTTCCAGCTCGACATAGCTCTTTTTTTGGTCTGTTTTTTTGGCTTCTTCAATTGGATCTACCATCGGAAGTACCTCCGAGTAACTTGTTTTGGGCGCTTTATTGAATAGTTATAATTCTCCGCCCTAAATGCTATTATATGCTAAAGTAATAAAATTGTGTATAGTAAAATAATGTTAAATAATATAAGTAACTATAGTTTACTATACTTATTTTATGTGAGAGAAACTGTTTCCGCCCCTATTAATTGCGTATTTATTTTAAAATTGCTATAATCATGGTTAAGTAGGGGCCTTGCTCTATGAATAGTGGTAATTATCATGTTACAGTTAACACTGAAGCGGGAGCTTACGAATTTGACCTCGTAAAAACCGACGCACAGCACGCTGCTTTGACTTTTGGCGGAACAAAGTACTCAATAATTGCAGCTGATCCTCTTAAACAAAGCACCATCAACAAGATTATCAATAGCGCTGATATACAGAATGCTGGGACTATACGGGAATTTGCAGGGCGTCTCAAGCACGTATCTAGCGTAAGCGACGTCAGGGTCTCCACAACTGAAAAGGCGCATGGGGTGGCTTCCTCAATTATCGTAAGAAAACCCTTAGAGGATGTGTTTACTCTTGAACAAGAGAGGCAATTCGGCGTGGAACATGGATTGCGACCTGGTGTGCCTGTACCTGGGATCAATACTGAAAAACCGATGACTATAGGCGAGAGGATGAAGGATCTCGGCGTGCCTGGTGCCAGTATTACCGTCATAAATAACGGACGCATTGCGTGGTCAAAAAATTACGGTGTTATGGACAGCCCTGAGGTTACATCGCAAGCTGCCTCTATTAGCAAGGTTGTAACGGCTCTCACAACGCTGTCAATTATAAAGCAGTGCCAGACCAATCCGGCTACTTTACTTAACGGGCGAAAAATTGACCTAAATACGCCGATCGGCAAGTGCCTTGATGCTACCCTCTTGAGCCATATTGATCCGAAGGGGCTCTGTAAAGAAATTACGATCCAGCACCTTCTACAGCATACTTCAGGTATTGTGCTTAGAGATAAAATAGGCGAGCCAATGACGGGCTTTCAAGGATATCCACGGTCTGCAGATGAACTGGATAAAGAAATCAAAGAATTGGAAGAGCAAGTCAAGTCGCGTGCTGCAAGTGAGCCACAAGACGATGCTTGCAGACCTCTACCAGCTACGCGGACGAGTTGGCCGCTGGAACAGGCGCGCCTTTGCCTACTTTATTGTGCCCAAACATAGGGGCATGTCCGAAGTTGCCAAAAAACGCCTTGATGCTATAGCCCAAGCCGGAGGCTACGGCGGCGGCATGCGCGTTGCCATGCGCGACCTAGAGCTGCGCGGTGCCGGCAATATTATAGGCACAGAGCAGTCAGGCCACGTCTCATCCATCGGCTTTCACCTCTACTGCAAACTGCTAAAGCGCACCATCGATTCTATGCAGGGCAAAGCCCCAAGCTACACGCTAGAAACCCGCGTAGAAATACCATTTGATGCCCGCCTGCCAGAATTTTATGTAAACGAAGTGTCGCTGCGTATGGAGATCTACCAGCGCCTAGGCGACAGCCTCACCCAAGAAGAAGTAGACGCCATCTGGGAAGAAGTACAAGACCGCTTTGGCACGCCACCAGAACAAGCCAAGTGGCTCTACCACCTCTCCCGCATCCGCGTGCACGCCGCAATGCGAGGCTACACCCTAGTAAAAGTAGAAAACGCAAGCCTTGCCTACGAGCGCAAAAAAGGCAACTCCTCCATCAGCAACCGCGTGCTGCTCCCCAAAATAAAAAGCCCCGAAGATCTCGAAAAGAAAATCACGGCGCTTTTGCTGGATTAAGCACTTCGCTTACATAAAAACTTTATTCACGAAAATTCACTCTTCCGCCATTCTAGCATTCATTATTTTCTTACCCAGTAATAATGCATGACCACAATCAGTTGTACCAAAAAATCTCAAGCGGTCTATCGCCCTCGAAGACCTGAAAAGACACCTCTTTTCCAGGTCATCAAAAGACACTACTACACCTGGCACAAAACCCGTGAAAATAAAGAAAATCCAGTTCCTCACTATATCGCAAAGGTATTTCAGAAATATCTGGGGTGCGGCATTCTAGCCAAAGGGTTTGCCTGCGCCCACTGTGATGGGTGTGATAAGGACTTTTTAGTTGCATTTTCATGTAAAGCAAGAGGTCTTTGCCCGAGTTGCAACCAGCGCTCTATGGTGGAAACTGCTGCGCACCTTATAGATAGCGTATTGCCCCGCATAGCCTTCAGGCAGTTTGTTATCAGCTTTCCTCAGCGCATACGCCACTATCTCCAAACTCACAAGCTGCTTCAAGCCGTCCTCAAGATAGTTGTGGATGAGATACGCAAAACACTTATTGCCTGCAGCCCAACAGTCCTTAAGCCCCAAATTGGGGCTATAAGCTTTATACAGCATTTTGGTAACACTTTGAATTACCATCCACACTTTCATCTGGTAGTGGCAGATGGCATTTTCAGTGACGAGGATGGTTTAGAGTTTCACGAAGCAACACTCACACAAGATGACATCATCGATACCCAAGAAGCCATTCAAAAACGCGTTTTGAGGTATTTCTGCAAGCTCAAATTCTTCGATAAAGATGAAATAGAGAAAATGCTCTCTTATGAAAACACAGGATTTTCACTAAACGCCAACGTTAAAATCGAAGCCTGGGACAAAGATGGCCTAGAAAGGCTCATAAGATACTGTGCAAGGCCTCCATTTAAAAGCGAAAACATCCGAGTGCATAACTCACTCATAAACTATCGCCTCCCCAAACCCTCTCACGATGGGAGGCTATTTATGACTCTCGACCCACTAGATTTTCTGGAGAGAA
>JBGSSB010000147.1:0-5671 GCA_041737255.1 Chlamydiales bacterium | reverse complement strand
TGGTTGATTTCAAGATCATTAAAGATAAGGTGAAAGCCCAAATCGCATAATCGCAAAGCCCGGCCCCTTGTGAAAGCCCGGCCCCTTGTGACTATGGCCAGTTTAACAGGTCGGCCTTGTATTATCTGACAGATATCATCGAGACCAAGCTAAGTCTATGGGCGAGCAAAAAATACAAACGTCTTGGCAGGCTCCGCGAACAAGGGCGGAAATGGCTTAGAAGAATCCGTAAAGGAAAATCTGGGCCATGGTTTGCACATTGGGCGTTTGTTCCCACTTGAGGAAAAAAAATGATTGAACGACAAGAGCCGTATGAATCGAGAGATTCACGTACGGATCTGTGGGGGTCTAGAGGTGAGACTCCTCTGGGCTACCCGACCGATTCGTGCGATTCTCCTAGTTAAATAGTCAAATCGCACGAATCGCAGTATCCGGTCCCTTTCAGGTCCCTTTCAGTCCCTTTCATCCGGTCCCTTTCAGTCCCTTTCACTTTAAGGACATTTTAGTGGAAGAGGCGTTTGCAGTATTATCGATTAGGTCGGTATTTGCCTTTAGCCAGTCGTTAATTGTAGACAGGACCTGAGAAACAAGTGTAGGCAGGGTTTCAGTAGTCTCTGCACGTAGGTTTTTTAGATACTCGTTCCAGAATTTTTGTACTTGGACCAGCTCATCCTCTGTGTACGTAATTGGCAAAGCAAGAGGGGTTTCACGGTGTTCAAATACCGAGCGTATAACCCCTTCTAGGTTATGAAACGAGGGCGATTGGGAAGAGGATAACATGGAGTATAGATCATGAAAGTCCTTCATGCGGCTATTGAAGGAACCTCGATAGACAATAGTCTCTAGCTTTTCAGCAAAAATAAATTCCTTAGGATAACACGGTAGGCTTATAGTGCTTTCAAAGAGAACGCCTTTAGAAGACATCGTGAGAGGGATCTGATATTCAACAGGATCGACAATATCCCCAAAGCCAATATCTATAGCAACCTTAAATCTAGTCTTTCCGAAATAGGCAATCATCGAGATTTCAGCTCCTGCATATCCCATAAGAGGATGTGTCAGTACGTTTGCCTTAATATCTTGAAAGTCAAAGCCGTCTTTAGGGTCGATGCGTGCGATTTCCTCGAAAATAGCCTTTAGCCCATCAACTTCATTACTTATTTTTCGTGCGAGGAAATCTAAGTCACTGGTTTCTCTTCCGATTTCAATATATTTTGATAAAAGAATGCCACCTTTTAGGACAAAATGATCACGGTATTTCGAGCGTGACAAACGCACTAAAAAGCGCTCAAGCGTAAGGTTTTGCCAAAGATCTCCAGGATCACGGTTTTTTTCTTTTGCGATAGCTCGTAGTTTTGCTTTGAATGACTTTTCTAAATCTGTTGTCATGTTGTATTCGATAAAATGTATGGCGTTATGTTTACACGCAATGCCTTTGCATATGCGCCTAGTTTTTTAGGGTCTGGCTTGCATGTAGTGCTCTGAAAATACCTCTGAAGTGCTTTTATTGCAATTTCCTTGCTCAGATAGCGAAAGGCATCAACAATCGAGCGTTCTCTATCAAAAATGTGGACTTTATGTTCGCCGAGCACAAGTTCAATTTTCCCAAGCGTAACATTGCGCATTCTTATGATTCTCGTGTTAGGCCGCTTGGGAGGGTAGAACTGGTTCGGTACAGCAATCCAGATCTCTCGCATAATTTGATCCGTCAGATCATAGTAACAAAGTGCGGAAATTAAACAGATTACGCCTTCTGGAATGCTAGTTGCGACCAAAGCTAAGTTTTCCCACTGAAATTCAACTTCTGGTTCATATTGAGAGAAGCGATAAGCTCCCTGATAAACCCGTTCTAAGATGCCTTTTTCTACTAAATAGGCAAGTGCATGCCTAGGGATACCCTGTTTCTCTGCCTCTACTGCTGTAAATAGAGGGGAATTACTGAATTGCTCTAACTGCTTTAGGTACTTGAATGGTCTCATTCTTTTAGTCTACAAAACCTACGCAATTAAGTCAAGTGAGTGGATTTTGAAGAATACACCCGTAAAACGGGCCGTAAAACGGGCCGGTCCCTGCGATTATGCGATTTCTAATCCTTCCAGGTGCTGAGCAGAGAAAGATGGTTGATTTCAAGATCATTAAAGATAAGGTGAAAGCCCAAATCGCATAATCGCAAAGCCCGGCCCCTTGTGGCCCCTTGTGCTTGAGTGACGGCCGGCATAGAGATGGCATGAACTTAACACAGGCGTTTACACGGAACGTTTGAACTCGTCGTTGCAATGCTAAGAGAGAAATCCAAGTGGAGGACCCATTAGGATGAGAGTATCGATGTGCAGCACGGGGGCGGATCAACTCGTAGTAGTGAAGAAGTCCTTGTAATGAGGATGGAGCGAAGGGGTTGACTTGTACACTCATAGGATAGGAGGTCAATCGAAAGAGAGGAACTTTCTAAACTAAGAGAGCACCTGGTGGGGTGTATAGAACAAGAAGAGCCGTATGAAGTGAGAGCTTCACGTACGGATCTGTGGGGGCCTAGAGGTGAGACTCCTCTGGGCTACCCGACCGATTATGCGATTCTATTGCCATCCTATCAGCTGCTGAGCAAAGAAAGATGGTTGATTTCAAGATCTTTGAAGAAAAGGTGAAAGCCCGAATCGCATAATCGCAGAGTCCGGCCCCCTTTTGGAGTCCGGCCCCCTTTTGTAATCGCAGAGTCCGGCCCCCTTTTGCCCCCTTTTACAAAATCTAGCGGGTCGAGAGTCATAAACAGCCTCCCGTCGTGAGAGGCTTTTGGGAGGCGATAGTTTATGAGTGAGTTATGCACTCTGATGTTTTCGCTTTTAAATGGAGGCCTCGCACAGTACCGTATGAGCCTTTCTAACCCGTCTTTGTCAAAGGCTTCAATCTTGACTTTGGCATCAAGTGAAAACCCCGAATTTTCATAGGAGAGCATTTTTTTCATCTCATCTTTATCGAAAAATTTGCGTTTGCAAAAATACTTCAGCACACGCTTTTGGATGGACTCTTGTGTGTCCGTGATATCATCTTGAGTGAGTGTTGCTTCGTGAAACTGCAGGCCATCTTTGCCGCTGAAAATGCCGTCAGCGACTACGATATGAAAGTGGGGATGGCAGCCCCATGATCTATACCAATAGGAAGGGCTGCGGCATCGCGCAAGCGATGGTAGTTTAAAGTGTTGCCAAAGTGCTGTAAAAAGCTTATTGCACAAATTTGAGGATTGGATGTGAGTGGACTACAGGCTATGAGTATTCTGCGGATCTCATCGATAACTATTTTGAGGACTGCTTGGAGCAGCTTATGAGTTTCCAGATAGTGGCGTACGCGCAGGGGAAAGCTTATAACAAACTGCCTGAAGGGAACTCGGGGCAGGACTGAGTCTATGAGGTGAGCTGCGGTTTGCGCCATAGCACGTTGGTTGCATGATGGGCAAATTCCCCTTGCTTTGCAGGAATATGCTATAAGGAAATCTTTGCTACATCCTTCACAATGTGCACAGGCAAATCCCTTAGCCAAGATCCCGCACCCGAGATATTTCTGAAAAACGTTTTCGATATAGTGTGGAACGGGATTTTCTTGATCATTGCGCGTTTTTCGCCAAGGGAGGTAGTTCTTTTTGATAACCTGGAAAAGAGGTGTCTTTTCTGGTCTTCGTGGACGATATACAGCGAGAGAGCGTTTTGGACAACTGAGTGTCGTCATGCATTATCTCGTTAAGAAAATAATGAATATGAATAATAATGTGATTCTTGTGAATAAAGATTTTGTATAAGGTGGTAAAGTGCTTTAAATGCTTTAGAAGCACACATAAAACCAAAAAAGTGTCGTCTCTGCGAAAGATGGTCGACTCATAGGCCAAGGTCAATATGCCTGGTGTTTGGGGTTAACCGGATAGGCATGTTAAGAACTACCAAGCCTACAAAGGCTCTATCTTTTTTCACCGTATTGCATAAAGAGGATAAAAATGAATGGAATGGACATCGTCGATCAGCGGCTTTTTAGCGCTTACGATGACGCGGTAGTCGGGGTGGTACTTTTCGTTATATACTTTTAGGCTTTTAGATTGTGTAACCCACCCTGATTTCACTTCGTAGGGAATGAGCGAGCCTTGGATTTGCCTTATAAATTCGACTTCGGAGGTTTTTCCTTGCCAACAATAGAGATCTTGGGAATCTTTGTAGGTAAATTCTTGAGCGACATAGTTTTCTGCAAAATAGCCCTTATATGACCCATAGTCCTGTTCGAGAATCGTCTTGGGATCAAGTTCGCACATTGCTCCCAAAATGCCCACGTCAAAGAGCACGAGTTTAAAGCTATTTTCCTTTTTATGTGCACGCAGTGGTATTTTACTATCAGAAACAATCGAAATTTTAAAAATAAGCCCTGCATTTTCAAGCCAGTCGATAGCATCAACGAGTTTGCTGTAACGATCAATCCCGGGTATTGAGTCCCGAAATTTGTATTTCTTCGCTGAACCATCTTGTGTGGCTGCAAGCTGTTCTGGAACAGATTCATACACTCTTCTGATGTGCATGGCATTTATTTTGCCAGAGTGTTTTGCAATATCTGCATAGTAGTCTTCGATAAGGTCATTTTGTTTTTGTCGAACCTTTTCAAACGCTAAAAACATATCATCTTGGTTGTTGACATAGCGGGCTACAACCTCAGGAAGTCCGCCAACCACAAAATAGTTCTTGAGCCTTTGCCAAAGATAGTCATGAACATATTCTGAGATGTTTGTCATCTGCTCACAATTGGCTGCCATCTCTTCATCGCCTATTGCCTGTAAGAACTCTGTAAAGGACATTGGATACATATTAAGGTGATCTACCTTGCCTACAGGATATGAAACAGGGCTTAAGTAAACACCTAAAAGCGATCCAGCACAAGCTACATAAGCTGAAGGGAGCTCTTCGCAAAAATATTTTAGACTAGTGAGCGCATTTGGACATGCCTGTATTTCATCAAAAACAAAAAGATCCGTAGCAAGATTTGCCTTTTTTTTGAAATGATGCGCAATTTCGTTGACGATCCGTTTGGGATTAAGGTCAGATAAAAAAATTTTTGACAGCCCTTTGTCTTTCTCAAAGTTAAGATAAAAGGTATTTTGAAATTCATTTACGCCAAATTCTTGAAGGAGGTAGGTTTTACCTACTTGGCGAGCACCTTTGAGAATAAGTGGTTTTCTATCCGGCGACGATTTCCATGCGAGGAGCTTTTTATATAATGTTCTTTTCATATCCCAAGTATAGCATTTTATACATTTTGTGCCACCACTTTTTGTAAATTCCATACATTTTGTGCCGGCACTTAGGGACTGCGCAAATGTAGCAAGGATCTTTATTTTGTTGGAGATGGGGACTCATTTCTGAATCCTGGCCAAGTGGCTGACAAGAATCCCCACTTAAGCAATTGAGCCCCGTAAACATCTTTTAGTCGGAGTGGCTGACGTCGTTCCTGAAACGGAAAGCGAAATATGAAGGCCCGATATTTGGCAGGACCTTCATGCACTCTTGGGGTCAGAGAGCGTGGCATGTAATTAAAGAGATTTGGTGAACACGGGAGATCCCAAAGGCTCTCATAAGAGTACTGACTAACAAGCGTAATAGTGAGGAGGTCAGAATGGCCGCGGGAAGTCAGATGAGCCGTAGTACTA
>JBGSSB010000155.1:0-2803 GCA_041737255.1 Chlamydiales bacterium | reverse complement strand
CTACGACTTGTTCTATCTGGCTTTACAGCAACTCGTAGGGGTTTCTTTGGACACCCTTGCTTCCGTCTACATATTCCCTCCTCTTTGGGTTATGATCGGATTTTCACCGACTAGAAATTACACATGCCGAGCGCAACCACTAAATTACTTACAGTAGTAGAAATTGCAGAAAAATTGAAAAAGCAAAATGGCTCCTTGGATTATCAAAAGATTGCAAGCAATGCCTTCAAAAAAACAAATGATCCCTATTTTGAATACTCCCTAATACTAAATGCCGTCTTGCAAAACCAATTGAGCATTGAGATTCTCGACAAAAAACGACTTGATCTAGCTGAGCGCGGATTTAATTTTGCAGCAATGGAAGCACGCTTCGTTCCCAATTGGCCAAATTTTATTGAAAAAATTGAACCTCCCATTGACCCTGACAAGACTAAAGAGCCTGACGACACTCCCCCTACCTCATCAGATGAGGAACACGAAAGCGACGAAGAAGATGATCACCCAAAACCTGAAAAATATGGAAGCTTCCCACAAGCCACACGACCTCTTTCAAAATTTAAAGAAGTAGCAAGCGATGCCGCCTTGGCTCACAGCTGGGAACTTGAGGTGCAAAGACATGCAAGAGCTGATCCTGTAATGAAACGCCTGCGCAAAGAGCGCGATGAAAGGCATGAAGCCGGATTTACCTACGATGTTGTCCAAAGCAGAAATAGCCCAAAGATGGTTGTGCATGGAGCGCCGCGCACTGATAAAGATGATTGTATTAATGAATTTTACAAAATGATCTTAAATGAAAATGTACGCGTCATTGTGGCACTCAATACTTTTACCGACTGGAAAAAAGCCATTCACTACTATGAAAAAGATCAATTAGCTGAATTGAATGTAGGCTGGAAAATTACCTGTAGCGAAGTTAACGTACTTTACGAAGGATCCGTTGCTACGAATATACCAAAAAAAATGAGAGAAGAAGCTAGCTCAATCCCAGTTGATGATATAGCACTTTCG
Source organism: Chlamydiales bacterium (assembly GCA_041737255.1). GTDB lineage: Bacteria > Chlamydiota > Chlamydiia > Chlamydiales > FEN-1388 > SZAS-7. Next base: position 1,795 of record JBGSSB010000155.1, on the reverse strand, counting down.
CCCTATCGCGTACGGATTGAAGAACGAACACTCATTGCCAGAAAAGAAGGCGAAACCAGAACAATTACTCACCTGCATTACGTTAACTGGCCAGACCTAAACGAAGCCCCCGACCTTTTTGCTCTTGAGCTACTCATGAAACGTCAAGAAAGCCTTTTAGAAAAATCAGATGCCCCCGTGTCAATTCACTGCCAAGGTGGCGTTGCACGCACACTCGATTATGCGATGATGGTTTGGATGAGAAGAGAAATACGTGAAGCAAAAAAGCTTGATGAGCAGCTAGGAGAAAAGCAGTTTAATATCCCCGAGATGATATATGAACTTAGGAAACAAGCACCTAGGCTAGGCGGAACTCCAAAGGAGCAACGTTTTGCATTAATTTACGGTATCACTGCTGACTATTTAGAAGGGAAAAGTTATGAATAAAAGGTCGGATACCTATGCTCGATGCATTACAAATCACACATCGCAGGGGCTGGCCCTTTCGATTACTTTGCAGGTCAACAAATCGAGTGAATCGCATACCCCGGCCCCTTTTTTATTCTTGGTTAAAAAATAATACGCAACTATGCGCTTCTGAGTAAGGAAACCGAATTGAAAAAATGGTTTATCGCTGATACCCACTTCTCACACACCAATATCATACGATATGCAAGTCGTCCCTATGCAAATGCTGAAAAGATGAATAGAAATCTTATTGATAATTGAACCAGCCTTTTGAAAAATAGGCCGATATCTTGTTGAACTTATCCATATCCCCTCAGAACAAGCCCCGACTCTTTTCAATTGCACGGTCATGTCAACGATAAAAGGCCAAAAAAGATCATATCCAATCAACTCAATCTTTGTGTTGAGGTGTGGGATTATAAACCTGTATCTGAAAAAGTTATTATCAGCCGTCTAGATAAAGCATCTAAAAATGAAATATTGTAGCCCTTTTACCACTTAATCTTTCATCAGATTTTTGACTTGTGTATTGATAATAATATCAACTTTTTTATTAAGCTTCACAGGGTTGTAACAATTCCAGGCTATCAAATTCTTGTGTTTTATGTATTCCTCACGGAATGCAAAGATAGCTTTAGCATTTAGAGGTATTATTGAAACAAGCCGCCCAGAAAATGGGCGGCTTGAGTTAGACCACAAATTACGGTGTGGGTAGAATTTCTACGTTTGACCAGCTGTTTGGTGTTGTTGGATTAAACGTTGCAGTATCTGTGTAAAACTGCACGATGTTTCCGCTAGGAATCTGGTAGTTGTCAACACTATTATTCTCTGCGGTGTTGCCAAAGAATGAATTGTTTACAGAGCCTCCATTAAAAAACCCAACTTGGTTGCCAATCGCAATGCTGTTGCTAACTTCAGATCCTGAAGCCTCGTTAAAGCGAACACCATAGCCTGTACTGTTTGTTGAGCTATTCTTACTTGTAGTACATCCTTGTACGGTTACGTTAGATGGTGCAAGTGCAGCTATTGCAGGAGGCAAATTCGGGTTAAAAAGCACCTTGTTAGAAGCGTCAATTCCTGCAGAAACACCATTGATGGATGTGTTATTGGATGCGCTACATTCGGTAAAACTGATGTTAGAAACATTTGTATATGTTGTCAAACCAACGGTAAATCCTTCTGCAAGGTTGTTTGCAGGGTCAGGTCCCAATGGCGTCAACTTAAGCGCATGATATTGAAAACGAATGCCTTGCATCAGCACACCCTCCTGTATACATGCTTTTCTTTCTTTAAACCGATTCGCATGTATTGTCGTCCCGGGCGTACCTTTACTTTGGATCTTTTGGCG
>JBGSSB010000097.1:0-36847 GCA_041737255.1 Chlamydiales bacterium | reverse complement strand
TATCCTGTTTTTATAGATTTAGCAGAGAACAAGATAGGCAGGATCGCAAGCGGCATGATAAGCAGGATGAGGGAAGATATATGGACACATCATTAAAATTTAATGCATGTCAAAGGTTTAAAGTTTTTGACAGCCCAGGCCTGACCTAGGGGGTTGACCCAACTGAATTCAATGATTAACTTGCCCTCATAGGCTCTAAAACAATTAAAAACCGTCACACATATACCCTATGATTGTGTATGCTTTACAGATAGAAACACACCAATTCTGCAAAATTAGACAAATTATGGACCATATAAACTCATTACCTAAAGAACTAAACTCTCACATTACAAGCTATCTAGATAAAGCAAGCTTGATGCAGTTAGCTGCAACCTCAAGAAATCAAAGAGATTCTGTTCAGTTATTTGACCATTTATCCAAGTCTGTTATTCAGCGGTTACCCAAAAGAATAGGAATTCTTTCAGTAAACGCACATGATAATCGAGAAGAGATCATTTCTGAGCTATCTAGTGCTATTGATAAAGTTGCAGCTCTTTGGGCTTCGATATACAGTGAAACAAAAGTGTATGACAAAAGTTGCCACCTACAAAGAGCAAGTCAGCTTAGTCAGGAACTCTCATTTCAATGGCAACATAAAGAACTACGCGATGCTATTATGTCCGTTGACAAACGGGAGTCTGACTTTTTTTATATGCTCCATAATTCATTATTAATACAGCAACTAGAGCTACTTACTAGTGATGAAAATTTCTCCTATGGATGCATGCTGCAGTGTAGCATTATTGCCAAGCTAGACTGCAAACGAGAACGACCCTCTTCCTTAGAAATCGCACTCAAACAACTTGCTAAAGTAGTTGCTTAATACTCATATTTTCATGATAAATGGGTTAGGTGCCACTTCTGTCTCTAACGAAATCCAGACACTTTTTGTCTGCAGGTACTCATATATGGCATTTTTACCATTTTCGCGGCCTAAGCCAGAATGTTTATACCCACCAAATGGCGATAGCGCGCTAAAGGCTCGGTAGGTATTTACCCAGATAGTGCCTGCCTGCAGCTTTTTCGTTATTTCAAACACGCGTGAAATATTTTCTGTCCAAACACCAGCAGCAAGTCCATATGGCACATCATTAGCAATAGCAATCGCCTCTTCATCATCACTAAATGGAATAACTGAAAGCACCGGACCAAAAACCTCTTCTTGCGCTATGCGCATTTTGTTATGGACGCCAGTGAATATGGTAGGCTCTACAAACCAGCCATCTCCACATTCTGGCCGTGTAGCTTTTGAGCCCCCTAATACAGCAGTAGCCCCCTCGTTTTTGGCAATGTCTATATATTCCAAAATCTTGGCTTGATGTGCTTTTGTTGTTATAGGAGCAATCTGAGTGTCAAAGAAAAGTGGATCTCCCATTTTTGCAAGTTTTGCAATAGCTACTAATTTATCAACAAACTCATCATGGATGGATTTATGAACGAGCAAACGAGACCCGGCTATACATGTTTGTCCTGTCGCGGCAAAGATGCCAGATACAACGCCATTTAAGGCTTTATCCATATTTGCATCTTGAAACACAATGTTTGGCGACTTACCGCCTAGCTCGAGTGTCACGCGCTTAAGATCTCTTGCTGCTGACTCATACACCTTTTTGCCGCCTTGTTCACTGCCTGTAAAAGCAACTTTGGCAACTTTTGGATGCGTAACAAGCGCGTGGCCAACTTCATTGCCAAGCCCCGTTACTACATTGACCACTCCTGGCGGAAATCCAGCCTGTTTAAATAATTTAACAAATTCTAGAGAGGAGACAGAGGCATGCTCAGAAGGCTTTAGCACAAAGGTATTGCCCGCAGCTAAAGCAGGGGCTAGTTTCATGGAAGCAAGAAGTAGGGGCGAGTTCCAAGCTGTTATGCCAACTACAACTCCCAATGGCTCATAGTTCGTGAAATTTACATGGTTGGGCTTGTCTGTCGGTATAACTTGCCCTTCGATTTTATCGGCAAGGCCTGCGTAGTAATAAAAAAATTGGGGTAGGTAGCGAAGCTGAGCTGTCATTTCGGCAATAAGCTTGCCGTTGTCTTGCACTTCAATTTTTGCCAAGCTTTCTACATTTTCTTCGAGTAAATCAGCAAATTTTCTGAGCAAGGCTCCACGCTTGGTTGCCGTTAACTTTGGCCACTCACCTGTGGTAAACGCCTCATATGCTGCTTCAACTGCCAGGTTGGCATCGTAGGCATTTGCTCTTTGTATTTCTGCCCACACCTTTGCCGTATAGGGGTTATAAGAGTCGAGAGTCTTTCCCGAGTCTGAATCAACCCATTGGTTATTTATGTAAATTTTATATCTATTGTAGTTCAACCTAGTCTCCATTGAACTGTATTGTAAGAATCCTCGCCATAAAAACCAAGGTTCATGAGCTGCTTATATGAATTGTGATCCCTTTTGATAGCGTTATTTACTAGCCCAAGTTATAGTGCACCTGTTATGGAGAAGATGGCCAAATGAATATATTTTCACTTACACTTTACTTTGTTCTTACTTGTAGCTTTAGTGTTGCTACCTCTTGCGTGGCAAGCGATCACAAAATTATTCAAGTTATTAATGGACGCGTTTTACGTACACACAAACTGCGCTGTGAAGATTTATGGATAAGCAAGGGTAAGATAATTGAGCCACAGCAAACAGCTGATGAGATAATTGATGCAGCAGGACTAATTGTTGCTCCAGGCTACATTGACTTGCAAATCAACGGAGGCTTTGGCTATGACTTTTCGTGCAATCCCGAACGTGTCCATTTTGTAGCAAAAAAACTTCCTCGCTACGGTGTTACGTCATTTCTTCCTACTGTGGTGAGTTCCGAAAAAGCACAATATGCACATATAATCCCATTTTTAAGGAACTGCCCAGGCTCAGCTGTTGATGGCTCTTCAATCCTTGGTAGCCATTTAGAGGGTCCTTTTTTTAGTAGCAAGCAACCAGGCGCCCATGAACTTTCGTTACTCTATTCAATTGAAATTCCCCCACTTGACGATTTTTATTCTGATCTAACTGACGTTAAAATAATCACTTTGGCCCCAGAGCTTGCCGGATCAGCAAAAGCGATTACCTTTTTAAAAAACGGCTCCATTGTTGCCGCCGCAGGTCACACTCATGCAACCTATGATGAGATGCATACAGCCGTTGAGGCTGGCATTCGCCTAACTACTCACCTCTTTAATGCAATGGCTCCCCTACACCATAGAGAACCAGGGGTTGTTGGTTGTGTGCTTGCTGACAAAGCAACATACTATTCGATAATTGCCGATACTGTACACTTGCATCCGGCTACTGTAAAACTTGCTTGGAGTGCCCATCCAGAAGGGCTTGTGCTTGTCACCGACGCTATGCAAGCCTTGGGGCTAGCTGATGGTCGATACCAGCTAGGAGGGCTGGATGTAGATGTGGATAACAAAAAAGCCTGCATTGCAGATACAAAAACTATTGCAGGAAGTATTGTAGGTATGGATGAGGCTGTCCGCAACTTTAAGGCTGCCACAGGCTGCACCACTACTAAAGCATTAGAAGCTGCAAGTTTAAAGCCGGCTGAAGTGTTAAAGATCACAGATCAAAAAGGAAGCTTGCTCATAGGACGAGATGCTGACTTTATTTTGCTTAATGATGCATTAGATGTCGTTGCTACATATATAGCTGGTCAACAAGCTTGGCCAATCACCGAATATTCCGAGGAATAATAAGATGGAAAAATCCTATAGAATTAAGCCAATACGATCTGTTGTTGAGCTACTAAAAGAAGCGCCTAACCAGTCACCGCCTGTTGAGCCCAACATACATGGACTTTTTCGTAAGTGTGAACTAGTGGACCTTACTACCCTTGGCTCTGGACTGCATTTTGACATTCGCTACGCTTCAGCTAACAACTTTGTTGGCACACCGCTATACCCTAAGCCAAGAGCCTTTTTGCAAAAGCCAGCAGCAGAGGCCTTGATGCGCGCTCATGCACGTCTTGCCAAAGAAGGATATGGTTTGTTAATTTATGATTGCTACCGTCCCTGGTATATCACCTGGGTACTTTGGCATGCAACGCCTGATCATCAAAAAATATTTCTACTCGACCCTAACCTTGGCTCACGCCATAACCGTGGCTGCGCAGTTGACCTTGGCATGTACAACATAAAAACAAAAAAGCCAGTAGATTTTCCAAGCGGATTTGACGAAATGACAACGCGTGCATTTTCAGACTACCCAGGCGGCACAAAAGAGCAAAATCGTCACCGCAAAATTCTGCGCACTGCAATGGAAGCCGAAAACTTCAAAGTACACCCAAAAGAGTGGTGGCACTTTGACTACAAAGACTGGATGCTCTACGGCATCCAAAATATACAATTTGACGATATAGCGTGATGTCAAATGTAACTGCCTATTATGGCAGTTACTTTAGTGAAAGCCGAAAACCCATATAACGATCATCATAGCTTTCGCCGTAAATGCTAGGATCGATTGTTAGATCTTGGGTAAAACCAGCCTTGGTGTAGAGCCTTGTAGCTAAATCGTTGACTTTACGTGTGATTAGCTTAACCTCTTTTACTCCAGGAAATATCTTCTGAATACAATCTTCTTGTAGTGCTTTGGAAAAGGCTGTGGTTGCAACCTTATGGTTACGAGATTTAGCTTCTAGTGAGCACTGGCTTAGATAGACGTCGCCTGCCTTTGAAATAGGTGAATGTGAGAGCCAGGCAATAAGTTTATCTTGGCTATAAAGATGAATAAACTGCTTATCCCCTGTTTCATACTCTGCATACTCATCGTCAAAAACATTGCTAAGCCATTTTGTAAGTGTGAGCCCTTCTTTTAACTGTAGCCAGACTTCTATGCTTTGAGGTGATTTGCTGTTACCATGATATTCAGTATAGGTAGTTGCAAAGGCCTCAATAAAAATTTCTTTTGCGATATCTTTTGTGCGTGCAGCCATGTCAGCATCAGGTCTACATGCCACAAGCTTTCCAAGATCAGTATTAATTTCTAAAAGGGTAAGACTATCTAGTGTTATCATTACATACCTACATTATACAAGTTGTTGACAAACGAAATTTTCTCAATAAGCTTATGGGCTAATTCACTATATATGCTAGAAAAAAGAGGCATACACCTAAACTAAAAGTACTGAAGCAGTTGAAGATATCGTTCATTTACCACTTTTTCGAACGTAATTGTATTTATGCCTTTTCTAAGGATAGGATCTACTAGGTCTCCATCGATTCCAATTTTAATATGAGCAATCTTGCTTTTTGTAATTGCGTAGCGATTGCCACTTCCCTTTACAAGACCTTTTCTGACAAAGTCAAATTCAGTCGAAAAGTTCCCTCTTTTATCAAGGAAAACCGTGAGCAGACGCTCAAGGAAATTGGTTTCTTGTTTTTCATCATAACCTACACTTAAATCCGATATGACAAAAGCTTCATAGGCTTTCAGAAGCTTGGCAGCTCTGATTTGCTCATGCTGCTCCTGTTTCAAAGTTAATGAAACAATTTTACAAAACAAAGTTTGAATACACGAGGTTGGGTTTTTCACTTTTCCCTCAAAAAAAGAATGTGCTGGACTGTATGTGAATTGATTTTCAACTGAGACACTTTCTGAGAGTTCACGATTGGCATTAAGATCTTCTATTTCAGCGCTAAATACTACAACTTCAGCGAGCATAAGACAAGCTTCTGCGGCTTCAATTTCAATAGAGTGTGTGGCATTAATAAAATAGGTTCCAAAACCACCAATATTCGAACTACTTACCATAAACTTCCTATTACTTGTTACAATTTTTTATAAATTATGTTTAAATGTGTATTTTCCGTCAATTTATTGTAAGCGCGTTCAATTCAAAATAGCCTAGACATTTAATAAATAAATTGCTATAATATCGCTTTAGTTTAAATTATTAACTATGGATCTATAACATGGGACAATTGTCAATGACAGGACTTTTTGAAAATCTAGCATTCGTCGCCCCACTTTTAATGCTCCTTTTAATGCCCGCCGGTTTTATAGGAAGCGCCTGGGTGACAAATAGGGTATTTATTTTTTTAGGTCGTGACCAAGAGGATGTCAAAACCGTAGACCAAGTAGGTACTTTTTTACTACTTACAGCCCTATTTGCCAGTTACGTATATGTGGTCTGCGCGCTTTTTGTAGAATAATATGTCTGTGTTTGACACTATGCAGATATGAACTATAAACGAATACTAGCCCATCTTTGGAAAAATATTGAACGTATTGGCCGTACCGTCTGGTTTCGGATGGGCTATGACCAAAGCTTTCTCAGAGCCTCATCTCTTGCTTTTCAAACCATCTTATCTGTAGTTCCCCTGTTAGCCGTTATGTTTGGTGTGGCAAAGGGCTTTGGTCTGGAAGCTATCTTTGAAAATGTCCTGCAGGATGAATTTCGCGACCAGCAGGAGGTCATTAACTACTTCATTCAATTTGGCTATAGACTACTCGAAGAAACAAGAGGAGGACTCGTTGCCGGAATAGGTACGGCATTTTTATTTTTTACAATAATGAGGCTCTTTTCTAACGTTGAAAATTCTCTTAACTTTATGTGGGGAGTAAAAGAAGGAAGACCCGTTGCCCGTAAGATTTCAGACTACCTGGCACTTATTTTAATTTGCCCAATCCTCATTGTAGCATCCAGTAGCTTAACGGTATTTATCACAGCAAAGCTCAGCCAAATTACAACCTCGGGGCAGCTTCCCCATCAGGCAGAACCTCTTTTGCTGTTTGCCATTACATTAATACCCTACCTGATGTCGACAATTCTTTTCTCACTTGTTTATATCATTGTTCCCTATACAAAAGTTAAGTTCTCATCAAGTTTGTTTGCTGGTGTTATTGCCGGCTGCGCTTATCAAATTTTTCAAGGAACATATATCAGCATACAGATTCAGGTAAGTAATGCCGGTGCAATTTATGGAAGCTTCGCTGCCCTGCCTCTTTTTATGATGTGGCTTTACTTAAGCTGGGTAATATTTTTGATAGGTGCACAAATAGTTGTAATTCATCAAGAGCGTCTATGGGATATCAGAATAATGGAGCCTTACCGAAACCTCACCACTTTCGAGCATAGGTTAACACTTCTTTCGTGCGTAAAAGTAGCCGTTGATGGTTACGTTAAACAAAAACCCATTACAACTGAACGTCTATCTCGCACCCTTGGCTTGTCAGAGCGACTTGTTCATGAACTTATTGAAGAGCTTGTCTCAGCTAAAATAGTCATAAAGACAGCAGATAGTGATAATAAATCTGTTGCAATTGTGCCTGCACATAGTCCGGAGACACTAAAAATATTTGACGTCCTTCAAAAAGTTGAAGGGACAAACGAACTGCCTGCACCTATTATACAGCACTTTGCACACCTGCTAGAACAATCTACCCAAGAACAGCAAGCTTTAGAAAGCAATGCGCTATTCAAAGATGTGGTTATAGCAGAGTAAAGCCTCTCTCTATAGTAGCTTTATTTTTTTGCGACTACTACAGAGAAAAACTGTAACACAAAGTGGGTATGAACGTGGCATGTAGCTTCGTACTGTTCAGTTTTATCTCGTAAATGCAAAGAACAAGCTGAGTATCGACTCTCGAGAAGATCTGTTGCAGAGTGTAGCGATACTTAAACAGGCTGGGCTTTTAGATTCTTCTGATCTTTTATCATAAAATCTTTGACCATAAACACTTTGACCATAAAATCTTTGACCATAAACTCTTTGCCTATTACTCTTCCTGCCTACTTTTATTATGAGGCAGTAATGCAACCGACAACATTAAATACACTAAAGTTTTTAGCAAATCCTAATACTACCGAAAAAAATATAATTAAAAAACTAACCGCGCCTCAAGCAAGGTTTGAATGTTTCGGCAACGAGGGAAAGCTTGCCATCACCTATCCAGTTACCTATCATTCCTACCAAGCTGGTGGCATGGTGGCCTACCCAGAAAGATTTTTCCTAGACGACTTTATTGCCGGAAAACAAGGAGAGTGGAAGACTGAAGGAGACACTCTGACTAGAAACCAGTTTGTGTTTGAGCGAAAAGTTGTAGAGAGCACATTTTGGCTAACAGTTCAAACGGCCAATAAATCATCTAAAGCACAGCGCATTGAAGAGCTTGTTTTAGAATATGATTTACTCAATAAATTACGTATTGCACCTAACACTACTGGCCTAAGCGCCAAAATCGACATATGCACGGCAACAAATACTACAACAGGCAAAATACACCTTTTAGTTTTGAGCTCTGCAAGAGCTAATGAATTTACTCTGATGTCATACTCAGACAGAAGATAAAAAAATATTGTAGTTTCACAATAACCCCTAAGTGTTATAAAAGAGCTCTGATTTCTAGATTTAGGTTGTATGTACTATATTGCCCTCAGAATGCTTTTTGGAGACCGCGCAAAATATCTGCTGCTTGTGTGCTCCCTCAGCTTTGCAACACTTTTGATAACGCAGCAGGCATCAGTATTTTTTGGCCTTCTCAGATGGTCTACAGCTATACTGCGTAATACAAAAGCAAAAATTTGGGTTGTAGATAGCCGCGTTGAGCAGGCTAACGAAACTCAAAGTATGCGCGATATTGAGTTAGAGCGTGTGCGCTCTGTAAAAGGAGTCTCCTGGGCAATGCCTATGTCATTTAGCCTTATACAGGCAAGGCTTCCCAACGGTAACTTTAAAACGGTGCAGCTGATAGGATTTGACGACACCACATTAGCTGGAGCACCGCGTGAGATGCTTTCGGGCCGCTTTACTAATTTAGCAGAGACAAATACCGTAGTTATTGATTTAGTAGGCGTTGAGAAGCTCTCGGATGGCTATAAAAGACCCGTCCAAGTGGGCGACACATTCGAAATTAATGACCACGAAGCGCGTATTGTAGGTATATGTTCAGTTGAACGCTCATTCTTTGGTAACCCCTATGTGTATACCACCTACAGCAGAGCTCGCGAGATGCGCCCTAAAGAAAGGCGCGTCTTAAGCTATATTCTAACCGAGCCGGCCCCCGGAGTTAACATTAAAGAAGTAGCACGGCGCATAGAAGCCCAAACAGGCCTGAAGGCCTATACGGAAGATGAGTTTTCTTACGCAACCGTGGTGTGGTTTTTTAAAAACACAGGAATTCCGATTTCATTTGGAACAACGGTTCTCTTAGGCTTTTTAGTAGGTGTTGCAGTAGCCGGACAAACCTTTTACTCATTTATCCTCGAAAACCTTCCCCACTTTGGCGCGATGAAGGCTATGGGAACAAGTGACAAGATGCTACTTAAAATGTTGGCAGTTCAAGGATTAGCTGTGGGTTTTACGGGCTATGGAGTGGGTCTTGGCCTCACTGCCATATTTGGCGCAGTTGTTTTACCGAGAGGCAATCCACCCTTTTATCTTCCTGCAGAGTTACTTGTTGTGTCTCTTCTGGCCATTATGTTCATAACAATATTTTCAGTATTTTTAGGCATCCGAAAGATTAACTCAGTAGATCCAGCGCAGGTGTTCCGTGGATAATGCAAATGTGGATAATGGAAAAAAAATATGCGTAAAAGTAGAAAATGTATCTAAAACCTTCGGTCAGGGTGGTGAGCAGGTTCATGCACTAAAAGGTATAAACCTTGAGGTATATGAAGGTGAACTTGTAATGATAGTGGGCCCCTCAGGTTGTGGCAAGACCACCCTTTTAAGTGTTATAGCTGGGACCCTGCATTTTGACTCTGGCACCGTTAATGTGCTAGAAAATAAGTTGGAAACACTCAGCAATAAGGCGCTTACTTCGTTTAGATCAAAAAATATTGGGTTTATTTTCCAGCTGTTTCATCTTATACCGACGCTTACTGTTATCGAAAACGCTTGCATCCCCTTAATCATTCAAGGTAAAACAAGAGCCAACGCCTACATTGAAACACAAGACATACTAGATCAAGTTGGCATTGGAGATAAAGCCGACAAGCTACCACGCCAAATTTCAGGCGGCCAGCAGCAACGAGTAGCCATGGCAAGAGCCATAGTACATAAACCAGCCATAGTAATTTGTGACGAGCCAACAAGTGCACTTGACTTTGAAACAGGCACAAAGGTTATGGAAATTTTAAAACACATCGCTCAAACTCATAAACGATCAGTCATCGTAGTAACACATGACCACCGCATTTTTAAATATGCCGACCGCGTAGTTGAAATGGATGACGGCGCAATACAGGATGTAAAACACAACCATGATCATAATCACGATCACTAAAAGGACGACGTAGGTACCATGTTTTGGCAAATAATGACTTTTGTTGTTGCAGCACTAGGTATTGCTGCAGCAGTTACACTATCTAATACACCAGCTCCGGCTCCTAACCTTACTGTGATGTATTCGCCGCCTCCCGCAAATCCATATAAAGAGGCTGTAGCTGCCTCTGGCCTTGTAGAGGCGTATGAAGACAACATATATATAGGTATCCAAACCGAAGGTGTTGTTAAGGAAGTCTTTTGCAAGGTAGGAGATAAGGTTAATGAAAACCAGCTGCTTTTTGAAGTTGACGATACCACACAAAAAGCTAAAGTAGAAATTGCCAAAGCCGGCGTTGACATTGCAAAAGCTGAGTTATCAAAAGTACGATCACAGCTATCTCGCCTTGCTGGTATCAAAGACACACGAGCTGTAAGCGTTGAAGATTTGCGCAATAAAGAACATGACGTAAAAATTGCCGAAAGCACCTCAAAAAATGCACAAGCCACCCTTAACAATGCCGTGCAGGATTTACTAAAGACAAAAACATATGCTCCAAAAGAGGGTATTGTACTAAAGATAGATCTACGAAAAGGTGAATTTGCAAATTTTTATCCTACAACAGTATCAAGTGCTAACAACGCACCGATCATACTTGGAAGAACTGATAAGCTACAAGTACGCGCTGATATTGACGAATATAACGCCTTTCGCATACGAGAAAACCAAGAGGCCATTGCCTACACTAAGGGCGTAGCACAAGTACCATTAAAGCTTACCTTTATGCGCTTTGAGCCCTACTGTGTACCTAAAAAATCACTTACTGCCGCAGCTGACGAGCGTGTCGACACCCGCGTGCTACAGGTTATTTACTCATTTGATACTGTGCCCGACTTTCCTATATACGTAGGACAGCAAGTAGATATTTTCATAAATGCCCCACTCGTGATACACAACACAGAAACGCATGAAAAAGCGCTAAAGTATGGAATTGACTTAAGACAATAATATGAAAAAACTTACCTTCATCATTTTTACTTCGTCCATAATTGCCGCGCTCCCCTCATGTATCCAGCGTTATGATGCGCCACCTTTGCATACACCTAAGGTAGAGTCTTGGAAATCTCACCTAAAAGATGATACCGCCTATGCAGAATGCCCCGATCCCGAACAGGTGCTTGTAGAAGCTGCCTTTAGACCCTGGTGGAAAATTTTTAACGACACCAAACTTAACGAACTAGAATACCAAGCCATAAAAGAGAGCCCTAAAGTACAAGGGGCAATAGGAAGACTAGAGCAGGCCATGGCCTATTATGGTATTGCAAGATCAAGCCTCTTTCCACAAGTTGGCCTTGATATAAGCGCTAGTCGCCAACGCATTTCACAGACGCAAAGTTTTGCAGGAAACTCTACAGCCGCAGCAAGCCCTGCAGGAGGAAGTATTGTTGCCAAAGGTCCCAACAATCCGCCTATGATTCCAATTGGTGCACCTCCTGAATGTATCAACTGCCCGCCGCCTGTGTATAACGTACCAAAAACATCAACACCTGATCCTATTACACATATAACATCTCTTGGGGTGTTGCCAATACTTACCTACAACCTAGATTTCTGGGGTAAAAACCGCCAGGCTACCCAGTCGGCAATGCAGCAGGTAAAAGCTGAACAAGAGGATCTCCAAAATACACTGTTACAGCTTACTACAAGCGTAGCTGATGCATACCTGCAAACTAGAACCTTCGATAACGAACTAGACATTTTAGAGCGAACACTAGAGACACGCAAAAACAGCTACGACCTTAACAAGTCACAGTTTGATGCCGGATTAATAAACGATCTTGCCGTTGAACAAGCAAAATCTGATCTTGAATCTGTAGCAGCCTCCATTCAAGCCACCTCAAAGCTTAGAGCATATGCTGAACATAAACTAGCAGAACTAGTAGGCCAGCCAGCTTCTACTTTTACTCTAGATAAACGAAAAGCACTCCCACAGCTACCCTCTATTGCAGCCGGCGTTCCTTCGTCGATGCTGCAGCGCAGGCCTGATATTCGCCAGGCATTGGCACTTATTGAATCGGCATCATTAAATGTAGGCGTTGCAAAAACTGAATACTTCCCGGACTTTACCCTGACCCTCGATTACGGCTACCTCTCCAATAGAGCAAATAAATTATTTAAATGGAAAAGCCACGTTTGGCTTGCAGCGGTAGATGCTGTAACACCAATTTTTACAGCGGGGCGTATCGCCAGTAATATTGAAGATGCCATTGCGCAGTATAAGCAAGCAGTAGCAAACTACCTAGATACCGTACTTATAGCATTTCAGCAAGTAGAAGACGCTCTTTTTGCTGTAGAAGCAACCAAAAAGCAGCTTATGCACATAAAGTTAAATATTGCAGCTTCACAAAAAGCCTACGACACAGCCGACACCCGCTACCGAAGAGGGCTTGAGCCCTATCTTAGTGTGGTAAATGCAGAAAGAACGCTATTACTAGCCGAAAGGCTCGGAATTGAGGTGACAAGAGAACAATATTCTAATACAATATCACTTATTAATAGTTTAGGCGGGTATTGGAATGATAAAAGCGAAGAACATTTTTCCTCTCTTAGTAAGTAGCCTGTTATTACTTTCGGCTTGTGTTAAAAATCCAGTAACTGGACAGCGCGAACTTACGCTTATATCCGAAAATCAAGAACGCCAAATGGGTATCGACGCCTACCAGACTGCTACACAATCACAAGGTGGCCCCTATAAAGTTGACCCCAAGCTGTCTGAATATGTAAATAGAGTTGGCCAGCGCCTGGCAAGTGTAAGTGACCGACCCAACTTATCGTATGAATTTGTTATTGTAAATGACTCTACCCCCAACGCATGGGCGCTACCTGGTGGCAAAATTGCTATAAACCGCGGATTACTTACTGAACTTACCTCAGAAGCTGAACTTGCTGCTGTACTTGGCCATGAAATTGTCCATGCCGCAGCACGCCATGGTGCAAAAGGCATGGAACGCGGAATGCTCCTTCAAGGTGGCATCATTGCCTTAGGTGTAGCTGCAAGAAATAGCCAGTACAACGACATGCTTATAGGCTCAGCCGGTGCTGCAGCTGGCCTTGTTATGAGTAAATATAGCCGCCATCAGGAACTTGAATCTGATCATTACGGCATGATCTACATGGCAAAGGCAGGCTACAACCCAGAAGCTGCCATCAGGCTGCAAGAGATATTTTTAAAGCTTTCTAAAGGAAATAGCAACTGGCTTGATGGCCTATTTGCTAGCCACCCACCAAGCCAAGAGCGCATTGAAGCCAACAAAATAACAGCTCAAAAGCTCATATCAAATAACAATACTTTTGAAGGTAGAGATGAGTACACTGATGCAATTAAAGGCTTGATTGCCCAAAAAGCAGCCTACGAAAGCTATGAAAAAGGTATAAAAGCGTTAAAGAAAAAATCATATCATTCAGCAGAAACATACGCACAAAAGGCTATAAACGCCGTAGATTCAGAAGCTCTTTTTTGGGGCCTTAAAGGCCGGGCACTTCTTGCTCAAAAAGAGCCAAAAGAGGCCCTTAGTGCTTTTTCTGAAGCCATCGATCGCAATCCTGACTACTTTGAATTTTATTTGCGCAGAGCAGAGTGCAAAAAACTTCTAGGCGACGACCGAGGCTCACACGCTGATGCACAAAAAAGTATTGCACTTCTTCCTACAGGCGAAGCGCACGAGATCCTAGGGAAGATTGCTTTGAAATACCGAGACCGGCAACGAGCTATGTACCACTTTCAGATAGCAAGCCATGCGAACTCCCCTGCTGGACAACGCTCCCGTGAGCTGCTGTCTCAAGTACAATAAAACGAAAAGTGAAAGGGGCTGGCCTCAATGGTGTCAACTTAAGCTCTTTCCACTAATTTCGACATTGACCCTTGTTCTTGTCTCTAAAATTTCCCGGCGCCAAAAAAATTAAACACAAAGGCACAACGACACAAAGCACTGCGTGGAACTTACAATGATATATAGGTCACGCTTTGTGGCAGTTTTTTGAGAAAAAATACCCATCAGCTATAACATGATAAGAATTGCCGGCTTCGCGAGGACCTCTCTTTGTGCCTTTGTGTCTTTGTGCCTTTGTGTTTCAATTATTTTTGTAAAGATACTGTGGTGGGCGTAAAACTTGACTGAAAAGGTGAACAATGCCTGATCATTATTAGCAGAAAATAGCTGAAGTTGACACCATTGAGACCTGGCCAGTTTATTCAGCGCTTAATTCCTCAAACGCCTGCAGCGCTTCGGCCCCATACATTAAAGAAGGGCCTCCACCCATATAGACAGCCATGCCTATAACTTCTATAATCTCTTCACGCGTAGCCCCCAGTTCTAGCAAAGCCTGAGTATGAAAGCCAATGCAGCCATCGCAGTGGCCTGCAATACCTAATGCAAGCCCAATAAATTCTTTTGTTTTTTTGCTGAGCGCGCCATCTTTTGTTGCCGCTTGAGCCAAAGCATAAAATCCGTTCATGACGTCGGGCATTTCCTTACGCATTTTTGACAATGAATCTGAAAGTTCCGCTGTTATTTCTTTGTATTTTTTTGACATATGTCCTTTTATTGTTTTTATGTTTCTTATACTGGCATATTAAAAGCACTTTCTTCAACCTGAATAATAGACTTTTGAGTTTATTTAATTTGGGGAAGGGGTAGTTTTCAGCCCAACGGGCTGGGTTATAAAAGCCCATGGGCAACGCCCTGGGTATAGAAGACCATTTTGGGGCAGGCTGAAAGCCTGCGTTATAGAAAATTTAGTCCCAAACATATTTTTCATCAAAGGGTACATTATTTCTCTGCAAAAAGAGACGATATTCATCCTGAAATGTTTGTGTCTTATGATGTTCTTTTTGGTTTGAAATATATGCTGCAACGGCATTGTGTTGAGATTGGCTAACGGAAAATACACCAAACCCATTATGCCATGCAAAATCTCGATACCTGTCTCCTTTTGTCTTAATCGATTTTGAAGAATTTTTCTTTACCTCTTCAAGCAAGTCACTTATCGATAACGTTCTAGGTAATGTGGTAAAAAGATGCAAATGATCTTCTACACCACCAATTTTATGCATATAACTCCCCCGAGACGAATTTATAGACGTTATGTATGCATTTAATTCCGGTTCAATGGCTATATCGATAAAAGGAGACCTATTTTTCGTGCTAAAGATTATGTGCAAAAGCACATTAGATAGAGATTGTGCCATACTCATCACCTCATTAACTTTGAAACTATCTTAAAGATTTTGTTTTTTTAGGAAAACTTTCCTATAACTCAGGCCTTCAGCCTGCCTAAATATACTCCCACATTACCCAGGGCGGTGCCCATGGGCTTTTATAACCCAGCTCGTTGGGCTGAAGAAGATGCTAAAATCTAATTAAGTTAGCGCTTATGAGGCGCAACCCCAGGCTTTTATATTCCAGGGCTTTGCCCCGAGAACAATCCAATCATTACTTTAAAACAATGAGTAAAGGCCAAGTTTTGCAGAAGATTCATGAAACACCCATAATTTTCGGCTTTCTTTTGTATCCTGTCTATCATGCCCGCGATAGCGGATCATGCATATCTTGTTATGTTCTTCTGTTGTAAATACCCTTTAAACATGTCTTGAAAACACTTTTGAGACGTTTTTATTTCTTCCCATCATTATACTCCATGCCTAAGAGAATGAATTTTTAGCTTAGCCTGATGCGCATGCCTTTATTACTACGAATTTCCTTAAGTTTACACCATTGAGTCCACCCCCTTAAGTCATAATGACAATTTGCACCTGGTGCTCCTTACCATCGTCTACTAAAGGTATTTCACAAGACTCATGTGACACCCCATCAAGCTGAATCTTTTGGTTTCCTCGACAGATATGCTCAGGGTTTTTTATGGTGATGACATATGTAGACGATTTATAACGATAGCGCACAGAAAAGCCATCCCAATCACTTGGAATTGTACAAGCAAATGACAATGTTTGGCCTCTAAGAGTAAAGCCAAGTATCTCCTCTAGCCATATGCGATAAATCCAGGCAGCAGAACCCGTATACCAAGTCCAGCCAGCACGGCCAATTTGCTCTTTTAGGTAGTATACATCGGCGGCAATAACATAGGGCTCTGCTCGATAAAGGGCACAGGCCTGCTCGTTTGCAGTATGCCCAGTCGGTGACATCATACGCAAAATTTCAGCTGCCTTATTGCCATCACCCATTCTTGCAAAAGCCATAGCAAGCCATGAAGAGCCATGGGTATACTGCCCACCATTTTCACGTACTCCAGGAGGATATCCCTTGATGTAGCCCGGATCCTGCGTGGTTTTATCAAATGGAGGAGCAAGTAACAACACAAGTTTTTCTTTAATAAGTAAATCTTCTGCACTCTTAAGTGCTGTTTTGCAGCGCTCTTTGTCTGCCAGCCCAGAAATTACTGCCCAAGACTGCGTAAGTGAGTCAATAGCAGCTTCCATATTCTCTTTAGAGCCTACTGGCGTACCATCATCAAAATAGGCTCGGCAATACCAAGCCCCATCCCAGGCTGTAGCCTCTACAACCTCTGCCAGCTGCTTTGCCTGCGCTCTTAGGCCAACTGCTGCATCTTCGGATAGAAGACCAGCAAAGTCATGTAACACGTGGGTAATAAACCATGCAAGCCAGACACTTTCACCTTTTCCTAATATTCCAACGTGGTTCATACCATCATTCCAATCGCCACTGCCGATAAGAGGAAGCCCCTGCGGTCCTGCAGTTATGCCTTTTTTGATGGCTCTACGGCAATGATCAAGAAGAGATGCTGACTCTTCAGATACTGTAGGCACCTGAAATACCTCCTGCTGCTCATCTGTAAGCAGATCTCCTTGCAAAAAGGTAACATTTTCATCGAGGATCGTACGATCTTGCGTTATGCGAATGTACTGCGCTGTAACAAAAGGCAGCCACAAAAGATCATCAGAACAACGCGTTCTCACACCAGCACCTGTTTGAGGATGCCACCAGTGCTGCACATCACCCTCCACATACTGCCTTGATGCCGCCTTTAAAATGTATTCTCTTGCAATAGCAGGATGCGAGTATACAATTGCCATGGTGTCCTGAAGCTGGTCACGAAACCCATAGGCACCACTTGACTGATAAAAGCCACTTCTTCCCCAAAAACGACAAGATAGATCTTGATATACAAGCCAGCGATTAAGCATAAACTCTGTTGCCTTATCGGGCACCTGCACCTGAATTGTTTCTAGCGTTTTGTCCCACCACTCTTTAGCTTTTATAAAAAGCTTCTCCACAAGCTCAGGCTCTTTCGTGTGCAAAATAAGCTCATTGGCTTGGTTGCTATCTTGTGCGTACCCCAGGATAAAGATAACCTCTGCGGTTTGCCCGGGGTCAAGCTCTACTTGCACCTGGAGGCCAAAGCAGGGATCTAATGCAGCTCCGGCATGTCCTGACAGTGCTTTTCTTGTTAAAGCACTTGGCTCTGACAAAGAGCTATTGCGTCCTATAAATTCTGAGCGATCGCCTGTATACGAAGATACAGCCAAATTGGAATAAGAAAATGCCACACACTTTGCAAAATCAGGGTTGTAGCGGTTATACCCAAACAGGGTTTGCTTTTCAGCATCCCACTCGGTGACAACATGCATCTGAGTCGCTTCCTTGTCATCTCCTAATACAAGCTCTGAATAGGCTGTAGCACTAAGGGTGCGATGCCTGGATGAGCTATTTGTTAGCCTCAGGCGCTGAATCCGCAGCGGCAAGCCGCCATTGTCATCAACAGGCACAAAGATAAGTAACTCTTGCTCTATGCCGTGGCTGTTGTGCTCAAAACGAGAAAAGCCCTGGCTGTGCGAGGTGCGGTAGGCATCCAGCTCGCGTATTGGCGCAGGCGTCGGCGTCCATACATCGCCCCGCTCTTCATCTCGCAAATAGATTGCATCAGTAATAGGGTTTAGGACTGGATCATTACTCCAAGGAGTTAGCCTATTTGTCTGGCTGTTACCATACCAGGTACAGCCACAACCGGTTTCGGTAATGATTGTTCCAAACTGTGGGTTGGCCACAACGTTAATCCATGGAGCTGGGGTTGTTGTCGTAGGGCCCAGATATATCACGTACGAGCGTCCATCTTCAGTAAAGCCTCCAATGCCGTTAAAGTAGGGCAACTCCATGAATGACAAGGGCTTTGATGATTCCTGTGCAATTGCCTTGTTACCCAACAATTTCTTTGGCAGCGTCCACCTTGGCTTTGGTGAGACAAGCTGTTGCCTAAGCGATCCCCGAGAAGCAACAAAGACTGCGCGAGAAACAGCCAACAGCAAGTTAAGCTCTTCTGGCAAAAGAAGCTCACTGTTTCGCAAAAAGATACCCCCAGGGGTATCCGGAGAGTTTCTGTAAGAGTATGCATTTATTATGCTTTGCAGATGCTCATTTAATGGCTGGAAGTAGCCAAGCTCCTCTTCGTTAAGCACAATGAGGTCAAATTTAAGGCCACGCAAACTTAAAAAACTATGGGCCTGAATCAGCCGTTTTACCAGGTCGACATCGTAGATATCGCCAACAGTAACTACCACTATCGGCAAATCTCCCGATATACCATGAGCCCAGAGGCTTGACTGCCCAAGCTTATTTTTGCGGATACGATCTTCTACCGTACGTAGCTGGCTTTGCGGGTAAATAATTCGTGCAGCAAGCTTTTGAAATAGCTGCACCTCTTCCTGATGGATACGTAAATAGCGCAGTTCAAGTTGCGAATAGGCCCAAGCAAGCTCCGTCGCCCTATCGCTTGCAGCCAAATCCTTATACTTCTCGATAAGGGCCATAGCGCCCTGGCGTGAGTCGGTAATTGCCGTTACAAATGAAAACACCACCCTTTTTCCACGCGCAAGAACCACCCGTCTACGCAGCGAAAAAATAGGATCTAACGTATTGCCTACGCTGTTAGAGAGTGAACCATCAAGAGCAGCTGGATGTTTAAGGGTTTTTCCTCGGCCAATAAATCGCCCCCTATCTGTTTCATACTCCACCTCTGCCTCAGCAGACACGCTTGTACTAAGCACATGTACAGCATACAGAGGTCTATCTTCACTTGATCTCATCCTTCGAAATGCCATGAGAGCCGAACAATCAGGGAACGCCTCTGTTTCTATAAACATCTTGTTAAAGCAAGGGTGTGCTCGGTCGGCAAGATGAGGCGCCAAAACCACTTCAAGATAGCTTGTAAGCTCAAGTAAACGATCTTCTCTAGAGTGATTCACTAACGTTATCATGCGTACTTCGGCGTTATCTTCGGGAGTGACAATAATTTTTGTGTTGGTTTCTATTCCATGGTCTTTTCGATGAAACTCGGCTTTATCAGCTTTAAAATTTACCGAATAGGCTGTCCCTTTTGTTTGTGTTGGATGGTAGGTAGCTGACCAAACATCACCTGTATGCAGCTCTTTGATATAACAAAAGCTGCCCCATGAATCGCGCGTTGTGTCAGCGCGCCATCTATAAAGGTCAATATCACCCCAACGGCTATATCCACCGCCTGCATTAGTAATCATCAACGAATATGTCTCGTTAGAAAGAAGCATTACCTTAGGAGTTACACTTTCGGGAGTATCTACAACGCCCATAACAGGACTTTGAGAAAAGGGCTCTAGCCTTCTATGAACGGGCGAATCTCGCTTCGACTGAATCTTCATCGTCGTAGAAGTGGGAATGCGTTCATATAGAAGAGAACTTAAGCCAGAGATGCGCGGATCATTTTGAAAACGCTTTATAAACACATCTGTAGTTAATGCATTGTTGATGGAAGTAAGAATCATCCCCTGGTGGTGTGCCATATAGGCATACACAATAATCCCGCGCTCACCAGATGGGCTGTTTTGACGAGTATAATCTATCGACTCATAGTAGCCATACTCCCCTAACATCTGATCGGCCATTCTACGCATATTGCATAAAGCAGCTTTTGGGTTTACCGACAATGCCAAAACAGTAGAATAGGGGCTGATAACAAGGTCATTTTCGAGCCCACGTTTAAGGCCAAGTCCTGGTACGCCAAAGCTTTTATACTGATAAATTTTATGAGAGTCGATAGCGCTAAAGGCCGACTCAGAAATACCCCAAGGTATACCCAACCTTTGGCCATAAGCAATTTGACAGCCTACAGCAGCCTGGCAGGCTTCTCCCAACAGCGAATCATCGTAGTACTTGTTAAAGATAAGCGGCATCAGATACTCAAACATGGTGCCACCCCAAGAGAGCAGCACTTTTTTGCCCTCTACTACGCTATAATAGCGTCCAAGCGCCCACCAATGATCTAGTGGGACATCTTCTTTTGCAATGGCAACAAGGCTAGCAATCCTTGCTTCACTTGCCAAAAGGTCATAGTAGGAATTGTCAAGTCTGCTATCGTCTACATTATAGCCTATTGCAAACAGTTTTCTTTGATCGTTATAAAGAAACTTAAGGTTCATCTCTTTGGTAAAGCGGTCGATTTCGTTGGCAACCTCTGTCACCTGCCCTAATTTTTCGCCAGCATACCACTTGGCTAAAGAAAGCTCTTCTTGTAGCTTTTTTACCCAGAGAGGAGCCGGCTCTTTATTTTGAGCTTTTGTAACAAGACTCTCTAACGCACACAAAAGCGTACTTTCTGCCAACTCTACTAACGTTGGCCGCCAGGCAAGCGCCTGCTCTTTCCATAGCACTGCCATCTCATCTAGCTCTAAAAGCTCTTCACTAGATATCTCAGCAAGAACAGCCGCCCAGCCGTAGTAGCGCACTACAAGCGAATCCCAGGCGGTAAGCTGCTCTATACTTTGGTCGAGCCAGTATGAATCACCATCGTTAAATTCTATTTTAATTGTTTGAGCCGCCTTTAATGTGCTTCGCAGCAATAAAATAGAGTCCCAAATGGAGCCAGAAGCCTCTTGATCGATATAGGGTAAAATCTTATCAGAGTAAGTGGGGCTCTGTTCTAAAACCAGCGCAACAGCATCTCTAACCCCTAACATGATATTTTCGGGCATAATTGAGGCTGATGACATCTCAAACAAACCTTCTCTCAGCGTCCAGATGCTGGCAAGAAAGTTGCCGCTATCAACCGTTGAGACATATCTTGGGAACAGCGGATCTAGTGATTGGATGTTATACCAGTTAAGGAAGTGGCCTTCATGGCGCTCAAGCTTACTGAGCTCGTTAAAGGTTGCCAAACACCTATCTATAAGGATATCACAGGTAATATACCGCAGATCATAGGCACTAAGGGCCGTTAGCAACCACAACCCTGTATTTGTTGGCGAAGTGCGTTGGGCAACCTCCACATTCAAACGTGTTTGGTAGTTATCAGGTGGCATCCAGTGTGTTTGTGGCCCTACAAGTTCATCAAAATAGCGCCAGGTCTTTCGTGCAACCTTCCGCAAAAATAGCTGATCACTCTTGGACAAACTATCTTTAGTGCGGTATATGGTTGGCTTATCTATAACGCTGACAATAAAAGGAGCAGCTATCCACAGCAGGCAAACAGGCACAACTAAATAGAGCTCTTGTGGGCTTAAAAATGCAGCTACAACGATTAACGCCACCCCAAACAGCGAAACAGCCCCTAAACGCCATATAAACGCCTTATGGGCTTTTGTATGACATTGGCTTCCATCCTCGCAGGCTGTCCACTGCAGCAGGTGCCGACTAGAGACAAGCCGCCGAAATACCACACGCACAAAGGCATCTATAGAATTATAGGCATCATAAGGAAGTAGCGCGATGGTAATGAGTGATCGCAGCGTGACAACCTGTATATCTACTATCAAGGGGTCAGACGTGACTTGTTGACTTATATCAAGGGGTCAGACGTATCAAGGGGTCATATCAAGGGGTCAGACGTGACTTGTTGACTTATATCAAGGGGTCAGACGGGATCAAGGGGTCAGACGGATCAAGGGGTCAGACGTGACTTGTTGACTTATCAAGGGGTCAGACGTGACTTGTTGACTTATTGCATCATGCATTTTTTATACTGCTCGCAAAGTCATTCTTTACTGATACAACCTCTTGCATCAAAACAGACGAATTTTTCATATTCGCATGAAGTTTGTTCAACAAACGGCTAAGCCCACCGGTATCGCGGTTTAGTTTTTTTGCAACCTCAACAATTGAGAGACCCTTATCTCGAGCTAAGAGCGCAATCACAGCTCTTACATGGGCCAATTCCCTGACTCTACTTTCAGATGCAATTTCCATTTCGGTAACTCCATATCTTGCGCATGCGTGCTCAATAAGATTTGCTATAGTAATATTTAAATTATCACTTTTTTTACTAGGTGACTTTTCTTCGTCCAGCACTTCTTTGATGAATACATCATCCCCTATTATTCCAGATCGCATGCCAGTTTTGAAATCGATTACTGAATTGACACCTATTTCAGCATAGACAAATTCATTGTATCGTTTTACGGCAGTCTCCCGGTCTTCAGAATATCGTTTGAGAACATAATCACTTTCAATCCATGTAACTGGGTCCGTTCCTAGATAAGTATTGTGCCCACTCCACTTATAATCTTCGGGTCTCTTTACAATCCCTGCACGAACAGGATTCAAATGTATATAGCGAACCAATTGAGTTAGATAATTTTCCTTGTTGACCAGAATCGATTTAAATCTTCCTTGGAAAACATGGCCAACTTCTTTGCGGTATCGGTTTATCCTCTGTGCATAACGAAAGGCAAAATTTTGAACGGCAGTAGAAAGTTCGGCACTACCCTGTTGCCAGGCTAGATGTATATGATTAGTCATTAAACAATATCCATGTAATCTATGTCCGTAACGTTCAAGAACTTCCTGTAGTAATAGACAGCATTGCACCCTATCATCATCTGAATAGAAGATGGGCCTTCCTTGGTTTCCCCTTAGCATTACATGATGAATTGCTCCTGGGGAATTATATCTCGGTGACCGTGGCATCAAAAACTCCTAGGACAACATTTTGTATTAAGTAATCGGACAGAATCGCCTACAACTGGATTTTCCACAAGAAATAAGTCAACAAGTCACGTCTGACCCCTGACTCGTCTGACCCCTGACTCGTGACCCCTGACTCGTCTGACCCCTGACTCGTCTGACCCCTGACTTGACCCCTGACTACACTGACTTGACCCCTGACTCGTCTGACCCCTGACTCTGACTTGTATATAGGAGGGTATGCTGATGCAAGGCATTCGTTTTCAATATCATGCGCTTAAGTTGACACCATTGGGACCGGCCCATTTTAGCCCGTTTTACAAGGAAATGCTCTTTTCTGTTGGATTCCAGCCAATAGCAGTTAAAAATTCTCGTGTAGATTCTAGGTATTGTTTTGGGTCGAGTCCTATACCTTCTAGGCCTGCCATCATATCTGTGAATGAATCATTTAGTTTATTTGCTTTCACCTCATCGCCATTCGCCAATCTCAAAAACACTTTTAAATTATCTTCTTTTTGTTGATCAGTTACTTGTTTACTGCCAATTTTTCCACTTTGCAAACTTGATAGCTCACCTGTCTTTAATACCTGCCCTTTTATTACTTCTTTATGGAAGCCATCTACAAAAGCTGGCATATGCTTAAGTTTAGGATGTGTTTTTCCCAGAGTAAGCGGTGCAATAATAGTATTTGGACTTGCCATCTTTACGGCCGCAAAATCACCTTTAGAAAGTGGTCCTACTGAACCATCAGTTCTTTCATTACCTAGCTCTGATATCGATGTGGCATAAAGAGAAAAAAACATTGGATTTATCTCACCAGGTATTTTTCCCAACCTTTCTGATAAACTAGCGTTTACACGAGAGAAATCATTTTTTAAATTTTGAAGTGATTCTCTTATGCCGGTATTTGTGCTCGGAGTGCTCATTTCTACAAGTTCACTTACATCATCACCCCATCTCACAGTTTCTTTCTTGGTTTCGTCTACGGCTTGTTTTATAGCCCCTTGAATAGCGCCACTTGCGGTATAGGTTTGTAATTGCTCTGCAGCCTTTTTAAACATGCCATCATTATTCATAAGATTCATCAAATTTAAAGCAGCTTGAGCACGCAACTCACATGTATCAATAGTTTGTATCGACTGAAATAATTCGGCTGGAATACCTCTCATTTTTTCAGAATCCAACTCTTTTGAAGCTTGCTCCAATCCCTGTCTCAGCGTATTTATTACTGTTTGAGCTTTTGCAATTTCCTCCTCATGCACAACTGTGTTTAAATATTTAATCTCACTGGTAAAGTTTTTTGCACTAGTAGATACCTGACTTAAACGAGCTTGTAAACTATCTATTTTCCCACTCATATCATCTACACTTGTTTTACTAAGCAAATTAAATAGTTGTAAGGCTATACCTGCATTTTTCTGAAGTTCATTCAGCTGAAATCCAAGTTTTTTAATCTCACCAAGGTCAGTTTGATTTTCCAAATTCTTAAGTATTACCCTGGCTCCCTCAATTTCATTTTTTTGAACGTGTTTGTTTAAGTTACTTAGCTCAACGTTGCCATCTGAGGCTTTATTTAACCCAACTTCTAAATTTCTGAACGTACCATCCGCTTCACCCATTAAAGCTTTTTTAAAATTAGTTACATCTATCTCACCGTTTTCAGATACCATCATAGTAAGTTCTGCTAGAACTCTCATTAAATCATTCTTCTTTATGCCTAGTTCCTCCAAATCTTTACTATTTTTTGGATCTAAGCACTTTACTACTAGATCCTTTAGGTTACTTCGATCTCCACTAGCAAGCCCATCGATACACCCGAATTTCGACATAAAATTATTTGCGGCTTTAAACTGATGCAATTTAGATTCTAATTCTTTTTGTTGCATTGGCGGACGAGCCTTTGACACACCCAAGTCGGCCGGCACTGCTACCGCCTCAGACTTTTGTAGGTGCACCGCTCCGGCCGCCCCCTCTGCCGTTGGCCCTGCTTTCTGCCGAGGTTGAATGTCCTCTATTTCGCCACCAGAAACAGCAGTTGGAATAGCCGGAGCTATCGGTGCTGATTCTGAGTCCCCCGGGACAACGGAACGTGATGGGGGAGAACTTTCTTGTTTTTGCTCTAAGGGTTCAAGTTCAAAGTTCATTAAATCAGCTGCAATTTCTTCCACTGTTTGTTGACCTTGCACACCACCTGCAGTTGATATGGGCTCATCAGCTAAATCAATTGATTCACGCTTACTTGGGCTGTCGGTCTTCACCCTCTTACTTGCAGGTTCCATGCCATCTGTTGAATCCCGAGAATGTTTTGTCCCGGTCGTTCCAGAAGAGGTAGATATCCCCAATTTCGTCAAAATTTTCGTTAAAACCGCAGACGCCTTTTCCTTCAAACTTAGCCGTCTGTCAGCTGATTTGCCAACAACAGCTGCTGCATCTTCGGTAGTAGATGGAGAGTCGCCTATAGAGGCACGAGTTGCCGCCGCTCCCCCAGTAACCGATTCAAGCCCATCACCTGGCAAAGACTTTGCCTGCTGTCCGATAGCACTATCAGATCGTGCGCGACCACTAATTTCCCCGGAACCTTTGGAAACCGCAAAATCTCCAGCGTGCAGTATAGACACCGTCGCACCCTCAGGAGCAAAGCTCTTCATCGCCTCCATTCTTTCACGTTTTTGCTCCCCGCTAAGCCTAGGCCTTGCTGTATCTCCGGGCAGCTTTATATCCGCCATAGCTTTATCTATATCTTCTGTGGAATATTCCTGGGGCTTTGGCTCTATATTCAAGCCTCCAGTGCGTTCTGTGCCATCAGCATTTAACAAGCTTGGAAGAGAAACTTCCATTTGCGTGTCTGCAATTGCCTTGAATTCTGCAACGTCCGTCTCCATTTGACTTACATCTGCTTGGGCAGCATCAATCCATGAAGTGTCCAGAGGTTGCTGATCGCCGCTAATGTTACCACTCATGATTCACCTCGCTAATGAAATACAAGCTCTGGTCGTCTAACTTGTAAATCAAGGATTATTCTAATTCTTTACTCATAGGAGAAGCGCCCATGGATTACAACGCAAGTTCGATGATCAACTAACGATGCAAAAATTCAGGGCAAAAGCCTACCCATTCCACCTATCTTCATTCTACAGTAATAAGTAATTATTTTAAATAAATGAATTTATTAGGGAAAACGAGCCTTTACAACAAGAAAAGCTGACAGGAAATGGCGATTTTCCGCCATTTCCTGTCAGCTTCAAAGCTCAACAACTATATTGCAAATGATTTACTATGCGTACTAAACACAAAAGGGAATAACTGAAGTATACGTATTGTTTACCCAAAGTACGGGCTTTTTGCCTGTGTACAGTTCAGATATTTTGCACACCCTATTGTTAATAGCAAATGTGCCATCAGGTTTGATGTGACATATCGTTTTAGGCAGGGCAATCACTAATTCAGTTGTAGTCTCGTCGCCCAAGGTTTCCACAGGAATTACAAAGTTTTTTACATTCAGCATATCCCCAAAGACAACATCTGCGACAAGCTCTGTTTTCATCAAGGCAGGATCTTGGTTTACAGCGCCAATTGTAACTTTTGAATTAATTACCATTTGCTTTTTATCGCTTGCCTCAGGAACATACACCTGATTAGGACGCAGTTCTGCCCCTGGACGATAACGGATATTTTTTAAGGTAAGACGCATATTGCGCTTTGTAAAACTACCCAAAATAGAGTGTTCTAGGGGGCCAAAGTCTATAGTTTTACCCACTTCATCCAAATGTAGGCTACCAGGCACAACCCTTTTAAATATTTTATTTAAATGCGAGATATTAACGTATAGTTTAGGAGAAACGTGGCAGAATGCATTAATAAACCTGCTACCATCTTCACTCTGAGGGAAAGGCTCTACCAGTTTCGTAAGAAATTCACTATATTCCTCAAAAAGGCCATCACCCTTCGTTACAGTGATACCATGTTCACCAAACATCTCTTTTTGCTTCTGAATAGCCTTTTCTGAAATATCCGTTTCTAGCTGCGTATGAAGACTTCGAGCCACTGGATTCATGTATAACCTCTCTTTATAAAGAAAAGAATATACAATAGCCTCCAAATTAAAAGCAAGGAAAAATTTAATGCGGCTAGAGCTAACTAAACCTCTTGCATTGAAGGCATGCTTTGGCAGGTAACAAGCCTAATTTATAGTTGAATCAGCGGCAACAAAATCAGCTCACTCGCCCCAGAGGCCTTCTAAAAAATACTTTCCACTTCAGACTAACCTCATCACAAAACTCGCTTGCGCAAGGCAATCTCAATTCGTTTAGCATGCTGCTCGAGAGTCAGCTTTATTTCTTGGTGCTCCGGATTGTCACCTATAACATACAAGGCAAGCTCCAGGGAGTTCTTTGCATTATCTAAATCATTAAGAGCCTCGTAGCAGCGACAAGCAAACATATGACAAAAGTAATCTGTCGGATTTACTCGAGATTCAAAAGCATAGGCATACAGTGCCGCTGAATAGTTTTGGAGTTGATATTCGCTATTTCCAAGGCCTAGCCAAAAGGCAAATTTTTGCGAGTTCAGCATAGTCAAAAAGCCAAAAGCATCTCTTGCTTCCTGGTAGCGCTTCTGATCGTATAACCACTTTGATGCCTGGTACATCTTTTCAATTGCGCCATCGCTTATGCCAGCAATTTCTTGTATCGTCTTATCGTCAATTAGCTCGTCAATAAAGCGCTGCCTGTCATCAGCTATAAGCACCACAAGATTAGAGATTTTAGCTAAGTCATCCATAATCTCTGCATCATCGCAACCTACTTCGCTCTCACTCATAGCAGACAAAAGCGCCACCATTCCATTTTTAAGACGATTTTGGGGCCCCTCAAGCTCTTCAGCAATCTGCTTTTGATAGCGCTCCAAAAATGCTGTTTTGGGCATCAGCTGATTAGGCCGATACATTTCTTGCTCAGCCAAAACACTCGCCAGGTTAAACGCCACATCAGCAAACGTTCCCTCAAGCTTTTGCACGCTTTCTATAATTTTATTTCTAAGCTCTTCTTGGTTCATACTCAGTACTTTCGTCTCGATGTTTGTTTTGTCGATACCGTAAAAATTAAAATCTACAAATGCAGAGGGATTAAAGCCCAACACAAGAGCAACCAAGTAGGCAATCCTCCCTACTCCTCTGTTTTTACTCTATATCAAGTAGTAGCTATTTTATCTAGCAGCTAATTATTGAAGAAAAATCATGAAAGCACAAGCACATCTCAGAGCGAGTATCCTGTTATTTACGTGGTTGAAGTATTAGTGATTTATCGTACATCTCATCTATATCAACTTGCAGGTTTAGTAAATCAGAGCGCACATTATACTCGGGTGGTTTTATATTCTTATTTTTTTCTGACTGTGATTCAAAAGCAGTTTCTATAATTTCTCCGAATTTTAAAACCTTAAACGGACTTATCTCTGCCTTATCTTGAGAATTCGCCATCTCATTAGCGTTAGTTAACTGCCCAAGTGCCAAGCTCATAAGTGGGAGATAAAATTCACCTGTTGCTTTTCTTTGCTTTATTTCAGCTGTTAAGTTTGCAAAATTTTTCCCAGGATCAAAAAGTTTTGAACTTTTTTCCAGTGCTTCACCATATCTCCCCGACAGTTCTTTTTTTTCATCTAGTCGATCGATTGCAGCATTATTAAAAGCTGCCTGGATTGCAAATGCACTTTGAAAATCACCATTTTTTATAAGCTCATTCTGCACGTCAATAAAAAACTTAATCATACCACTACGATCGCTGGAATTTTCCTGCAGAATCGCTTGCACCGCGGCATTAGTGATATTATTAAATAGTCTAATTGATTCAGTGAGATTTGGTTGGTTATTTGATTTTATGGAACCAACTGTAGTAAAAAATTCACTTGGATTAATGGACTGATACGCTCTATTTTGTATAGAGGTCAAACTTGAAGCAAAATTAGCAATCATCTCTGGAGATTTTTTTCCCGGGGCTAATACCTGCTGCAATCTCAAACCAGTTTCTGGTTTCACAGGTTTTTTACCTAGGTCAACCGCAACGATCGGTTGATCGACCTGGTTAGCTACAAGTTGAAGTTGCATTTGAAGCGAACTTTTTGTTCCAGGCTTTTTTAATTCAGTTTGAGTAAACTCTTGGAGTCTCTCATTGATTTCCTTTTTAGCCTCTGCTGATTCATTTGAGCTCTGCGACGAAAGTGTATGAACTTTACTTAAAAGCTGAAGAAGATTTTGCTGAGCTGAGGGATTGTCAATCACCTCTACATACCGTTTAAGTATAGCTGTTACTACATCTTTGGTCGTAGTAAAACCACTGTAAGCCAAAGCAAACCGGTTCATTAACGTTTCATTACTTATGCCACGATCTCTATAATCAACGAATGTCTCATTCTTTGCTGAACCCAGCAAATAAGGATCCGAAATATAAGCTATAGTGTCTTTTACTGACAAATTTTGTGAATCAGGATGTTTCTCGATAGAACTCGCTGGAATAGCATCTAATACAGCCAGTTGTGACGCAAGCGTTAATAATGTCATTTTTTCCTGGAGCAGGCTTTCTTTAGTCGAACCTCGCGCACCAGACAAATTCTGGCCAACCATCATCAATTCCGCCTTAACAAATTGCTCTACCTGCTTACGCTCACCTGCTTTTAAAGTACTCAAAACAAAAACTCGTTGAGAATCGGTTTTACAACCTTTTAAGGAATCAACTTTTTCTTTTAGAGCTCCGGAGCTTTGTGGTGCCGTGTCCTCACCCCCCTGTATTATTTCCATCTTGACGCCAGGTTCATTAGCTGCAAATCTTTTTGGCAAAGGCGGAAGAGTCATCGTTTCACCCATGTCACTTGGCACCACAGGCCTTTGAGCTAACGTAGATGGCGGCGGTGGTAAATCATCAGGAATCGGTTGTTGCACATGAGCCTTTCCAGTAGGAGCCGGTGGCGGCGGATAAGATGGTACAGGTTTGGAAGCAGTGGCTGCAGGCCCTGGTGGAAGAGGGCGTTTTTGTTCAACACCAGCTTCCTTTAATGTACTTATTAGTGATCCATATTGTCTTTTGCTTATGAGCTCTTGGATACCTGGTTTACCCTTAGCATCAGCAAATGCCTTTGATAACTCCTCACTCGATAGATCCTTATCTTCTAAAGCGTGCGCTACTTGGTTTAGATCCCCTTTTTTAACACCATCAAAGAGATATTCATCAGGACGCAGTGGAAGTGGTGGCGGTGACAAACGATGAGCTGCAGCAGTAGCAACCGTTTTTTGAGGAAGTGTCTTTTGTGTACCACGAATCCATTTTCCTCCCCCGGCAGCTGCTTTTGCAGTTGCCTTACCTTTTGATGACTGCACTTTTGTTTCATCAGAGGTTAGAGGTGGTTTTTGGCGTAACCGACTTGAGGCAGTACCTTTTGCGGGCAGTGCTGCTTCAGCAGAAGTAGTTTCTTGAGTAGATGGAGGCGGCTGTGGGCCAGACAGGGGTCCAACAGGCTCAGGAAGATTAAATCTGTTTTCAGAAATTGACATAGGTAACCCCTTCAGTTGCCTGCATTTTCAAGCCGTAGTTTTTCATCCTCTAAGCTTGACTTGCAGTGAGCATATTCTTGATTTTGTTCTGCAAAAGCGATGCCGATATCAAGAGTGTTTATGGAATTGTCGTATTCCCCAAGAGCTTTATAGCACTGGCTCATTGAAATATGTACGCTTGGATCATAACTAGGAGCTTGCGTAACGCTATCGTATGCGGCAAGGGCCTCTTTGTAGCTTTTTTGATGAAGTTTGGCATTTGCAAGACCCAACCAAAATGCAGAGATCTCTGCATTAAGCCCAACTAAAAAGTAGAATGCATCTGCGGCATCGTCAAAAAGTTGTTGCTCGTAGATACGCTTAGCAGCTTGGTATAATTTGTCTATGGTTGCATCACTTACAGCGGCAAATTCTTGGAGGCTTTTTCCTTGGGCGATGTGCTCAGCATAGCCTTGTGTGTCGCTTGCTATGCGATCAGAAAGGTCAGCAATGTGGCTTATTTCTTCAAAAACTTCCTCGGAAAAGAGCTCAGGATTTTCCTGCACAAGCTCGCTAAGCGATTGCGCAAGCTTTATGGCGCCATTTGTCTGGCGTCGCCTGTATGTGGCAAATTCTTGTTGCAGTTCGTTTTGATAGCGCTCAAAAAGTGCTTTTTTGGACAAAAGCGAGTTGGGACGAATAATCAATTCCTCGGTAGCTCTTGCGTAAGCAAGCACGGCAGCGAGTTCTTGATATTCTTTGTCAATATCGTCAAGTGAATCAGGGTCGGAGGTCGACATAGCTATCCCTCTTTTCCCTGATACTATCAACTAAATAGTTAAATTAAAACTTTTTTTACACAGTAAAAGGAGAGTCTATTGAAAAATTGTAGTTTACCCACTGTACAGGATCAGGTCCGATAATATCCTGTATGTTACAAACTGCTCCATTTTTAAAGGCAATTGTTCCATCGTAGGCGACTTTAGTTGTCAAGGGTGGCAAAGCAATAGTAAGCACTGCTGTCGTTTCATCACCTAAAGTTTCTATAGGGATCTCCATATTTTTAACATTCAGGTACTCGCCAAAAGTAACGTCTGCTATAAACTCCGTTTTCTTAAGTGAAGGATTTGCATCAACAGCTCCGTAGATAGTTTGCGCATTGATTGCTATTATTTTTTTACTAGATGATTCAAGACCACTATGCTCATTGTGTCGCATAGCTACCCCTAGCTTAAAGCGAATGTTTTTTATTTTAAGAGTGGTATTGTGTGTGGTAAAACTGCCTAATTCAGCATCTTGCAAGGGACCAAAATCAATTGCCCTACCCACTTCATCAAGAAATAAACTTCCAGGTACCGCCTCTTTAAAAATACCATGAAAATGAGAAAAATTAACTTTTAACAGAGGGCAAACCTCGCACGTAACGTTAACGAATTTACTGCCGTTAGCTGCCGCAGGAAAGGGTTCTACTAGTTGATCGATAGCCTCACTTAGTTGTTCGTAAAGTTCATCACCTTCATTGGCTATAACACTTGAGTCGCCAAACATCTCATGCTGTTTAGCTTTTACTTGTGCTGAAATTTGCTCTTCTAGCCTTTCAAGAGACCTTGGGCTTAACCCGGCACTTACTGGTTGCATAGAAATCCTCGCATTTTTAAAACACTAACTATATCGCAATTGGTTTATTAATAGCACTATTAAATAAAACAAAAGATTTCGTCACCCTGGTCTCTTGTTTGTTAAGTAGACCAGTTTATTTATCTTTAACCAGCCCTTGCAAGCGCTTGGACATAAGAGATAATTCTGAAATTTGCTCCAAAATCTTGCACAGTGTCATGAGCATTTGTTGGTTTTTGCTGTTTTGGCCTTCTTGCGCTGCAATTTTTATCCCTAAAAGCTTGCAAAGACTCTTTATGCCGTTAAGATCAAGGTATGAGTCCCCAACTTCCATATCAAAAACCCTTTTTTCCCACTCTCTAGCTAAATAAATAGGGTTATCGTTCCTTCTTTCAGCCTTCACTAACCATTCTTGCACGATATTTCGTTGGCATCTTCGTATTGCAACAACCATCACAGCTTTTGCTACCTCTTTTATAGCTGAATGATAACTCTTATCACAACTAGCTAAAAGCCTCTTCAGCTCATCCAAATCTATCGTTATCAATCCCCCTTGGCTGTATTTACAACTATCAATTAAGTAGTGAGCCTCATTTTTAATGCGCTCTTGTCGTTGTGCCCCACTCTGCAATAGTTCACTTATCCCGTGGTGCTGTTTTAACCTAAGCGACCTATTTGCCACCTCTTGCTCTTTTAGTTTAACATCTTCGGCAATAAGAGCTTGGTAGTTTTCAACAAGCTTCTTTACTTTATGCATTCCTAATATCCCTGTGAAGATCCTGCCATATTCATCTATAAAGGCCTCAAGTTGCCCCATGCTACTAGGCACTGGAAACGACTCTCTTAGAACACGCAACACAGCCTCTGACTCCTTAGGAATGTTCCATCTGGAGCAAAACAAATCAGCATATATAGCAGGAGCATAGTCTCGGTTTTTATAATATGGCTCAAGAAACACCTGTTTATATTCCTCCTTGGCTCCTAAGCTATAAATCTTTACTTTTTCCTGCACTCCCATGTGTTCTCCAATCTCAGAGAGTATCTTACCACCATTTTGCACCTCTTGCGGGACAACACCATCCTGAAAATCTTTTAACACCACATATCGCAGCTCTCGAAGAGAGAGGGCCTTATATGCCGTTGCCGAGGCTCCATCGCCAATAGCCTCTTGCCTAACAAGAACGTCGCAACTATCAAGCTCATCAGGATCCATCAGTAAAACTGTTACATCGCTACCCGATGTAACCTGGCAAGCATCAGGATAGGCTTTAAAGGCCTTTTCAATTAAAGCCTGGCGATGGATCAAATCCATCTCTTGCTCAGGATTTTCTTGTCGAGCATCTATAAGTCGGTTCATTGCTCGAGTAAATGCTTCAACTTCGGCCTTGTAGTGTTTAATGGAAAAAGCCATTTCTTCCATTTCACTCATACCTGAGTTTTGCGATTCTTGAAGTGCTTGGGCGTTTTTAACGAGCATCTCGCGGGTGGGCTTGTCTAATTGCTTGTCATTTTCTAATGTAGCTACGAGGTCACCCTTGAAGCTTTCTAGCTGCCCCTTTTCATCTACCTCGGCAAGGCCCGTAAGGTTGTGTATGGTAAGCTGCAACAATTTAAGACGTTGCTCTAATTCTTCAACTTCTGTTGCTGGAGGAGGCAGTCCTTCACCTATTTCCAGTTTTTCAACATCCTCTTGCAGATGTTCTAGCTTTCGATCATGTTCGCACCTGTTTTCAGGACAAAACTCATTTTGCAGCTCTTCGAGCTCATCTAAGGTTACAGGTAGAGTAAAGGGGGTGCTATCTTTGGGTTCTGCCATCTTGCGAATAATGCTACTTGCCCTTGCTGAAACTCCAAGCTCATTAAGGGATGCCTCAAGGCTCTGGTAGTATTGGGTATCTCTTTCTAAAAGTGGTGGGTAACTTCCAGTTAAAATTGCATACATTGTAAGAGCGGCAGCTCGCATATCAAATGCAAAGCAGGCAAGCCTAAACTGCTCTTTCTCGCAGCGCCAAAAAGAGCTACACATTTTATCAAAATAGAGCGTACACGCATATCCCTTAGTATTCTGAGGGATAAACTTTGTGGCTAAATAGTGTTTAAGTTCATCAAGCTTATACTTGTTCTTTATCGATTTTTTTGTGAAGTTGTGTAGTGCGTTTTCAGCAAGAATGCCCCATTCAATCAGCTTTTTGATGGCACCTTGATTCCCACTAACTTTTGGCAAATTCCCATCGCAAAGTGAATACACAATTCTTTTAATAGCAGATTTTTGATCTTCGCTTTCAAAACAAAACTCCTCTCTCATCATTTCGCAAACATCGGTAATGGAGATTGAGCCATTAAAATCACTAATAGCAAAGCGGGTCTCATCCCATAAAATATTGTCAGGCTTTAGATCGCCATGGCAAACATTAGCAGCAATAATCACACGAAGGCCACCTATGTACGTCGCAATACGTGTCATTTTTTCAGATAAAGATAGGGTGCTTTTTGCAACGAGCATTGCAAATTCTTGGTAAAGAGCCCCTATGGTTGCCCTTACCTCTTCTGGGTCAACTACAGAAATTCTACCACTGCCAATGGAGCTGCGCCGACTAACCTGAGGACTAGGAGCTGCACTTTTCCATGCCGCACCACTCTTTTGAGATGAAGAGCTCCCCCTAAAAAGCTTCGCAAAGAAGTTTTTTACAGGAGGCCCATTGCTAATTCTTCTTTTACTTGTTAAGCGCAGACTACCTTTTTCTTCTTTTTTCAGACGCGATGGCAACTTAGTCGGCGACACCTCAGCAGCTCCAAAAGCAGCACCCAGCAGTGCGGTCTGGATTCGCGCACGTCTTTTTTCATCAGAAGAGACAGTGTTTTCACGAACTCGAGGAACAAAGGTATCAGTAGAAAAACAAATAGGATCCATCAGCAACACCACCTAGACGCAATAAAGCCCGATCTTATGAAAAGATGCGATGGTCCGACCAAGGCACATAGGTTACACATTAGCACAACCACATAGGTTACACTTTGTGATATAATATATTTCATTAAAAATGAGGTATATATGGCATGGGGAATAAACATAGTGGAAAACAAAAGAAAATTATTTATTGACGCCTGCTATGAAGATAAGGCGACTATGGCCGACTTATGTCGGGCATATAACATAAGCCGAAAAAATGGATATAAATGGCTGAATCGCTACAAAAATGGGGGTGAAGATTGTTTAAAGGATCAGAGTCGTGCACCCTTGAAACAAGCTCTTGAGACAAATCCAGAATTAGTTGATGAGATCTTGTCGGTTCGACATTGCTTTCCTACGTGGGGGCCAAAGAAAGTTTATGCGTGGCTTCAGAGTAACCGCCCTGAAATCGTCTGGCCTTCTACGACCACAATCGGAAATTTATTTGATAAATATGGGCTCACTGTCGCGCGAAAATTCCGACGACGGGTACCCGGGAAAACAGCCCCTCTAGTCCATTGCAAACAATCAAATGATGTGTGGTGTACTGATTTCAAGGGTTGGTTTTTGACTGCTGATGGAAGCAAATGCGAACCATTTACCCTTACTGACGGTGCAACAAGATTTTTATTTCGCTGCGTAAAGCTTAATCGTAATGATACAAATCATGTTTGGGCGGTAATGGATGCCGCATTTAGAGAATATGGATTACCATGGTACATGAGAAATGATAATGGTCCTCCTTTCGCTTCATGTGGTGTGGGAAGGTTTTCAGAGTTATCTGTTCGATTAATTAAGGCTGGAGTAACACCAGAGTGGATAGATCCTGGCAAGCCACAGCAGAATGGCAGGCATGAAAGAATGCATCAAACGTTAAAAAATGAGACGGCAATGCCTCCTGAGCTAACTTTAGTGAAGCAAGATGTGAAATTTAAAGAATTTAAGGAGTATTTTAATTTCACCAGACCTCATGAAGCGCTTGGGCAAAAAACTCCGGGAAGTGTTTACGTCGCATCAGAAAGAAGCTGGGATGGAATACTGCGATCTCCAGAATATAGCTCTGATTATGTTGTGCGTGGCGTTAGGCACAATGGATCCATAAGGTGGAAAGGAGAGGAAATATATGTAGGCAAGACCTTAACAGGAGAACCTGTAGGATTAAATGAACTTGAAGATGGTCGCTTTGAGGTGCACTATGGACCAATTATTCTAGGTACAATAGACATGAATAGTGAATTTATAATGCCTCCAGGGAACAAAAGGAGAAGGAAAGTGCAGATAATCTGAGTAGGGTATATGCTTGTGACGCAAAAAAAGGGGGCCGTTCCTTCCCCCTTAAACCCCCTCCCGAATTACCCGGGGGAAGGAAGTAAGGAAAGTAGGTAAAACCAACTGACGCTAGTTTTTTTGCCTAGAGTGGAATGTTAACGTCTCACTTTTGCCGAGTCATGAGGGTTAAGCCTAAAGTTGGTCCAGGGGAAATGCGCTCAACCTGGGGTATCCCCCAGCCCCCCCCCCATAATGGGGTTATTTATAGAAAAGGGTTTATCGGG
>JBGSSB010000084.1:0-3016 GCA_041737255.1 Chlamydiales bacterium | reverse complement strand
AAAAACCGATGAAGAAAAATTTTTTTCTTCAATTTAACATAGGATTTTAAAAATGGTTGACCTCACAACAGGCCAGTACACTTTAGTGTACAATGTGCTTTCATTGGTTATAGCCGCTATGGGAGCATGCACAATATTTTTCTTATTTTCTCGTGATCTTGTGTCGAGAAAATATCGTGTTGCACTTTACGTATCTGCAGTAGTTACGCTAATTGCTTGTTACCACTACTTTAGAATTTTCGCTAGCTGGGAAAGCGCCTACGTTCTCCAAGATGGTACGTACGTCCCCTCTGGAACTCCATTCAATGATGCCTATCGATATGTTGACTGGCTGTTGACTGTACCACTGCTAATGGTGGAATTAATCGCGGTATTAAACCTTGCTTGGGATAAAGCTAAAGGTCTTTTTGTAAGCCTAGCAAGTGCAGCATTTTTGATGATTTTACTTGGTTATCCAGGTGAAATCTCTAGTGATTCTACTACTAGAATAGTTTTTTGGTGCCTGAGTATGGTTCCATTTTTGTACATCATGTACGTACTTTATTTCCGCTTGGGCGATTCACTTGGCTCGCAGCCTCAGATTGTCCGATCTTACGTTTCTATAATACGAAATCTTACGCTCATTGCGTGGAGCTTTTACCCAATTGCCTACCTTTTTAACGAGTTTAAAGATGCAGGCTTTGGAATTGCAGCAGTTCAAGTAGGTTACAGTATTGCTGATGTGGTTGCAAAATGTGGCTACGGAATTATTATCTACTGGATAGCAAGAGCTAAGACAGAAGATGATGGCGTTAATCTAAAAGAACTCGCGTAATTCTCTAAACAAAAAAACCCCGGTTTTTCTGCCGGGGTTTTACACAAAAAAGTATTTGCAATGTCAAAGCATAAAGAAAAACAGGCTATATGCATTGGTGCTGGCTTTGGCGGCATAGCGGCGGCGCTCAGATTAAAAGCGCTTGGATATGACGTAACGCTTGTAGATAAAATGACGCAACTTGGTGGGCGAGCACAGGTGTTTGAAAAAGATGGCTTTTTTTTTGATGCAGGGCCAACTGTTCTTACAGCACCCTTTTTGTTTGAGGAACTTTTTAAGCTATTCAATAAAAATTTAAACGAATATGTTGAACTTATTCCGCTAGATCTTTGGTATCGATACCTATTTGAAGATGGGACTACTTTTGATTATGGCAGTAACTTAGATGAGACTGTATCACAGGTTCACAACTTAAATCCATCTGATGTTAGAGGATACAAGAAGCTCCTTGAATTTTCCGAAAAAATTTTTCACGTTGGGTTTGATCGTCTTTCATGCCAGCCATTTCATCGCATAGCTACACTACTGAGAACCATTCCCCAGCTTATAAAGCTTAAAAGTTATAGATCCGTCTATGGGTTGGTATCGAGCTATATAAAAAATGAACACCTTCGAAGGTGCTTTAGCATTTCTCCACTGCTTGTTGGTGGTAACCCCTTTGACACTACATCAATCTATGCGTTAATTCATTTTTTAGAGCGTAAATGGGGCATTCATTTTGCAAAGGGAGGAACTGGTAGCCTGGTAAAGGCATTTGAAAAGCTCCTTACAGAAGTAGGAGTGAAAATAAAATTAAACACAACGGTTACGCAAATACTCGTGGAACAAGGAAAGGTTCAGGGTATAGAACTTAGCAACGGAACAATTCTAAAATCAGATGTTGTTGTTGTGAATGGAGATCCTTCCTTTACCTACAAAAACCTCATCGCCGCTACTCATCGAAAAAAATGGACCGATAAAAAAATAGACAAGCTTTTTTACTCTATGGGTCTGTTCGTGCTCTATTTTGGAACTAAAAAGCGCTATGAGGAGGTAGCTCACCATTCAATAGTCTTTGGAAATAGCTACAAAGAGCTTTTGCGAGATATTTTTAACAACGGAATAGTTTCAGATGATCCTAGCCTTTACATACACAGGCCTACTGCGACAGATCCTGATATGGCTCCAGAAGGCTGCGACAGTTTTTACGCCCTTGCCCCTGTGCCTAATCTTGCAAATGGAACTAATTGGGATGAAATGGGTCCTCTGTACCAAGAAAAACTCATTGATCTCATAGAAAAAAGACTTTTACCAAATTTACGAGAGAATCTTGCTACCTGTTTTCACGTCACACCAAAATATTTTGAGAGAGAGCATCTTTCAGAGCTGGGAGCTGGTTTTTCAATTGCACCAGTATTTCGTCAATCTGCCTACTTTCGCTTTCATAACAAATCAGAAGATATCGAATCCTTATATTTTGTAGGTGCAGGAACGCACCCGGGTGCGGGCTTACCTGGAGTTTTAAGCTCGGCTAAAGTGGTGCAAAATATCATTAAAGAAGAAGGTGGCTCATGAATTCTAAAGAAATAATGAAAAAAAATGGCAGAACTTTTTTTTGGGCAACTCAATTTCTTAGTCCCAATCAAGCCCATGATATTCAAGCCTTGTATGGATTTTGCCGTTATGTAGATGACCTCGTAGACATCAAAGGTCAGTCCTGCGTTCAAATAATTAACGATCTAGAAAAAAAACAAAGTAAGCTCGAGCATGTACAACCGTTGCTATCAATGGCAACTAAAAGAAAAATGTCACTTGAGCCTGCAAAAATTCTCGTGGCTACTCTAGAAAATGATCGGAAAGGAAACAGAATTAAAACATGGAAAGAGCTTCTTCGCTACTGCTATGGCGTCGCCTCCACAGTTGGTTTAATGATGTGTGACATATTTGATGTCCAAAATAAAAATGCTTACCCGTTTGCTATTGACTTAGGTATCGCTATGCAGCTCACCAATATAGCTCGTGATATATATGAGGATGCCATGGATGATAAAATCTACTTACCTCAGGAGGCTTTTACACATGCAATTACTGCAGAGCAAATTGGCTCAGAGAAAAATTTACCCGAAATTTTGCAAATAAGAGAGCAAATACTAACACTTGCGGATCGCTACTACGCCAGTGCTGATTTGGGCATGCACTTTCTTCCCGGCCAGCCACGCCTTG